>SVTA01000035.1 GCA_015064005.1 Oscillospiraceae bacterium
GGTGCTGTTTACAACGCTACCACCGGTCGCGTTGACCTTTCCGGCGCTACTCTGCTGACCGCTGCCGACCTGATTGCCCTTGGCGTTATCAGCAGCGAGGCTGAGTACTCCACCTCTTGGGGTAGCTGCGACGAGAATGTGAACCTGCTGCACCACGGCTGGTACGAGTGCGCTGAGTGTGGCGAGCCCTACTTCTTCGCTGTGAAGAGAGTGCACACCCCCGGTACCGGCGCTACCTGCGATGCAACTCAGAACTGCACCGAGTGTGACGCGACGCTCGCCGAGAAGCTCGGCCACGATATGCAGGAGACCAGCAGAACTGATGCTGACTGCGATAGCGATACTGTAATTCACAAGACCTGCTCTCGTTGTGGCGAAACCGAGGATGAGACCCTTCCCGGTACTGCACTCGGCCACGACTACAACATTCCCGAGGCTACCTGCACCGAGGATAAGGTTTGCTCTCGCTGCGGTGACACCGTTGCAAAGCACAATCACCAGATTATGGTTGAGGGTGTTCTCGAGTCCGCTTACGTAAAGGTTACCACCCCCGCTACCTGCACCCAGCCCGGTGTACACACCTACACCTGCTCTCTCTGCAACCATGTTTACACCGAGAGCATCGATGCTCTGGGCCATAACTTCAGCGTAGAGATCGGCATTGCTGACAGAGCTGCTGACTGCACGCTGTACGGCTACAAGAACATTCGCGGCTGTGCAAATGGCTGTGGCGAGTACCACGGTACTGATTTCGCCGCTGCTCTTGTACACGACTACGTAGTGATTGTCAATGATGCTACCTGTACTGAAGACGGCTCTAAGTACAAAGAGTGCACCAAGTGTGGTGACGTGATCGACGAGGAGGTTATCCACGCTCTGGGTCACCACGTTTCCTCCGCTGATTTCCGTCCCATGACCCTGACCTGCAAGTGGCTCACCGGCAAGACTGAGGCTCAGCGCACCTGTATCAACTGCTCCGTGACCTTCAAGGCTGAGGATCATCACGATTACCACGAGATCGACGTATTCCAGTCCTGCACCGAGGACGGCGTACGCGCTAAGTACTGCAGCATCTGCAGCGATACCGAGATCATCTCCAAGATCGAGGCTCCCGGCCACAACTACCAGCTCAACACCACTCACGAGGATTACGTAGCCGCTCAGATCGCCGTTGGCGGTATGGACGTTTACACCTGCGTGAACGTACACAATGGCGTAGCATGTGGCGACACCTACAAGGAGGCAAGCGCTCCTCTCAAGGGTGTGATCGTTTCCGCTAACGCTACCAACAAGTGGAATGCTGACGCTAAGATCGTCAACAATGGCATCATCGCTTACACCATCTCCATCAAGGGTACGAACGTTGATTTCTACTCTCTGAAGGTTGACGTTTCCTTCGACAACACCAAGCTGGTCTACATGGGCTACAACCTTGGTGCTGACGCTAAGAACATCTTCGGCACCCGTGTGAACACCATCGGTACCGAGGCTAACGAGGGTGTTGCTGTCGGTGACATCACCACCATCGCCTTCTACGGCTTCAACCAGAACAACAGCTCTGAGCAGATGGTTGACGTAAAGCTCAATGGTGAGCAGGAGTTCGTAACCGTTTACTTCCGCGTAAAGGGTGCTGTTCGCTCCGACGCTGAGACCGATGTGGCTGCTGTTGAGACCAACATCACTCTGGGCACCGTCACCTGCCTGACCGCTGCTGACGACAAGACCACCCACGAGGACGACGTTGCTACCGCTACCGTAAACGCTGAGACCATCAAGATCTACAAGCTCGGTGATAGCACCGATGACGCTGTGATCGCTTCTGAGGACCTTGCTTCCATCAAGGAGCACATCATTGCCGGCACCTACGACGCTCGCATCGACGTGAACGTTGACGGTGTGATTACTTCCGAGGACCTGATCATTCTGGCTCAGAAGTACGTTTACACTTACACCTATGCCGATCTCTTCGATATGGCACTGGCGTACAATCCCGCTGACTCTGATATGGCCTGATTGAATGTCGAATAGAGGTGTAAATATGCAGCCAAAAAGAATTATCATTGCTCTTTTGGTTGTTATACTGGTCACCCTTTCTGCGATATCGATTAGTGCTACATCGGAAGCTGCAAATGAGATCGCTGTCACGGTGGAGGCAACCGCCTCCACCGCGATCAAGGCGGACGGCACTTCTGTTACGGTGAAGGCTGATGATATCATAGAAATCAGTGTAACAGCAAGCGAAAAATCCGGTTTTAGCATTAACAGTCTGATTTACGTGCTGACTTACGACTCCAGCAAGCTGGAATACGTATCCTGCACCAACGGTACTGTCTATTCCAAGGTCTATCCCAATCATCAGCCCGAAATGGAAAAGGTTCACGTAAGCTTCATTGGTGATTACACCAATGGCGGCCTGCTTGCAACCGTTGCTTTCCGTGTGAAGGATGATGCGCACGGTATCGGTGATATCAAGATGGCATACTGCCACGCGAACGACTCCGAGTACCATTTGGTTAAGACCAACATCGAAGATAACACTCTGGTAGCATCCGCTGATATTCATACTTATGGTGCCGGCGTTGTTACCGAGCCCAACTGCGTGCTTCCCGGTGGTACGACTTATACCTGCACCACCTGCCAGACCGTGTTCAGCACCGGCGAGACCGCCGCTCTGGGCCATCAGCCCGGTGATGCTGCAACCTGTACCACTCCTCAGATCTGCACCCGTGAGGGCTGTGGCGAAGTGCTGGATCCCGCAAAGGGCCACCAGCCCGGTGCTGCCGCAACCTGCACCACCGCTCAGACCTGCACGGTTTGTGGCGCAGAGATCGTTGGAGCTACCGGTCATACCCCCGGTCCCGCTGCAACCTGTACCACCGCTCAGACCTGTACGGTTTGTAATACAGAGCTTGCTCCTGCCGAGGGTCATACCATGGGCGAGTGGGTCGTAGACAAGGAAGCCACCACAGAAGAGGAAGGCTCCAAGTCTCAAAGCTGTTCCAAGTGTGATCACAAGATTACCGAAAAGATTCCCATGTTGGAGAAGGAAGCTTCCTTCCCCTGGTGGATCATCGTGATCGTTGTTGTGGTTTTGGTGGGCGGCTTTGCCTGCTACTGGTTCTTCGTTGTGAAGAAAAAAGAAGACTGATTGGATTTTTCATAACAAAAAACACCCTCCTTTTGGAGGGTGTTTTTGCTTCATAGCGCAAACGCAGCCCCTCGCCTTTAGAGGCGAGGGGCTGCTTTTTATATGAAGCGGTGGTGACTTATTTCTTCAGCTGCTCTTTTACGTAGGCAATTTGCGCCTTGACCGATTCCTGCGCGGGGCCGCCCTCGGAAATGCGCTTGGCAACGCAAGCGGCGAGATCAATGGCATCGTAGAGATCACCGGCAAAAAGATTGCTGTAGCTGCGGTAGGTGGAAAGGGGCAGTGCCTCCAGCACCGTGCCATTCTGAATGCACTCCGCCACAATACTGCCGGAAACGCGGTAAGCATCGCGGAAGGGCAATCCCTTGCGCACCAGATAGTCGGCAAGGTCCGTGGCATTGATAAAGCCCTCCTCGGCGGCCTTTCTCATGCGGTCAGCGCGTACGTTCATGGTGTCGATCATGGGGATCATGATATCCAGACACATTTTTACCGTATCTGTAGCGTCAAATACGCTCTCCTTGTCCTCCTGCATATCCTTATTGTATGCAAGGGGCAGTCCCTTCATGGTGGTGAGCAGAGCCATCAGATCGCCGTACACGCGGCCGGTCTTACCGCGGATCAGCTCGGCCATATCCGGGTTTTTCTTCTGGGGCATGATGGAGGAGCCGGTGGTGTAGGAATCCGACATCTCAATGAAGCGGAACTCCCAGCTGGACCACAGGATCAGCTCCTCGGAAAAGCGGGAAAGGTGCATCATCAGAGTGGCGCAGTTGCTCATAAAGTCAATGCAAAAATCTCTGTCGGAAACGCCGTCCATGCTGTTGCGACAAACGTCGGCAAAGCCCAGCTGCTCGGCCTCAAAATGGCGATCGATATCGTAAGTGGTGCCGGCCAGTGCGCAGGAGCCGATGGGCGAAACATTGATGCGGGCGCGGGTATCGGTAAAGCGATCCTTGTCGCGAAGCAGCATCATGGCATAGGCCAACAGATGGTGTGCAAACACCACGGGCTGGGCGCGCTGCATGTGAGTGTAGCCGGGCATGATAACGGTTTTATTGCTGTCGGCCTTCTTGACCAGCACCTCGATCAGGCGAACGATGCGGTCAGTGATGGCATCTACTTCGTCCCGCAGATACATCCGCAGATCCAGCGCAACCTGGTCGTTGCGGCTGCGGGCGGTATGGAGCTTTTTGCCTACGGCGCCGAGGCGGGCGGTCAGCTCCTGCTCCACAAACATATGGATATCCTCACAGGATTCGTCGAAAGCCAGCTTTCCGGCATCCAGATCCGCAAGGATCTCACCAAGGCCGGCAATCAAGGTCTCGGTTTCCTCAGCGGAAATAATGCCCTGCTTTCCCAGCATTGCGGCGTGCGCCACGCTGCCGGTGATGTCCTGACGGTACATTCTGCGGTCAAAATGCAGAGAGGAATTGAAGTCATCGGCTAATTTTTCGGTTTTTCCGGCGGTTCTGCCGGCCCACATCTTTGCCATGTGAATACTCCTTTGCGTGATTTGAAAAATAACACCGGGGGCTGTCCAATTTGGGCAGCCCCGGTCACTTGATTATTTCTTGTTTCTGGCGTTGGCCATAGCCTGCACCTTGGTGGGCAGACCAAAGAGGTTGATGAAGCCGTCGGCATCCTTCTGGTTGTAATCACTTTCACCGAAGGTGGCGATCTCCTCGCTGTAAAGGGTGTAGGGGCTCCATACGCCGGCGTTGATGAGGTTGCCCTTGTAGAGCTTCAAGCGCACCTTACCGGTGACCTTCTCCTGAGTCTTGTCAACGAAGGCGGTCAGTGCCTCACGAAGAGGAGTGAACCATTGGCCGTTGTAAACCAGTTCAGCGAAGGTAACAGCCAGCTTCTGCTTCTCGTGCATGGTGATCTTATCAAGGCATACGCTCTCCAGCACGCTGTGTGCCTTGTAGAGGATGGTTCCGCCGGGGGTCTCATATACGCCGCGGCACTTCATGCCAACAAGACGGTTCTCCACGATGTCAAGGATACCGATACCGTTCTTGCCGCCGATCTCGTTGAGGGCGAGAATGATCTCCTTGGCGGACATCTTTTTGCCGTCGAGCGCTACGGGTACGCCGGCCTCAAAATCAAGCTCCACGTAGGTGGGGGTGTCGGGGGCGTCGATGGGAGAAACGCCCATCTCGAGGAATCCCTTCTTCTCGTACTGAGGCTCGTTGCCGGTATCCTCCAGATCAAGACCCTCGTGGGACAGGTGCCAAAGGTTCTTATCCTTGGAGTAGTTGGTTTCGCGGTTGATCTTCAGCGGTACGTTGTGCGCCTCGGCGTACTCGATCTCCTCCTCGCGGGACTTGATATCCCAAATACGCCAGGGAGCGATGATCTCCATATCGGGAATGAAATGCTTGAACGCCAGCTCGAAACGAACCTGGTCGTTGCCCTTGCCGGTGCAGCCGTGGCAAACGGCGTCGGCGCCCTCCTTAATGGCGATCTCGGCCAGAGCCTTTGCGATGCAGGGGCGGGCGTGGCTGGTGCCGAGGAGGTACTCCTCATAAACGGCGCCGGCCTTTACACAGGGGATGATGTAATTATCAACGTAATCGTCGGTAAGATCCAACACGTACAGCTTGGAGGCGCCGGTCTTGAGGGCTTTTTCCTCCAGGCCCTCCAGCTCATCGGCCTGGCCGACGTTAGCGGAAACGGCGATGACCTCGCAGTTGTTGTAGTTTTCCTTAAGCCACGGAATGATGATGGAGGTATCAAGGCCTCCGGAATAGGCGAGTACTACCTTTTTGATCTCTTTCTTTGCCATAACAAATTCTCCTTATCTTGCCAGCAGCGGGCGCTGCGGCGTCTGACGGCAGAGCCGTTATATTTATGCCATTATCATACCACGAAGTAGGGATTTTGTCAAGGGCTTATGTGAATATTTTTTCACTATTTTGCATTTTGGTTTCTTTAGCCAAAAGCAAGGGGGCGGCGGGTCGCTTTTTGGCTATTTTGGCACGACCTCCAGCAAGGAAAGGCGTTCTGCCGCGCAAGGATAACGGCTATTTTGGCGATTTGACAAAAAACGTGCTGCGATCAGAAAGGTATGGGTGCTGTAAATGGATCAAAAATGAATATTTTTTCATAATATTCATCTTATCATTCATAATCGCACACGCCAAAATATCGCCGGAATATCAAAGCAACGGTGCAAAAACCCGTACCATGGAGCGGAGAAATTTGCGCAAGGGTCCAATGCGAAGCATTTCCTTTCTGATGGGAATGCTGACGGCAAGCGTTTTTTGCATGTCCTCCTTTAACGCCGCTACCGCGTCGGTACGGTACATCCACACGCCGTTTTCAAAATGATGCACAAGACTGCGATAATCCAGATTGACGGTGCCGATGATGGCGGTGGTGTCGTCCGCAAGGTAGCTTTTGGCGTGAATAAATCCCGGCTCGTATTCGTAGACCTCCACGCCGGCAGAAAGGAGGCGGGGATAATAGCTGCGGCTCATGGAAAAGATGAGGCGCTTATCGGGAATGTGAGGGAGAATGATCTTGACGGCTACACCGCGCAGCGCTGCTTGCTCCAGCGTGCTGCAGAGCTCGTTGTCGATGATGAGATAGGGGGTGGTGACGGTGACAGAACGCTTGGCTGAGGCAATCAAGGCCTGGATGGCAGACTTGGCTACGCGGCGCGGGTAAATGGGGCGGGGGCCGTCTCCGAAGGGCACCACGAAGCCACGAGCGCACTTTTCAACAGGCGGAAAGCAATCAAAGCGGGGCGGCAGCGGGAAGGGCATGGTGATGCCAAAATCCACGAGGAAAAGCTTGGTCAGCTCAAACACCGCCTCTCCCTCCAGGCGAAGGCAGCTGTCCTTCCAATGGCCGAAGCGCGGTCGACGGTTGATATACTCGTCCGCGATGTTCACGCCACCGGTGTAGCCGACGTGGCCGTCGATCACCGTGATTTTACGATGGCTGCGGTTATTGAATTCGCTGTCCGCATTGCCCCGTACGCGGGAAAAGGGGGCGGCATGAATGCCGTATCGCTTGAGGCGCTTGGCGTAATTTCCGGGGAGGGTGCGCATACAGCCGATATCGTCGTACAGCACCGCCACCAGCACACCGGCTGCAGCCTTCTCCTTCAGGATCTCCAGGATCGAATTCCAAAAGACGCCCTCCTCAATGATAAAGTATTCCATAAATATAAAGGCGTTGGCTTGCTGCAGATCCTGTAGCAGAGACTCGTGCATGGCCTCGCCGGAGGCAAGATAACTGGTGTCTGTTCCCGTAAAAAGGTGGGTGTCCGCAATGCTGCACAGCAGCTTTGCCTGGTTGGCGGCCGTGGTGCTTTCTGCCTCCAGTGCACGAAAGGCCACTTCGTCATCCCGCTTATAGCTGCGCTCCCGCAGCGCCGCCAGGCGATTGATATATTTTCGCTTTAGCTTGCGGGAATAGAACATGAAATACAGCATAAAGCCGGCAACGGGCAGGATCAGCACAACCAAAAGCCAGGGGACCTTGTAGTCGGGATTGTCGTCGGAGGCGGCAATGGTGACGATACAGACGATCTGGGTGGCCAGCGCCAGTAGATAAAAATAGGGCAAATGGACGGTCAGAGCCACCACCGCACCAATGACCAGCAGTGTGGCAGCAACGGTGATCAAAAACGCGAAAATATAACGCAGGGGGATATAAAAAATTCTGCGTCTCGCGCCTTTTTCCTTGCGGTCTCGTATTGTTTTTTTCATCGCATACGCCTCCTTGCTGCCGTTAGTATGCGCACTTCGCGCCTTTTCATCATAACAGGAATATATATGAACCGCAATGGACAAAAAGCCGTTGGCGCAACAAAATCGGGCAAAACAGAAAAGTTGACCAATAAAAACGGCGCCCAACCTCCGAGGGGAGATTGGGCGCCGTTTCCTTCATATTATTTACAGCGCACTGCGCGAAAATCGCCTTGAAACTCTATAAATATTTATGAGAAACCCGGAAACGGGGTGAGCTTTCCGCTTATTTTGCGTAATCCACGGCGCGGCTCTCGCGGATCAGATTGACCTTGATCTGGCCGGGGTACTTGACCTCGTCCTGGATCTTCTTGGCCATTTCACGGGCGATGAACTTCATGCCCTCGTCGGTGACGTCCTCCGGCTTCACCATCACGCGCAGCTCGCGGCCGGCCTGAATGGCGTATGCCTTTTCCACGCCCTCAAAGCCCTTGGCAATGTCCTCCAGCTTTTCGAGACGCTTGATGTAATTCTCCAGATCCTCACGGCGGGCACCGGGGCGAGAGGCCGAAATGGCGTCTGCTGCCTGCACCAGAATGGCGATGATGGTCTGGGGCTCTACGTCGTTGTGGTGAGCCTCGATGGCGTGAACCACCTCACGGCTCTCCTTGTACTTGCGGGCTACGTTTACGCCAAGCTCTACGTGGGTACCCTCCACGTCGTGGGGGAAGGCCTTGCCGATGTCGTGCAACAGACCGGCGCGCTTGGCGGCGGCGGCGTCTACGCCCAGCTCCTCTGCCATAATACCGGCAAGGAACGCCACCTCAATGGAATGCTTCAATACGTTTTGACCGTAGCTGGTGCGGTAGCGCAGACGGCCAAGGAGCTTGACAAGCTCGGGATGCAGGTTGGGGATGCCCACCTCATAGGTGGCGCGCTCGCCTGCCTGCTTGACAACTGCCTCTACCTCGCGGCGGCACTTTTCAACGGTTTCCTCAATGCGGGCGGGGTGAATACGACCGTCAGCAATCAGCTTTTCCAGCGTCAGACGAGCCACCTCGCGGCGGACAGGGTCAAAGCCGGAAAGGGTGATGGCCTCGGGCGTATCGTCGATGATCAGCTCTACACCGGTAAGGGTCTCCAGCTTCTGAATGTTACGACCCTCACGACCGATGATGCGGCCCTTCATTTCCTCGCTGGGGATCTGTACCACGGAAATGGTTGCCTCGGCAACGTGGTCGGTAGCGCAGCGCTGAATGGCAAGGGACAGAATGTTGCGAGCCTTGGTTTCGGCCTCGTCCTTGAACTGGGCATCCAGCTCGTCAAGACGCTGTGCCAACTCGTGCTTGGCCTCAGCCTCCACGCGCTCGATCAGCTCTTCCTTGGCCTCCTCTGCGGTGAGTCCGGCCAGATCCTCCAGCACCTTTTTGTGCTGTGCCAGCGTTTCCTCGATCTTGGCGCGTACGGCATCGTTTTCCTGCAGCTTCTGATCCAGCTTCTCATTCTTGCGCTCAAGAGCCTCGGATTTTTGATCCAGATTCTCTTCCTTCTGCGCGAGACGACGCTCAGTGCGCGTGATCTCGGAGCGGCGCTCCTTCAGCTCATTTTCCTGCTCGTTGCGCTTTTGCAGCAGCTCTTCCTTAGCTTCCAGCAGCTTTTCACGCTTGATGGCTTCGGCCTTTTTGGTGCCTTCCGCTACAATGCGCTCTGCTTCTTGCTTGGCGGAGCCGATGGCTTTTTCAGCCAAGAAGCGGCGCACGGCAAAGCCGATGACTACACCGAGAGCCAGCGCGGCGGCAATGAAACCGGCAGCAAGTATGGGATTCATACGAAATTACCTCCTTTTTCAATTTTGAATGATCTTATATACAAATATGAAAAATATCTAATTGTATACAATATAATATTATACACTTATTTTTGCAAAAAGTCAAGTGCCGTACGGGGTTTTTTGAAAATAAAGTCAGGAAAACGGCGTTCACCTTCCCGATTGGAAACTTGTAGCCAGCCCCTTGACAAAATATCCGGAATCCGCTATAATAAAGGTGTCAAGGGCTTTTGACCCAATACAGAAAAGGAGAAAAATTATGAGCACCGTAAAAATTCGTCTTTCCACCATTGCAGATGTGCGTGATTTTGTAAACATCGTGTCCAAGAGCGATATCGATATTGATCTGCAGTCCGGCAGATACGTTGTGGACGGCAAGTCCATTATGGGTATTTTCAGCCTGGACCTGCTCTCTCCCATCACCCTCACCGCCCATACCGATGAGCCGGAGGAGCTGTTTGCGGAGCTGGCCCCCTACATTGTAAAGGAATAAGACAAAAACGCAAGCACCCCCATCTGCACGAGCTCCGTGCAGATGGGGGTGTATTTTATTGCGGCAGCAGCAGGTAACCGGTGCCGCTTGGCGTGACGATTTTTTGCGGCAAAACGCCAAAAAGCATCGGAACGGTATCGGATTTCACCAATTCAGCCGGTACAGCATCGGCCACCACATGCCCTCCCTCCAGCGCCACGATGCGGTCGCAGAAGTCAAGAGCCAATGAGAGCTCGTGCAGCACCGTCACCACGCACCTGCCCGCATCCCGCAGCGCCTGCAAGCGGCGCATCAGTGAAAGCTGATGGGGCAGATCCAGATGGGCGCAGGGCTCATCCAGCAGCACCACGGGCGTTTGCTGCGCCAGCAGCAGTGCCAGATACGCCCGCTGCCGTTCTCCGCCCGAAAGCGTTTGCAGATTGCGGTGAGCAAGCGGCGCGAGGTCTGTTTCCGCCAGCGCTGCCGCGATCACCTCGCGATCGGCCGGCGAGAGCGGTTGTAGAGGAGCGCTGTAGGGATAGCGGCCGCAGGACATCAGCTCCGACACGGTCATATCCGGCACGGGGCGCGCCTGTGGGAAGAAGGAAAGATGCCTGGCAAGGGCACGGCGTCCCCACTCCTCCAGAGGGCGTCCGTCCAGAAGACAGGCTCCCTCACGAGGGCGGGCTTCCCCGACCAATGCGCGGAGCAGTGTGGTTTTTCCGCACCCGTTTGGGCCGATAATGCCAACGAGCGTGCCGGGTGAGAAGGAGAGCGATACCTTCTCCAGTACGGTTTTTTTGCCGTAAGAAAACGTCAGATCCCGAGTTTCAAGCATCGTGATGCAGCCTCCTTCCCGATAGCAGTAGCAGAATGAAGAAGGGGCCGCCCAAAAGCGACAGCAAAATACCCACCGGTAGCTCGTAGGGGGCAAACAGTACCCGGGAGAGCGTGTCGGCTACCAGCACCAGCGTGCCACCTCCAAGAGCTGCAGCCGGAAGCAGCAGTCGGTGGCGGTTGCCGGTAAAGCGACGGAGAATATGAGGCACCAAAAGCCCCACAAAGCCGAGCAGCCCCGCAAAGCTGACGGCGGAACCGGCAAGCAACGCTGCCAGCAGCAAAAGCAGAAAGCGACTGCGGCGCACCGCAAGCCCCAGTCCTGCTGCCACCTCGTCTCCAAGGCTCAGGATATCCGCACGGCGCGCAAACAAAAGGGAAAGCATCAGCCCTGCAAGGATCAGATACCAGGCGGGGGTCAGGGTGCGGTACGTTACTCCCGAAAGGCCGCCCACCAGAAAGGCGGTGACGTCGTAAAGACTATCCGGAAACAGCGTTTTGACCGCGTTGATGCCTGCGGTCAGAATACTGCCCACCGCCACGCCAACCAGTGTGACGGTTACGCGTCCCGCGCCGGAGGTGGAGGCGATGAGCCAGATGAGCAGGCAGGTGCCAAGGGCGCCGAGAAAGGCGCCGATGGGCAAAAGCTCTACGGCGGCGGGGAACAGGGCGGTCAGCAGCACGGCCACAAAGCCTGCGCCTGCATTGACACCAATGACGTTTGGCGCGGCCATGGGGTTTTGCAATACGGCCTGGATCAGCACGCCGGCAGCAGCCAGCGCCGCACCGGAAAGCAGGGCGCCCAGTGCCCGGGGCAGGCGAACGTACACGAGAATGCGATAGGCGGCCACCGAGTAATCTCCCGCCAGCCAGGCGCGGAGTGCCGCGCCAAGGTCAAGAGCGGTGGAACCAAGGCAAAGCGCCAGCAAAAAGGCTGTTGCCGCAGCCAGCGCAAGCAACACAAGAAGCACCGCGGCGCGGTGCTTCGGCTTATGCAAAAATGATCTCATAAAGATAGGCATAGCTTTCGTCCCATTTCTCATTGGGCTTATAGTGAAACAGCGCCTTGGGGAGAACACGATATCTGCCCTCCCGGACGGCGGATAACCCTGCAAAGGCCGGATTGCTTTCCACGTTGGCGGCAAGATAGGCGCGGGCACCCTCCTCACTGCCCATGGTCAGCACGAAAATATAATCGGGATCCGCTTGAATGATGGCCTCCGCGCTCAACTCCTCCAGCAGGGAGGGGACGTCGTCCGCGATGTTCCGCAGCCCCAGCTCCTGCAGGATCAGCCCTGCCACGTTATCGGCGCGCTTGGCCTTGATGCTGTTCGCATGAGCGCGCATCAGCAGCACGGTTTTGGGGGCGGTGGAGGGGATGCTTGCCTTGAGCTCCGCAATGTGGCTTTCCGGTGCGGTGACGTTTTGAGCAAAGAGATCCGATCTGCCCGTGACGGTACAGAAGCCGGTCATCAGCGTCTTGTAATCCGCGAAGCTGTCCACGCGAAACAGCCCATGGGGAATGCGAAGCGCCGTAAGCGTTTCGGATAGTGCCAGATGCGCGGTCACGTCCGCAGAGAGGATCACGTAATCGGGTGAGGCAGCGAGCAGGCGCTCTCTGTCCACGGCGTGCGCCGTGCCTACGATGAAAAGCCCCTCTGTGGCAAGACCGTAATCCGCCGCGTCCTCCGTGACGCCAACCAGCGTGCCGCCGGCAAGCAGCCAGCAATCCGCAAAGGCGGCATGACAGGAAACCACCCGCGCCCCGCGTTCCACAAAGTGACTGTTGCCAAGGGCATCGGTGAGGATCGCCCCCTCCAGCCGGTCTTGAGAGGGTGGGGCGCCGCCAATGGGCGGCTCCTCTCCCCTGCAGGCGGGCAGCGGCAGCAGGCAAAGGGCGAGTAACAGCAGAAAAAGACGCTTACGCATTGGCCTTCAGCTCGGCGGCAAGGATCTCCTCACGACGGGCGAGAAGGTCATCGGTGCAGAGTGCGGCCTCAAGGCTTTCGATGCCCACGCGGTCAACGGTTTTGCCGAACCGCTCCTTCTGGAAGCCGTTTTCACGGAACCACAGCAGGGCCTTTTCCAGCAGCGGCAGCAGCTCCTCCTCGGTAAAGGTGCGGGAAAGCGCCGTGCCCATGCGGGTGGTGCGCCCCCAGGTGCCGCCTACATAAACGGTGAAGCAGGTCTCACCTTTCACACGGCGGGCTTCAATGCCGAAATCATTGAGGCTGGGCTTGATGCAGCTGTTGGGGCAGCCGCCCACGGAAATTTTGAATTTGTGGGGGAGCTTGACGTTGCTCCAGCCCTCATAAAAGGCCTCGTGAATACGGCGGGCGATCTTTTGCGTGTCGCAGTTGCCAAACACGCAGGTGGTGCCCTTGCAGGCCGTTACGGGGCGTACCTTGGCGCCCGTTCCGCCGAATTGAAGCCCATGTGCGGCGGCAAAGGCCTCGGCCTCCTCGATCTTCTCAAAGGGGATGCCGGGGATCTCAATGCATTGGCGGCTGGTGGGGATCAGCTTGCCGTTGCCAAAGCGACGGGCAAGCTCGGCCATGGCGGCAAAGTCCTCCGCCCAAAAAACGGTACCGGCGGCGAGCATGCGGCCGGAAAACAGGTCGGTGCCGCGATTGCGGAGAAAGCCGCGGCCCTTCACGCGCATAATATCTTCTTGTGTCAACATTTTGAGAAAGCCTCCTTGCTTGATGCCTTCAGTTTAGCATAAGAGGC
Organism: Oscillospiraceae bacterium; assembly: GCA_015064005.1. Taxonomy (GTDB): domain Bacteria; phylum Bacillota; class Clostridia; order Oscillospirales; family CAG-272; genus Firm-07. Next base: position 13,719 of record SVTA01000035.1, read on the forward strand.
GGCAAAAGTCAAGTTTGCAGCAAAAAAACGCGGTTTCTTTTGATAAAATCTCAAATACTGCTTGACACCGCCCCTGTTTTGTGGTAGAATTTGAACGTAGTATATTCATCCAAGGAGGATTTTGTTATGAAGAGAATCACTACCATCGAGACCAAGGATATCAAGAACACCGTAAAGACCGGCGGCTGCGGCGAGTGCCAGACCTCCTGCCAGTCTGCCTGCAAGACCTCTTGCGGCGTTGCCAACCAGCAGTGCGAGAACAATAAATAAGATTGTTTTCCCATAAAACGCTGCCATTTCGGCAGCGTTTTATCTTTGAAAGGATAGAATTATGGTACATCAATACAAGCAAAACGGATACAATATCGTGCTGGACACTGCCAGCGGCTCGGTGCACGCGGTGGATGAGGTCGCTTACGATATCATTTCTATGTATAAAAGCCACACCGCCGACGAGATCGTTTCGGCGATGCTGGAAAAATACGGCGCCCTGCCGGACGTAAATGAGGAGGAGATCCGTCTTTGCCTCGAGGACGTGGCGGCGCTGGAGGCAGCGGGGAAGCTCTTCTCCGACGACCCCTACGAGAAGCTGGCTTATGAATACAAAAATAACAGCAACGTGGTCAAGGCACTCTGTCTCCACGTGGCGCACACCTGCAATCTCAACTGCTCCTATTGCTTTGCCAGCCAAGGCAAATATCAGGGCGAGCGGGCTCTGATGAGCTTTGAGGTGGGCAAACAGGCCTTCGATTTCCTCATTGCCAATTCCGGCACCAGACGGAATCTGGAGGTGGACTTCTTCGGTGGCGAGCCCATGATGAACATCGACGTGGTCAAGCAGCTGGTGGCCTATGCTCGCAGTGTTGAAAAGGAAAAAAGCAAGAACTTCCGCTTCACCTTTACCACCAACGGCATGCTGCTGGATGATGAAACCATGGAGTTTCTCAATCGGGAAATGAGCAACGTGGTGCTTTCCCTCGACGGCAGAAAGGAAGTGAACGACCACTTCCGCAAGGACTACGCGGGACGGGGCAGCTACGATACCATTGTGCCCAATTTCCAGAAATTAGTGGCAAAACGGGGCGGGAAAAACTACTATGTGCGCGGTACCTTCACCCACAATAACACAGATTTCACCAACGACATTCTCCATATGGCTGACCTTGGCTTTACCGAGCTCAGCATGGAGCCGGTGGTGTGCCCGCCGGAGGATCCCTACGCGCTTACCGACGAGGATCTGCCCGTCGTGTTTGAGCAGTACGAGATCCTGGCCAAGGAAATGCTGAAGCGGGAAGAGGAGGGCAGACCCATTACCTTCTACCACTATATGCTGGATCTGAAAAACGGCCCCTGCATTTACAAGCGCATTACGGGCTGTGGCTCCGGCACAGAATATATGGCCGTCACCCCTTGGGGCGAGCTTTTTCCCTGCCATCAGTTTGTGGGCGACGAAAAGTACAGTCTCGGTGACGTGTGGCAGGGCGTGAAGAATACCGCTGTGCAGGATGAGTTCCGTCATTGCAACGCCTACGCGAGAGAAGAGTGCAAGGATTGCTGGGCAAAGCTCTATTGCTCCGGCGGCTGCGCCGCCAACAGCTACCACGCCACCGGCAATATCCGGGGCGTTTACAAATACGGCTGCGAGCTTTTCAAAAAGCGCATTGAATGTGCCGTGATGATGCAGGTCGCAAGGGCTGAAAAGCAATGAAAACGCCGATTGCGGATTTTGTAGCGCGCTATGCCGCAGGCGATACCGCTCGTCTGCACATGCCCGGTCATAAGGGCTGCGGCCCCTTGGGCGTGGAGCGGCTGGATATCACTGAGGTAGAGGGCGCGGACGTGCTTTCTCACGCTGACGGCATCATTGCCGAGAGCGAAAAGAACGCCACGGCACTGTTCGGTACCGGCCATACCTTCTATACCACGGAGGGCTCTACCTCTGCCATACAGGCCATGCTGGCGCTGGTGTCCAGAGGGGTACGCGGTCGCCGTCCCCGCATATTGGCCGCGCGGAACGTGCATAAAGCCTTTGTGTACGGCTGCGCGCTGCTGGATATCGAGGTGGAGTGGCTCTATCCGCGTGCGTTTACCCATCTGACGGTGTGCGAAATTACCGCAAATGAGGTGGAGAGGGCGCTGAAAGCCCATTGTCCCGACGCCGTTTACCTTACCTCGCCGGATTACGTGGGCAACGTGGCGGATATTGCCGGAATCAGCACCGTTTGCCGCCGTTTTGGTGTACCGCTGCTGGTAGACAATGCCCACGGAGCGTATCTGCGCTTTTTGCCGGAGGATCGCCATCCCATGACGCTGGGCGCCACGCTTTGCTGCGATTCCGCCCATAAAACACTTCCGGTGCTCACCGGCGGTGCCTATCTGCACGTGGCAAAGGATGCTCCGGCGGCATTTCTCGACGGCGGGCGGGAGGCACTGGCGCTGTTTTGCTCCACCAGCCCCTCCTATCTCATCTTACAGTCGCTTGACCTTTGCAACCGTGTGCTGGCAGAGAATTATCGGGAAAATCTTCAAAAAACCATCGAAAGTGCCCGAACGGTGCGGAAAAAGCTGCTGGAAAAGGGCTTTTTGCTCTGCGGTGACGAGCCTTTGAAGCTGACGCTTCTGACCGCCGCGAGTGGCCTTTCTGGCGAGGAGGCGGCCGCCGTGCTGCGCCGGAGCGGTGTGGAGTGCGAATTTGCTGACCGTGATCTTCTGGTGCTGATGCTTTCCCCCTGCAATACGGAGGCGGATCTGCAACGGCTACTGCGTGCGGTGGACATGCTGCCCGTGGGTGCGCGTGTGGCGGTGACACCGCCCCCGCCCGCTGTGCCGGAGCGCGTGCTTTCTTTGCGGGAGGCGGTGCTGGCCCCTGCCGAGTATGTGCCGGTGGAGGCAGCGATGGGACGCATTTGTGCGTCGCCCACCGTGGCGTGTCCGCCTGCTGTGCCGGTGTTGATGAGCGGTGAGCGGGTGGATGCCCGCACCGCTATGCTGCTGCAATACTATGGCATGACGCATATCAGCGTGGTGCGGGGATGATAAAAAACGTTGGGTGTCTTCGGCACCCAACGTTTTTTCGATTTGTTTACATTCTTCCCCTTGACTTTTATGATAAAAAATGGTACAATATTAAGGTTCAATTAGTTTAATACTAAATTATTTCAAAAAGGAGGATTTATGTTCAAGCGATTACTGAAATGCGTGCGTGAATTCAAAAAGCCTACCATACTTACGCTGATCTTCATCGTTGGTGAGGCGATCATCGAAACAATGATCCCGTTCATTACCGCCGAACTGGTGAATAAGATCAAAGCAGACGCGGAGCTTGCTGAGGTGATACGGACGGGTGTGCTGCTGGTTCTGCTGGCCTGCATGTCCCTTGCCTGCGGCGGCATTGCCGGCTTTACCTGCGCGAGAGCCTCTGCCGGCTTTGCGCGGAACGTGCGCAACGACCTTTTTGACCGCATTGGAACCTATTCTTTTGAGAACATTGATAAATTTTCCACCTCATCCCTGGTGACCCGTATGACCACCGACGTGCAGAATGTACAGATGTCCTACATGATGATCATCCGTACCGCCATCCGCAGCCCCCTGATGCTGATCTTCTCCGTGATCATGTCCTTTGTGATGGGAGGCCCCCTTGCGCTGACCTTTGTTGTAGTGATCCCCGTGCTTGGCTTTGGCCTCTGGACGGTAGGCCAGAAGGCGCTGCCCGCCTTCCGGAGCGTGTTCCGCAAATACGACCGCCTCAACGAGTCTATTGAGGAAAACGTGCGCGGTATGCGCGTGGTGAAGGGCTTTTCCCGAGAGGAGCATGAAAAGGAAAAATTCGGTACTGCCGCGGAGAATATCCGGGGTGATTTTACCCGCGCCGAGCGAATTGTGGCCTGGAACCGCCCTATCATGCAGTTCTGTATGTACTTCAACATGATCTTCGTGCTGATCGTGGGCTCCCGAATGGCCATCAACGGCGAGTACGGTGTAGACGTGGGTCAGATCTCCGCCATGCTCACCTATGGCATGCAGGTGCTGATGTCCCTGATGATGCTTTCTATGATCTACGTGATCCTCACCATGTCCGCCGAGTCCATGAAGCGCATCTGCGAGGTGCTGGACGAGGCGCCCGCACTCTCCAACCCTGAGGATCCCGTTACTGCTGTGGCAGACGGCTCCATTGATTTTGATCACGTGAATTTCAAATATTCCGCCAAGGCAAAGCGCTATGCGCTTTCCGGCGTGGAGCTGCATATCCGCTCCGGTATGACCGTGGGCATTATTGGCGGTACCGGCGCGGGCAAGACCTCGTTGGTGCAGCTGATCCCCCGCCTCTATGACGCCACCGAGGGTGTCGTGCGGGTGGGCGGCGTGGACGTGCGCCGCTATGACTTAAAGACCCTGCGCGATGCGGTGGCCATGGTGCTGCAGAAGAATCTGCTCTTTTCCGGTACCATCAAGGAAAATCTCCGTTGGGGCAATGAGAATGCCACTGATGAGGAGATCCGTGAGGCCTGCCGCCTCGCCTCCGCCGATGAATTTGTCATGAGCTTCCCCGATGGGTACGACACCTACATTGAGCAGGGCGGCACCAACGTTTCCGGCGGACAGAAGCAGCGCCTTTGCATTGCCAGAGCCCTGCTGAAGAAGCCGAAAATTCTGATTCTCGACGATTCCACCAGCGCGGTGGACACCAAGACCGATGCGCAGATCCGCGCCGGCTTTACCACTTATATCCCGGAAACCACCAAGATCATCATTGCCCAGCGCGTGGCCTCTGTGGAGCGCGCGGATCTCATTCTGGTGATGGACAACGGCGCCATCAGCGCCATGGGTCGCCACGAGGAGCTGATGCAGTCCTCCGAGATCTACCGCGAAATCTATGAGCAGCAAACCAAGGGAGGTGGCGACAATGAGTAAAAAGCAAATGTCCCCTCGCCCCAAGGCGAATCCCCGGGTGCTGCTGCGGGTGATCCGGATGCTCTTCAAGAGCTTTCCCGTGCTGCTGCCCATTACCATCGTTTGCATTCTGATCTCTGCCGCAACGGCGTCGATCCCCTCGATCTTCATGCAGCAGATTAT
>SVTA01000036.1 GCA_015064005.1 Oscillospiraceae bacterium
GGATCGCCCCGGCAACGGCAACTTTGACGAGGTCATCAAAAACATCAAGTCCCTGGCCGCCATCGCCAAGGGCATGGGCATGACCATGCTCTACCACAATCACGATTTTGAGTTCGTGAAGCTGGACGGCAAGTACGCCCTGGATATTCTCTATGAAGAGGTTCCCGCCGATCTCCTGCAGACCGAGCTTGACACCTGCTGGGTCAACGTTGGCGGCGAGGTGCCCGCACAGTACATCCGCAAGTATGCCGGCCGCTGCCCCGTCGTTCACCTCAAGGACTTCTTCGGTGAGAAATCCGAGGATATGTATGAGCTGATCGGCATTGAGAAAAAGGCTCCCAAGCGCCCCGGCAATTTCGAGTTCCGCCCTGTGGGCTCGGGACTTCAGAACTTCCCCGAGATCCTCACCGCCGCCGAGGAATCCGGCGCAGAGTGGGTCGTGGTGGAGCAGGATAAGCCCTCGATGGGTCTCACGCCCATGGAGAGCATCGAGAAGAGCATCAACTATCTGAAATCCATCGGTTACTGATAACCGATCAAATAAAGGAGGAATTTTATCATGGCAGAAGATAAGGATCTGAATGCGTTTAAGGAATCCCAAGAGGTGACCGTTATCGATACCAGTCGCAAGCTGCGTATCGGCTTCATCGGCTGCGGCTGGATCGCCGGCAGCCACATCAAGTCCTTCAAGAAGCAGCCCGACGTGGAGATCGTTGCAGGCTGCGACCTCATTCCCGGTAAGGCAAAGGCCTTCTTCGAGAAGCACGAGGTTGAGGGTGTTAAGACCGACTACGCCTCCCACAAGGAGATGCTGGCCGACAAGTCCCTGAACCTTGATGCCGTTACCATCTGCACCTACAACCGTCAGCACGCCGGCCCCGCTATCGATGCACTGAACGCAGGCCTGCACGTGCTGCTGGAGAAGCCCTTCACCGTGACCCTCGACGAGGCCGTTGAGGTCATGCGCGCCGAGAAGAAGAGCGGCAAGATCCTCTCCATCGGCTTCCAGCCCCGCCTTGACGCCAACATGAAGATGATCAAGAAGATCGTTGACTCCGGCGCCCTCGGCCAGATCTACTACATCCAGACCGGCGGCGGCCGCCGTCGCGGTATCCCCACTCCCTTTGGCACCACTTTCATCACCGACGAGACCGCCGGCATCGGCGCGCTCGGCGATATCGGATGCTACTCCCTCGATATGGTGCTGAACGCCATCGGCTATCCCAAGCCCCTGACGGTTTCCGGCTACAAGTCCGCCTTCTTCGGCACCGATCCCAACTACTCCAACTACGTGAAGACCGGCCATCCCGAGTACGCCAAGGCCTTCCAGGTAGACGATTTCGCCGCTGCGTTCGTTCGTCTTGAGGGCGGCATCGTGCTGGACTTCCGCATTGCCTGGGCCATGAACATGGACACCCCCGGTGACACCATCATCCTGGGCACCAAGGGCGGTCTGCGCATCCCCTCCACCGAGTGCTGGAATGGCACCGTTGGCGGCCCCATGAAGCTCTATCACGAGGTTTGCGGCGAGCAGACCGAGACCGTGATCCCGATTATTGAGGATAAGAGCGGCAACAGCCTCTTCGACAAGAAGATCCGCTCCTTCTGCGACGCTGTGAAGAACGGCGGCACTGCTCCCGTTCCCTCCAGCCAGATCCTCTACAACCAGGCCATCATCGACGGTATCGCCAAGTCTGCTGAGGCAGGCCGCGAGGTCGAGATCGTGATCCCCGAGATCTGATCGGCTCTATACGGTACCCCAAAGCCACCCGCGAGATATATGCGGGTGGCTTTTCTTTGTCGAAAAATTTTTTAATAATTCTATAATTTTTTTAGAATTATTCTATTGACAACTGAGAAAAAATCTGCTATGATAAAAATACGGGAGGAAATGAACCCGAATTTATCGCATAAGGAGATGAAACTATGCCGTTGAACGTACTGCTTTGGACCGCCCTATTTCTTTCTGCTGTGGTGATCTTGGAAATTCCCGCCGCCGCGCTGCTGTACGCAAGGCTGCGCCGTCAGAAAAAGCGCCTGCCGGAGGCACCGCTTTCCTTCCTCGGCATCTCCTTGACTGCAGCATATGCCCTGCCGCTTGCCATATCCGTCCTGCTGCTTCTTGCGGAGGCCATTGTGCTCTTCTACTTCATTTGGAGCTTTGCCGCCGCGGCGCGCCGCCTTTCTGTCGCAGCGCCCCGGGAGGCCGTCTCCGTTGAGGAGGCACCCGTGTCCGACGCCGCCGCAGCACCGCTGCACAGAGATCATCGGCACGGTCACCGGCACGATCCCAGCATCGCCGCCTACCTCCGTATGCTGGCAGGCATGCGGCGCAACCAAAGAAACAGAGCCATTGTCAATCTGGAAACGCTCGCCGCACACTTTGAGAGCCACGAGCCCGTGACCATTCATTCTCTGAAGGAGAAAAAGCTGATCCCCGCCAAGACCGACCATGTCAAGATCTTGGGAAAGGGTACCCTCGATAAGCTCCTGCATGTGGAGGCGCACGATTTTTCTGACGAGGCAATGGAGGCCATCTTTCTGACGGGTGGCCGGGCTATAGAGATTGGGCTTTGATATTCCCCGGTCATTGCAACATAAAAAAGCCGACGGAAATGCAACCGCATTTCCGTCGGCTTTTCGTTTACACCGCGAAGCCGCCGTCCACGCCCAGGCACTGCCCGGTGATGAAGGAGGCGGCGTCGGAGGCAAGGAACAGCACGACTTCGGCCACCTCGGCGGGAGTGCCAATACGGCATAGCGGGGTTGCCTCCGCCAGCTCACGGCGGGTATCCTCGTCCAGCGCCCTGTTCATTTCGGTGTCAATGACGCCGGGCTCGACGCAATTTACCGTGATGCCGGAGGGACCAAGCTCCTTGCACAGCGCCATGGTGAGGCCGCGCAGCCCCGCCTTGGCGGCGGAATAAGCCACCTCGCAGGAGGCGCCTACCTTGCCCCACATGGAGCCGATATGGATGATGCGCCCCCAACCGCAGGGGATCATATATTGCTGTACCTCCCGGGAAAGATAGAAGGCGGCAGAAAGGTTGGTGTCCGTGACGTGCCGCCACTCGGCATCGGTCATATCCCGAGAAAGCCCCATGTGTGCCACACCTGCATTATTGACCAGCACCTCAATGCCGCCGCCAAGCGCGGCCACAGCCTCAATAACACCGATGCGCACGGCGGTGGGGTCGGCTACGTCACAGCAGATGGCCACAGCACCGGTTTCGGCCGCCACCGCCTCTGCTGCCCCGCGATTTTCTCTGTAAAAGAAGGCCACACGGTCACCGTTTTTTGCAAAAGTCCGCACAGTTTCCGCGCCAATGCCGCGGGAACCGCCGGTAATCAACACTCGTTTCATGTCATATCTCCTCTCAAAGATTTAAAGTATCGGCGGCTTTCGCACCTCAAAGGTTGCGAAATCCTGCCGCAAAAGCTCTTTAAAAGTCGCACCGTCTGCGGGGCAAATCAGTCCTTCCCCGTATTTGGCAAGGTGCGTGAACAGATCTCGCTGGGAGATCCGCTGAACCTCCTTCCCTACCACCGACCGCAAATAATCGGCAAAGCCGTAGTAGAAATCGAAGGGTGAGGGGAGGCGCTTCAGCAGGAAGTCCAATGACAGCGCAAAGCGTCCTCGATCGCGCAAACGCTCCAGCAGCTCCGCGATCTCCTGCAGGCAGGAAAGCTCCTCAAAGCTAAGGCAGTCGGTTTCCAGCACCGTATAGGGGGGTGTCTGCGAAAATCGGATACCAAGGCTTTTCGCATGTTCCCGCAGCGCCGTGCCATGCAGCAGCTTTAAAAAGCCCAGCTGCAGCACGTGACAGGCGAAATACGCCGCATCAAAGGAACACCGGAAGGAGGCCATGTCCTCATGGGGCAGCCCCGCGATCAGGTCAAGATGCACGTGGACGTTGCCGAGCGCCGTGAGCCGCCGCGCCGCTGCCAGCACCGCTTTTGCGTCCGTATGGCGACCGATGGCCGCCAGCGTCCTTTCGTTGGTGCTCTGCAGACCGATCTCTAATCGCACCTTGCCCGCCGGAAACCTTGCGAGAATATCAAAGGATTCCTCGTCCAGCAGCGCTGCGCACACCTCAAAATGATAGCATTTGGTATACTCCGACGACAACAGCCCGCGCCATATCTTTTTGGCGCGTTCTTTATCGAAATTGAAGGTGCGATCCACCAATTTGACCGTAAACGGTGCGGAAAACGACTCAAATTGGCGCAGCTGCGCAAGGGTCAGCTCCGCACTTTTTGCCCGCACGCCCCGCGCCGCGGAGGAAAGGCAAAAGGCGCAGGTGAAGGGGCAGCCTCTGGAGGATTCGTAATATACCAGCGGCGCGGTGGGCTCCTCCGGGCGATAATGAATACCCGATTCCGTAAAACGCGGATCCGGCGCTCCCGCCACAAGGCGGGGTAGCTCTTCGCCGGCCATAACAGCCCGCGCCACGCGGACGATGGCCTCCTCGCCCTCTCCGGTGATGACCGTATCCACAAACGGAAGCGTCGTAAAGCGCTCCGGCGCAAAGGAAACCTCCGGCCCACCCAGCACAATACGGGCCTTGGGGCAAACGGTGTGCAGATCCTCGGCCAGCGCCAGCATCTCGCGGATATTCCAGATATAGCAGGAAAAGCCGTAGATCTCACTCCGTTCGGCCACTAATTTCGCCAGCACCTCCGTGCTGCGATCCCGCAGCGTAGCCTCCAGCAGAGAAACAGAGCCCAAGCCCGCCTCCTGCAGTGCATCCCGCAGGGTGCGAATAGCAAGATTTGAATGAGCATAGGAGCCATTCAAAGCAAATAACGTAATGTTCATATCAGGTGAATTGAGAATTGTACAGAGAAGCGTAGAAGCCACCGGCGCGCATTAGCGTATCGTGGTTGCCGGACTCGATCACGCGGCCATCCTTCACCACCAGGATCACATCCGCGCCCTGAATGGTAGAAAGGCGGTGGGCAATGACGAAGCAGGTCCTGCCCTCCATCAGCGTCTTCATGGCAGATTGGATCTGCTGCTCGGTGCGGGAGTCCACGTTGGAGGTGGCCTCGTCAAGGATCAGCATGGAGGCCTCTGCCAGCATGGCACGGGCTATGGTAATGAGCTGCCGCTGCCCCTTTGAGATATTCACGCCATCGTCGGTCAGCACCGTGTCGTAGCCCTGGGGCATACTCTCGATATACTCGTGAATATGGGCAGCCTTGGCGGCGGCCACTACCTCCTCCATGGTTGCGTTTTCCTTACCGTAGGTGATATTATCGAAGATCGTACCGCAGAAGAGCCACGTATCCTGTAGCACCATGGTGAAGCCCTGCCGCAGCGAAGCTCTGGTGGCCTCGCGGATATCCACGCCGTCCACCGAAACTGCGCCGTCGTTCACGTCATAAAAGCGCATCAGCAGGTTAATAACAGTGGTTTTACCGGCACCCGTGGGGCCAACAATAGCCACCGTGGTGCCCGGCTTTGCGTGGACGGACAGATCGTGGAGAATGGTTTTTTCCGGCACGTAGCCAAAGCGCACGTGATCGAAGCACACGTCGCCCTGCACGTCAGACAGCACCGTGGCGTTTTCCGCATCCGGAGTTTCGGGGGCCTCGTCAATGAGGCGGAATACGCGCTCAGCCGCCGCCGTGGCAGATTGCAGCTCGCTGACAATATTGGCCAGCTCATTGATGGGGCCGGCAAATTTTCGGGAATATTGCACGAAGGCGGAAACACCGCCGAGAGTGAGGAAAAAGGCGGGATAAAGCGTTTCAAAATCCACCACCGTTTCCGACAGCATATACAGAACGCCGCCGAACACCGTCACCAGCGCGATGGAAAGATTGTTGATAAAATTGACGGAGGGACCGATGATGGCACCGTGATAATCGGCGGCGAAGTAGGCCTCCACCGCATCGTCGTTGCGCTGATCAAAGCGATCCACGATCACCTGCTCCCTCGAATAGGCGCGGATGGTCTTCTGGCCGGAAAGCATCTCCTCGGCGTAGCCGTTGAGCTGCCCCAGCTTCATGGAGCGCTTTTTGAACAGCGGACGGATACGCTGGGTTTTATATTTGGTAAACAGAATAGAAATGGGCACCGTGATCACAAAAACCAGGATCAGCACGGGGGAGATGCTGACCATCATCACCAGTGCGCCCACCACGGTGACGATGCTGGCCAGCACCTGCAGAAGATCGTGGGAAAGCGAGGCATTGACCGTATCGATATCATAGGAAATATGGCTGATGATATCACCGGTAGCGTGAGTGTCAAAATAGCCCACGGGCAGGGTGATGAGATGGGAAAACACCTGCCGACGCATGGTGTAAATGATCTTTTGGCTGAGCTTTACCATCAAAACGGCAAGGCAATAGGAAAGCAGGGCGGAAAGGGCGTAAAACACCACCAGCAAAAGAGCGTAGAAGCCCACGGTGGAGAGATCCACCGCGCCGGCGCCCGCCTCGATGGCGTCGATGGCCTCGCCCGAAAGCTTGGGCCCCGCCAATGCCAGCAGATTGGAGGAAAGCATGAGCAAAAGAGCCAATATCACCATAAAGGGATGCTGAAGCAGGTATTTGCTCATACGGCGCAGCACGCGCATTTTCGTGGTACGGCTCTGCTGCTGATCTACGGTGGTGCTGTTGAGGCTGCGGGACTTGCCCATGCCGCCGCCTCCGCCACCCATACGCATATTATTCAAGGAAGGCACCTCCCATCTGCGATTCGCTGATCTCCCGGTATGCGGGGCATTGCTCCAATAGCTCCTCATGGGTGCCGGCGCCGATGATACGGCCGTGATCCAGCACCAGAATGTGATCCGCAAACATCACGGAGCTGACGCGCTGCGCCACCACCACGGTGGTGGTGTGCAGCTCCTCACGGATGGTGCGGCGCAAATTGGCATCGGTCTTGTAGTCCAGCGCGGAGGAGGCGTCGTCAAGGATCAGGATCTCCGGATCTCCCGCCAGCGCTCGGGCGATCAGAATGCGCTGCCGCTGGCCGCCGGATACGTTGGTGCCCTTGGCGGTCAGCTGATGCTCGTAGCCCTCGGGGAAGGCCTCAATGAAATCCGCCGCTTGCGCAAGCTGCGCCGCGCGGCGCACACGCTCGTCGGAGATGTCGCGGCCAAAACGGATGTTTTCCGATACCGTATCGGCACTAATGAAGTCATTCTGCATCACCACGCCAAACATCCGGTGGAGCTTTTCCGCATCCATGGCATAAAGATCCTCGCCACCGATACGGATACTGCCGCTATCGGCATCATAAAAGCGCATCAGAAGTGAGGTGAGCGTGGTCTTTCCGGAACCGGTGGCGCCGATGATGCCAAGTGTGCCACCGCGGCGCAGGCGAAAGCTGATGTCTGTCAGATTGTTTCTGCGACCCTTATAGGAGAAATTGACATGGTCGAATACAAGGAACGCCTCATCGTCAGCTGCCACGGGGGCGGCGTCACTGTGACGGCAGTCCTCAGATGCCTCCAGCACCTCCAGAATGCGATTGGCGGAGGCCACGCTCTTGGTGTAGTTGACAAAAATGCGGGTAATGGTGCCCATTGCCGTGGACATCAGCGTGAAATACTGAATGAAGGCAATGATACGGCCGGGCTTGGACAGGTCGGCATTCACAAAATGCGCGCCGAGGAAGATCACAGCCACAAGGCCGATGTTGAGCAGCAGGCTCATCAAGGGCTGAGAGGCGGCCATCGTCACACCCGCGCGGCGCTCCTTGGCGGAAAGGTCGGCATTGGCCTTGTCATAGCGACGATTCTCGTAGTCCTCCTTGGACAGCGCCTTGATCACGCGCACGCCCTGGCAGTCCTCGCGCACCACACGCACCATGGCGTCCACGGCCTTTTGATTTTCTCTGTACAGCGGCATACCGCGCTTGGTGATCAGAAATACCGACAGGCCGATCAGCGGCAGCACTGCCAGCATGATCAGCGCAAGGCGAAAGTCCAGCACCAAGGTGATGATCATGCCGCCAAACAGCAAAATCGGCGCACGCACGCCAATGCGCTGCATCATACCCACGAAATGATGCACGTTGTAGGTATCCGAGGTGAGGCGGGACTCCAAGGAGGGCACCGTAAAAGCATCGGTCTGCCGGGAGGACAGGTGCATCGTTGCCTCAAACAGATCGTGCCGGATGTGGCGGGAGGCCTCGCGCGCCACCTTGGCGGCATTGCGGTTGGCGATCACGTTACCAAGCATGGCCAGCAGCGCCGCCAGAATCATAGCCACACCGCCGATGAGAATGGGCACCACCCGATGCAGCGGAACCAGCTCGTCCATAATATAGCTGAGTATGTAAGGCAGTCCCAGCTCAAACAGCGTCGCCACGATCTTGACCGTCATACCGAAGGCGATAGAACGGGCAAGGGGGCGCAAATATTTGGCAAACAGTCTCATGGCTTCACCTCCAGCTTATCCTTTGCGTTCTGCATCGCGCGCTCCAGCAGATCGGAAAACAGCTCTCGCTCCTGCTCGCTGAAGCCCCCTGTGATGGCAGCGTTCCATTCCGCCGCCACCTGCCGGAGCAGCGGCAGCGCCTCCATTCCCTTTTCGGTTGGGAATACCTGCAGCACCCGACGGTCATTCTCTGCGGGGCGGCGGGTGATGAAGCCCTCCTCCTCCAGATGGGCAATGTGGCGGGTAACGCTGCTTTTATTGACGTACAGCGCCCGACACAGCGCATCCTGCGATACCCCAGGATGGTGACAAATATAAAATAGGTAGGGATGATCGTGTGGCCCAACGCCCGTGCCCGCCAGCCGCTCCGTCCGCCATAGGGCGGCGCATCTGCTGATCGCGCCGATCAATCGGTTCAGGGATTGCATAGCCTTCTCCTTCCGTTCGTTGCACGTGCAACTAATTTCTTCGTTTTTATTATAGCACATTTTCCCGCCATGTCAACGCATTTTGCAAAAAAAGTGCCTCCCGGCGGCATATTATATGCCCGCCGCACATATATGTGAATAAGACCATCTCAAAGGAGGAAGAGAGAATGGACAATAAACTGGAAATGCCAAAGGAAGAAAAGCGCGTCTTTCGCTTCACCCGCCGTCATCTGGTGCTGGCCTGCACGGTACTGCTGATTGCCGCCGCGGTGGTGCTGAACGTGGTGCTTTTTAACAACCCCACCAAGGATCCCACCCCCTCCGCCCCTGCCGGTGACGAGGGAGCAGGCGACAATACTCAGGCAGACACGACCCTGGACGGATACTTTTCCGCCACACAGGTGAGCCGTCAACGCGCCCGCGACGAGGCGCTGGAGGTGCTGCAGGGCGTGGTGGAGAGCGAAAGCGCCGATGATGCCACCAAAACCGCCGCCTTGCTTGAGATCGCGGAGCTGGCAAAGGCTATGGAGGCCGAGGCCAACATTGAGTCGCTGGTGCTTTCCAAGGGATTCGCGCAGTGCGTAGCGGTCATCAACGGTGATGCCTGCTCCGTGGTGGTGAACGGTACAGAGCTGCAGCAAAGTCAGATCTCTCAGATCAACGAGATCGTTTACGAGCAGGCCGGCATTTTGCCCCAAAGCGTACGTATCATTGTGAAATAACCCTAAAACGGTATCGGAAAAGCGCGGTTTGCCCGCGCTTTTTTCCTTTTACCTCCAAGGGGTGTGAGGCGCTTGACTTTTTTGGGATTTTGCGGTATAATAGAGGCATATCAAAACACAGGAGTTACCCTATGAAAGCAAAATTTGCAAGCATTCTTCCCCTGACGCTGCTATTGCTTCTTACCGTTGCCGCCCTCACCTCCTGCGGCCACGAGCATGTGGCCTCCGGCTGGATCATGGATCCCGCCGCCACCTGCACCAGCACAGGTCACCGCTATCAGCGCTGCACCGGCTGCGGCGAGATCTTGAGGGAGGAGGATTACAACACCTCACACAGCTATGATGAGCAGGGCTTTTGCTTCTACTGCAAGCGCCCTCAGCGTGACGAGCATCACCTAAAATATCAGCTGATCACCGTAAACGGCCGGGAGGGCTATGCCGTAGCCGGCATCGGCAACTGCAATGCCATTGACCTTGTGATTCCGGAAAAGCACAATTCCCTCCCCGTGCTCGCCATTACCGACAGCGCCTTTGTACAGGCCACCCGGCTGGAGACCGTAACCATCCCCAAGACCGTGCAGTACGTAGGGCAGCGTGCCTTTTATATGTGCCAGGTGCTGAAAACTGTGCGCTTTGCCGCAAACTCCGCTTGCACGGAGATCGGCGAATTTGCCTTTGCCGAATGCGAAAAGCTGCGCAACGCGCAGATCCCCTCCGGCGTTACCGCCATTCCCGACGGCGCTTTCTCCGGCTGTATCAAGCTGAAGAACCTGACATTGCACGACGGCATCACCAAGGTTGGGGCCGATGCCTTCGGCAACTGCAAGGAGCTGATCACCACGGCAGAACAGGGCCTTGTGTATCTCGGCACCACCACCAATCCATACTTAATCCTTTATGCTGTCGAGGATCGTACCGTCACTGCTGCCCTCCCCAACGAGGGGACCCGCGTGATTGGCCCGGGCGCGCTGGCAGGCTGCGCCTCTCTCACGACCTTGACGCTGCCCGAGGAGCTGGCCTCCATCAGCGCCTACGCCCTCTCCGGCTGCGCCTCCCTTCCGTCGCTCGCACTGCCCGCAGGGCTTGCCACGATCGGCGCCTATGCGCTGCAGGATTGCCGTGCGCTTGTTGAGATCACGCTCCCGGCGGGCATCACCGCCATTGAAAGCGGCACCTTCTCCGGCTGCACCGCGCTTGAGCGCATCGCGCTGCCGCAGGCGCTCGACTCCGTTGGATCCACCGCCTTCTACGGCTGTGCCGCGCTGCAATTCAACGCCCACGGCACCGGCAGGTATCTTGGCATTGCCGGAAACCCCTATTTCCTGCTTTGCGGCTATAGCTCGCTTCCTGCCACGGATGCCCCCCACGCAGACAACCGTCTGATCGCAGAAAATGCGGACAATACGCTGATCCCTTGAAGCAAACACCCCTTTGCCACGGCAAAGGGGTGTTTTTTGATAAGTTCTTGTGCAGAAAACGAAAATCATGTTGAAAACCGCGCAAGGTTATGCTATAATAACACTATCTATACTATTTATGTCATAGTAAATTCTGCAACCGGCAGAGGAGGAAGCGACGGTATGCTTTGGACGGAAATTTTATCGGGTCAGTTTGACAAGGCCGTAGCCAAGGCCAAGGGCGTTTGCGTTATGGTGGTGGGGTGCGTGGAGCACCACGGCAAGCACCTGCCGCTGGGGCAGGATGTGATCCATACCTCCGGCGTGGTGGAGCTGGCCGCTAAAAAAGAGCCCGTTGTCATCTTCCCGCCCATGTATTTCGGCGAAAAGCAGGGCGCGGGGGAGTTTCAGGGCACCATCATCTTCTCCACCCGTCTGATGCTGGATATTCTCCGGGAATCCTGCGCCGAAATGGCCAGAAACGGATTTAAAAAGATCATTCTCGTCAACGGTCACGGCGGCAACACCAACCTGCTGAACACCTTTGCCCGCAGCGTGCTCCACGAGAAAAACGACTATATGGTCTTCGTGTACAATTCCTGGATGGCTTGGCCGAAGGTGCCGCAAATGCTGAAGATCATCGACAGCGGCAACCGCCGTGAATTCCCGGAGCTCACCGATGAGGATATCGAATATCTCCGTTACTACGCCAAAAATAACAAAAACAGCGGCCACGGCTGCCTGATGGAGACCGCCATGACCTTGGCTCTACGCCCCGATCTGGTGGATATGTCCAAGGTAAACGACGTGGACGGCACCTCTACGGGTTATCTCTCTCATTTGTCAAAGGCCGGCTTTTACACCCCCTTTGACTGGATGTCCGCCTATCCCAATTCCTACTCCTCCGACTGCCACGAGGGCAATAACGAGCGCATTGGGCAAAGCATCCTCCGCTATGCTGTCAAGCGCACGGCCGAGGCCTTCAAGCTATTGAAGGAGGATACCCGTGCAGAGGAATATCTCAACCAATGGCTGCAAAAGCAGTAATCACCATGACCCAAAGAAAGGAGAAGGGCTATGCTTTCTACCCTGCTCAGCGCCGGGCTTGCCGGCATTGACGGGTTTCTCGTCAACGTAGAATGTGACGCGCAGGAGCGCATGAGCGATTTTGAGATCGTGGGGCTTCCGGACACCGCCGTGAAGGAAGCCAAGGAGCGCGTGCGTACGGCAGCGCTGAACAGCGGTTACCGATTCCCCGCCCTTTCTCTCACCGTCAATCTCGCCCCCGCCGACCGCAAAAAGGAGGGCTCCGGCTTTGACGTGGCCATTCTCGCCGGCATTTTGCGTTGCGCAGGCATCATCCATCAGCAGGTGGATCTTTCCCGTGTGTGTCTGGTGGGCGAGCTGTCGCTTTCCGGTCAGATCCGCGGCGTGCGGGGCGCACTTTCCATGTGCGTGGCTGCGAGAGACGCGGGGCTTTCCGAGATCTTTGTGCCTGCGGAAAATGCACGGGAGGCGGCAGCCGTAGAGGGCATGCGGGTCTATCCCCTCACCACCATGCGGGCGCTGGTGGCACATCTGAACGGCGAGGAATTCATCACGCCCATGGTGGCGGATCTTTCCGCCTTCTCCGACGCGGTGCTGCACACCGCGCTGGATTTTGCCGACGTGCGGGGACAGGCCATGGCCAAAAGAGCCATGGAGATCGCCGCCGCGGGCGGACACAACATTCTGCTGATCGGCCCACCCGGCACGGGTAAATCCATGCTGGCCAAACGGTTGCCCACTATTTTGCCGCCCCTCTCCTTTGACGAGGCGGTGGAAACCACCAAGGTACATTCGGTTTCCGGCACGCTGCCGCCGGATGCCTCGCTTTTGACGGCGCGCCCCTTCCGCTCGCCCCATCATACCATGTCGGCGGTGAGCCTTGTGGGCGGCGGTGTCAATCCTGCCCCGGGCGAGGTGTCCCTTGCCCACAACGGCGTGCTGTTTTTGGATGAGCTGCCGGAATTCCCCAAAACCGTGACCGACACGCTCCGTCAGCCTCTGGAGGATCGGCGCGTGACCATCACCCGCGCCAGTGGCCGCGTCACCTTCCCCTGCTCCTTTATGCTGGTAGGCGCCATGAACCCCTGCCGCTGCGGCTATTTCGGGCATCCCACCCATCCCTGCACCTGCTCCCCGCAGGAGGTGCGGCGCTATATTTCCCGCATCAGCGGCCCCCTGCTTGACCGCATTGACATTGAGGTGGAGCTGCCCTCCCTTTCCTTTGACGAGATCTCTGCCAAAAACGAGCAGGCGGAGACCTCTGCCGTGATCCGCGAGCGCGTGGTGAAGGCACGCGCCTTTGCCGCCGCCCGGATGCAGGGCGAGCCGGGCGTTTTCTGCAACGCCCAGCTGGATGCCGCGGGCATCCGCAAATATTGCGTGGCTGACGGAGCCGCTACAGCGCTGCTGCGCGGCGCCTTTGACCGCATGGGGCTCTCCGCCCGCGGCTACGACCGCATCATGCGTGTGGCCCGCACCATTGCCGACCTTGCCCAAAGCGAGGTCATCCGCAGCCCCCACATCGCCGAAGCCATTCAGCTGCGCAGCCTCGACAAAAAATATTGGAACTGATAAGGAGAAGCCATGTTCAGCAAGCTTGACGCATATCTTGACGCCTTTCTTGATATGGGTGTTCCCGGCTACGACACCGTGATTTACCAAAACGGCATCTGCATTTACCGCCGCACCAAGGGATATTCGGATCTGGAAAACAAGATCCCCATGAACGGGCAGGAGCGCTACAATATCTATTCCTGCTCCAAGCCCATTACGGCGGTGGCGGCCATGCAGCTTTACGAAAAAGGACTTTTTAAGCTCTCCGACAAACTCTCCGACTATCTGCCGGAGTTTGCGCATATGACGGTGCGCCAGCCGGACGGCACGGTCGTCCCCGCCAAAAATCCCATTTTGGTGGAGCACATCTTCACCATGACGGCGGGCTTTTCCTACGACACTGCCTCCCCTTTCCTGCAGCAGGCCAAGGTGGAGACCGGCGGTACCTGCCCCACCCGCGAGGTGATGAAATACCTTGCCCGCGAGCCCCTGAAATTCGAGCCCGGCACCGATTGGCAGTACAGCCTTTGCATCGACGTGCTGGCTGCCTTGGTGGAGGTGCTGTCGGGGGAACGCTTCGGCGATTACGTAAAAAAGAACATTTTCGATCCGCTGGGGATGCATCGCTCCACCTTCCTGCTGCCGGAGGAGGAGCTTCCCACCATCTGCACCCAATATGCCTTTACCGGTATCCCACGGGTGGCGAAGCCCATTGACAAGCATATCAGAAGCTACAAGCTCGGCTCCATGTACGAGTCCGGCGGCGCCGGCGGCATCTCCACGGTTGACGATTATATGAAATTTCTGGAGGCGCTGCGAGTTGGAGATGTGATCCTCAAGAACGAGACCATCGAGCTGATGTGCAAGGATCGCCTCACGGACCTCACCAGACGCAATTATTGGTACACCAACTACGGCTACGGCCTCGGCGTGCGTTCCCCGATGCCGGGCGTTTCCACCGATTTCGGCTGGGGCGGTGCCGCGGGTGCCTATCTGATGGTCGACCGGGTAAACGGCATCACCGCCTACCACGCCCAGCACACCCTCAACTCCCCCAACTCCGCCCAGCGGCGTGCGCTGGCACAGGTCATCACCGAGTGCATTCTCGGCGGCGAGCGGGCAAGATCCGTTGACACCGCCGGGGAAAGCACCCTTCAGCAATACCAATAAACATACGAAAGGAAACACACCATGTCTGACAATAAATACGTTTCTCCCTTCTCTACCCGCTACGCCTCCGACGAGATGCAGTATCTCTTTTCCGCTGAAAAGAAATTCCTCACCTTCCGCCGTCTGTGGATCGCGCTGGCCGAGGCAGAGCAGCAGGCAGGCCTCCCCATCACCGACGAGCAGATCGCCGAAATGAAGGAGCATGCCGAGGATCTTGACCTGAAGCTGGCCGCCGAATATGAGAAAAAGCTCCGCCACGACGTGATGGCACATATCCACGCGTGGGGCGACGTTTGCCCCAAGGCGCGGCCCATCATCCATTTGGGGGCTACCTCCTGCTATGTGGGTGACAACACCGATATGCTGATCCTCAAGGAGGCTCTTCTGCTGGTACGGGGCAAGCTGGTGCGCGTGATGAAAAATCTGGCGGATTTTGCTCTCAAATACAAGGATCTGCCCACCCTCGGCTACACCCATCTCCAGCCCGCGCAAATGGTGACCGTGGGCAAGCGTGCCACTCTGTGGCTCTACGACCTGGTGCTGGATTTTCACGATCTCGAATACGTGCTCTCCACCCTCGCGCTCCTTGGATCCAAGGGTACCACCGGCACCCAAGCCAGCTTCATGGAGCTCTTGAACGGCGACGGTCAAAAAATTGACGAGATCGAGGCCTACATTGCCAAGGCCATGGGCTTTGACAAGGTGGTACCCGTCAGCGGTCAGACCTACACCCGCAAATTTGATTCTCGCGTGCTGAACGTGCTTTCCGGCATTGCCCAGAGCGCGTATAAGTTCTCCAACGATATGCGTATTCTCCAGTCCTTCAAGGAGATGGAGGAGCCCTTTGAAAAGAATCAGATCGGCTCCTCCGCCATGCCCTACAAGCGCAATCCCATGCGCTGCGAGCGCATGAGTGCCCTTTGCCGTGCGGTGATCTCCGATGTATCCAATACCGCGATCACAGCCTCTACACAGTGGTTTGAGCGCACGCTGGACGACAGTGCCAACCGCCGCATCGCCATTTCCGAGGGCTTCCTTGCCGTAGATGCCATCCTGAACGTATTCATCAACGTCACCGACGGTCTGGTGGTCTATCCCAAGGTCATCGCCTCCCGTGTGGCCGCCGAGCTGCCCTTTATGGCCTCCGAAAACATCCTGATGGCCGCCGTCAAGCGTGGTGGTGACCGACAGACCCTCCACGAGGCCATCCGTCAGCACGCCATGGCTGCGGGACGTATGGTGAAGGAAGAAGGACTTGCCAACGACCTGCTGGAGCGCATTGCCGCCGACGATCGCTTTGGCCTTGCCAAGGAGGACATTGAAAAGCTGCTGAATCCCGCCGACTACATCGGTCGCTGCCCCGAGCAGGTAGAGCGCTTCATTGAAACCGAGGTCGCTCCCATTCTTGCCTCGGTAGAAACCATCGGCGGCGCCGCCCTGACCGTTTAAGGTGCCGCGTATGACAGCTCCATTATCCCAAGCCTCCCGCACGCTGCGCGTGCTACTGGAGGAAAACGCTCTGCGCTACGGCGCCGCGGCAGCCGTGCTTCACGATGGAAAGCGGATCTCCCACGCCCGCCTGTGCGAGGACGTGGCCGCCCTCAGCGCTGCTCTCTCCACCCGCCTTGCACCGGGAAGCCGCGTGCTTCTGGTAGGCGGCGGCTATCCCTTTTTGCTCTCCTTTTTGGCACTGGCAGCAGGCGCCGGCGTGGCCGTTCCGGCAGATACCGCCATGTCCGCCGAGGCACTTACAGCGCTGGCCGGGAAGGTCGATGCCACTGCTGTGCTGTACGCCCCCGAGGCCGCGGAAAGGGTGGTGGGGCTTTCTGTGCCCACAGCCCTTTCCCTCGCGGAGCTACCCCGGCTTGTGGAGGAAGGGCGCGCAGCCTTGCTGGCAGGCGCCCCCGCCTGCCAGCCTCGGGCATTGGATGCCGATGACGTGGCCGCCATTTTTGATACCGAAGCCGGC
This sequence comes from Oscillospiraceae bacterium, assembly GCA_015064005.1. Taxonomy (GTDB): domain Bacteria; phylum Bacillota; class Clostridia; order Oscillospirales; family CAG-272; genus Firm-07. Next base: position 16,685 of record SVTA01000036.1, read on the forward strand.
AGCGTGCTGCTCTCTCACCGCAATCTGCTGACCGTGCTGACCGATGCCGCCCGCATGCAGCGCTTAACCTGTGCAGACCGCGCGCTTTCAGTCTTGCCCCTCTCGCGCGTAGAGAGTCTGCTGCTTGGTGTATTGCTCCCCTTGATGAAAGGCGTTCCTGTGGCCTTTGCGGAGCACACGAATCGCCTGCTTTGCGCTATGCGGGCAACACGCCCCACTTACATGGCCGTCACTCCGCTTCTCGCGCGGGCTATTTTAAAAAAATACCGGGAAACGGTATCAAAAAACGGGCTTGAGGGAGAGGTGCGCCGCATCATTGCCTTGACGGATCCCATCCGTCCCGTTTCTGCCGGGACGGTCGCCAAGCGTCGCCTTTTGGCTGCCACCTACCGCCCCTTTGGCGGTGCGCCGCAGCTGCTGGTGGTGGGCGGCATCCTGGATTCCGAAACGAAAAAGCGGCTTGCTAAAATCGGCATGCCCACGCGGCAGGCCTACGGCGCCGCCGAATGTGCCGGCTTGATGGCACTGGACGGCCTTTGCCTGCCCTCCGGCACGCTGGAGATCTGCGATCCCCAGCCGGACGGCAGCGGCGAGGTGCGCTACAAGGGCGATAACGTAGCGCTCGGATACTATAAAAGTGACATAGCAGTGCCGCGAAACGGCTGGTTTTACCCCGGCGATATGGGGCGCATGGACGAAGCTGGCCGCCTTTGTCTGATCGGCCGTCGGGAAAACGCCCTTCGGCTGAATGCGAATACGGTCGTTTGCCCGGAGGAGCTGGAGACGCTGCTTTGCGAGAGCCCCCTGGTGCGGGAGGCTGCCGTGGTGGCGCTGCCGACCGAGGCAGACGGATGCTTTGAGCTCGCCGCCGTCCTTGCCGTGGACGCTGCCGAGCTGCAGGAGCTTGACGCCACGGAGCGACTGATGGAGGAATGGGTCTGTCACGTCAATGAGGATCTGCCCGCCTACAAGCAGGTAGCACTCTTCACACTCCGCGCGGCGCCCCTCTGCCGCAACACCCAAGGCGCACTTGATCGCGCCGCACTGACCCGGGAGCTGATGCAGCAATAACAAAAAGACCGCAGTAGCCTGTTACACAGAGCTACTGCGGTCTTTTTTGATCAATACAGCGAAACGCGACCCTGTCCTGCCTCGCAGAGCTGCGCCAGTGGGCAAGCATCACATTTGGGGCTGCGGGCGGTGCAAACGTCCCGTCCGAACTGCACCAGGCGGTGGCAGAGATCCGTCTGCTCCTCCTCGGCCACCAGCTTCACCAGAATACGCTCGGCCATCGTGGGATTCGCCTGCTTCTCGGTATACATGCCAAAACGGCGACAGATGCGGATACAATGCGTATCCGCCACAATAGCGGGCAGGCCATAGATATCTCCCCGCAAAAGGTTGGCGATCTTGCGCCCCACACCGGGGAATTTCAGCAGCTCATCCATCTCTTGCGGCACGGTACCGCCGTATTCCGTGATCAGCATACGACAGGCATCCACAATATTTCGCGCCTTGGTGCGGAAGAGCCCGCAGGGCTTGACGATTTCCTCCACCGCCGCCACGTCGGCCGCAGCCAGCGATTCTGCTGTGGGATACTTGGCAAACAGTTCACGGCACACGACGTTCACCCGGGCATCGGTGCATTGAGCAGAAAGGCGGCCCATTACCAAGAGCTTATAGGGATCTCCCCCCGATTCCAGCGCGCAGGGCGCTTCGGGGTATAACTTCTTCAGGACGGCAACAATCTCTGCCATCCGCGTTTTCTTTTGTTTTTCGGTCATGCGCGGCCTCCTTTTTCGATCTGCCTTGCGAACTGCCTATAGTATAACAAATCTCGCGAAAAATGTCAAATCTTTTTTGCAAATTGGGCTTGACAATTCCCTTTCCTTTTGTTATAATAATGTGGTAGACAGGAACTTTTCCTACCATTTCGGGATGTAGCGCAGATGGTAGCGCGCCTGGTTTGGGAGCATG
>SVTA01000037.1 GCA_015064005.1 Oscillospiraceae bacterium
AGACATTCCGTACTCAACGCTTGGCGAATACGTTGATATGTACGGCTATGGGACAAAGACAGATGTTGTTATCAACGGAAAGACAATTGAGGTGCTACCTCTTGCACACCCAAGACAAATTGGAGCACTGGGCGCTCATAGTGAAAAGTGGTTTTTAGCGCACAAAGAGTGGGAACAAGGGAATAAAACGAGACTTTAAGGTATTACAACCCCCGTTTTTGGCGCAAAAATATACCTTTTGGTCTTATGCCCCACGTTGAAACTATTGTTTGTCTTTGCAAACAATAGTTTCAACGTCGATATGTGCCACTTCGTGTCACTCGATATAGCCTGCGGCTCGATATGTTGCTTCGCAACTCGATATGCCCTGCGGGGCAAGCGGTGGCACATATCTATATCGAATGTGAACGAAATGAGCATATATCGAATTTCGAGCATAGTGAGAAATATATCGAGCTCGCTGACAGATTCCTGCTTAAGGAAGCAACAGACAAAAGTGTATCCTTATCAAAAAATAAGCGAGGTGCAATTATGAGTGAGACAAAAAATCCAAATTATTTCGTGCTGGTAAATGAAGACAACAGACTTCCTAGCGGTTTTGAAGATACGGTTGAACTAATCCCGAGCGAGAATATTGCCGGTAATCAATTTCAGATCGAGAAAAAAACCTACGATGCCTTTTGTGCTCTGCGGGAAGATGTTTTAAAAAATGATGGCATTCAAACTGTACTCCTTGGGTCCTACAGAACAATCGAACAGCAGGAAAAAATTTTTAAAAGCAATTTTGAAAAATTCGGTTTGGATTATGCAAAAAAATATGTTGCAAAACCGGGCTATTCTGAGCATCATACCGGCCTTGCAATTGATGTGGGAATCTTGTTGGAGGGTAAGCTCTATCGCACAAAGGAGGAGCTTTTAAGCGTAGACTATTTATTTGAAATCATTCAGAAAAAGCTTCCCCGATACGGCTTTATTTTAAGATACCCTAGGGGCAAGGAAGCTATTACCAAAATCGCCTATGAGCCTTGGCATTATCGTTACATAGACTCGCTCTCAATTGCGCAGGAAATAACAGATAAAGGAATGTGCTTTGAGGAATACTGTCAGAAAGTTTAAAGCGAAAGGGCGTTGCTTTGCAGTAAAGCTGTGCCTTGCCTTGACGGCGTTTTGCTTTGGGCTACGCATTAGTTCAATGGCTCAAGAAAATAGTCAAAAGCAAACAAAAATAAAATATACCTTTTGGCTTTACAACCCCTGTTTTAAGCACAAAAATATACCTTTTGTCCTCCTTGCCCACGTCGAGCGTGGGGGGTGGCTCACGGGGAAATAACCGCTAACCCGTAGGGGTTGTCGCTCGCGACAGCCTGTAACGCACATTTGAGACTTCTCGGGACGTCGAGCGCCGTCCCCTGCCAAAATTTACGAAAGGAATCCATATGAAACCCATCATTGGACTTTTAGCAGAAATTGACGACGAACTGAAATGCAAGGTCAAGCACACCTACGTGCATGCCATTGAGCTGGCGGGCGGTGCGCCCGTGCTGCTGCCCTACGTGGAGGATGCGGCGGTGATCCGGCGGCTGGTGGAGGGCTGTGACGGCTTTCTCTTCACCGGCGGTGGGGATATCGGCCCTCGCTACTACGGCGAGGCCATGCGGGAGACCTGCGGCACGCCGACGCCTGCCAGAGATACGCTGGAGCTTGCTCTGTTTGCCGAGGCGGTGCGGACGGATAAGCCCATTCTCGGCATCTGCCGGGGCATTCAGGTGCTGAACGTGGCCCTGGGCGGTACGTTGCATCAGGATATTCCCAGCGAGATCGACGGCGCCATCGCCCACCGAAAGCCGGAGGAGGATCCGCCCCTTCACGAGGTGAACGTGCTGCCCGGCACGCCCCTTGCCCTTATAGCAAACGGTGCGCGCATGACGGTGAATACCTATCATCACCAGGCCGTCAAGGCGCTGGGCGCTGGGCTGCAGGTCATGGCTACCGCCGATGACGGCGTCATCGAGGCGGTGTACCTGCCGGGCGAGCGCTATCTGCGGGGCTATCAATGGCATCCGGAGCGACTGGTGGAGAGCCATGAGGAGCATCTACGGCTCTTTGAGGAGTTCGTTGCGGCCTGTAGCCACTGATAAAACGCGATTTTCTACCCCGTTTTGGGGGTAAATGATATTTTTGCAGAAAGAAGGACAAAAAGATGACCAAACTGTTCTGCGGCGCGGCGCGCCGCTGCGTCACACCTCCTCTGGGCCTGAACATCCCCCAATGTATGTCCTTTAACCCTGCCACGGGCGTGAAGGACGAGCTTTACACCCACGCGGTCGCGCTGGAGGCGGCGGGGAAGTGTGTGATCCTCATTTCCATCGACACCGGCGGACTCGGTGCCGCCTTTACCAAAAGGGTGCGGGAGGCGCTGCAGCGAGAACTGGGCATCGACCCCGCCGGGGTGATGGTCAGCGCCATACATATCCATACCGGAGGCCCCCAGCTGATGGAGGTCTTTTGGGGACAGGGTGAGGACAAGGGCGTTACGGATCTGTTTTTCAGAGAAACGGTGGCGGCGGCCGTGGAGGCTTATCGCAGCCGTGTACCGGTCACGGCGCGATACGGTGCCGTGGAGGATAGACGCTTTGGCTTTTGCCGCAACTACCGCATGCGGGACGGCAGCATCAAAATGAACCCGGGACGCGCACGCGCGGCGGAGATCGTGGGGCCGGTTTCCGAGATTGATCACACGCTCTCCACCCTCCGCTTTGACGACGCCGCAGGCAAGCCCGTGGCGGAGATTGTCAACTACGCCTGCCACCCCGACACGGTTGGGGGCACGAAATACTGTGCCGATTTTCCCGGCGCACTGCGCCGTCGACTGCGGGAGGCATACGGCGAGGCGCACACGGTGCTTTTCCTCAACGGCTTCAGCGGTAACGTAAATCATATTGATTTTACCCGCTATACGGATCCGGATTTTGGCTATACGAAGGATCACTATGAGGTTATGGGACGGGCGCTGGGTGAAAGCGTGCTGGCGCTGCACCGAGAGGGACTACGGGAGGTTGCCACCCCCACGGTGGCCTTTGCCAGCCGGCGCTTTCGCGCGCCGCGCCGCCAGCCCAGCGCAACGGAGGTGGAAAATGCCGAACGCACCCTTGCCGATGAGGCCGCCGGCGGTGTGAGTAAACGTATGGCACAGGAGGTGCTGCGGCTACACCGCCATCCGAGGCGAACGGAATTGGTGGAGATCCAGGTGCTTCGGGTGGGTGATCTTTATGTGGTCGGCTTCCCCGGCGAGCCCTTCGCGGATATCGGATTGCGGCTGCGGGAGCGCGTAGCGCCCCGTCAGCTGGTGCTTTCAGAACTGGCGGGCAACGAGCTTGGATATTTCGCCACCGAGCCCGCCTACAGTGCCGGCGTCTACGAGGCGGTGCTGCCCAGTGACCCCTTCGAGCTGCCGGTCATCGAGCGGATGATCGACGTGGCTGAGGAATTGATTTTGCGGGCGGAAAAACAATAAATCGCCCCGTTTGGGGACTAAATGCTATTTTGCCTTGGAGGTGTAACATGACGGAAAAAGAAAAGCGGGATGCCGGGCTGCTGTATGACGCCAACTACGATGCGGATTTGGCGGCGGAGGTCGCCTACTACAACGACCTTTGCCATACGTTCAATCAGCTGCGCCCCTCGGACCGGCAAGGGCAGCGGGCGATCCTGCAGAAAATTTTTGGCAAAATGGGGGAGCACGTCACGGTCAACACGCCCTTTTGGTGTGACTACGGCTACAATACCACCGTGGGCGACTACTTTTTCTCCAATCATAACTGTCAGATCTTGGACGGTGCCAAGGTAACCTTTGGCGATCACGTGTTTATCGCCCCCAACTGCATATTTACCACGGCCGAGCATGCTTTGGACGCGGCACAGCGGAATGCGGGGCTGGAGGTGGCGCTTCCAATCACCGTGGGTAACAACGTATGGATCGGCGCGGGTGTTACGGTACTGGGCGGCGTGACCATCGGCGACAATACGGTGATCGGCGCGGGAAGTGTGGTGACGCGGGATATCCCGCCCAACGTGATCGCGGTGGGCGTGCCGTGCCGTGTGCTGCGGGAAATCACCGCGGCGGATGCGGGAAAATACGGAAAATATATAAAGGAATGAGGAGAATATCAATGAAGGTTTGCGTCATACAACCCAAATATTCCTTTCAGACCGAGGATGCGGAGGCTTGCTTTGCGGGGCTCTGCAAGCTGCTTGCGCAATGCGACGATACGATGGATCTCATCGTGCTGCCGGAATACAGCGACGCACTGGCAGATATGAAGGGCAAAGCGCCCTTTTACGAAATGGTGGAGCGCTACAACGAAAGGCTCCTCGCGCTTGCAGCGGGAACGGCGCGGCGGTGCCACGCCCTTGTTTTCGTCAATGCGGGCTATAAGACCCCAAACGGGGTGAGAAATACCACCCACGCCTTTGACCACGAGGGCAATCCGGTGGGGCGCTATTTCAAGGAGCATCCCGCCCCCTCGGAGGTGAAAACCGACAAGGAGGGCGGTCACGAGCTGGACGTTGCCTACAGCTATGAGGCGCGGGCGCCCTACGTGCTGGAGCTGGAGGGGCTGCGCTTCGCGTTCCTTACCTGCTACGATTTCTATTTCTATGAGAACTTTGCGCAGATCGCGCGGCAGAACGTGGATATCATCATCGGTTGCTCGCTGCAGCGCACTGACACCCATCAGGCGCTTTCCATCATCAATCGCTTCCTCTGCTACCAGACCAACGCATATCTGGTGCGGGCGTCTGTTTCGCTGGGAGAGGATTCGCCTCTTTGCGGCTGCAGCACGGTGATCGCACCTGACGGCACAGAGATATTGAACATGAGGAGCCGCGCTGGGCTCGGCGTTTGCGAGATTGATCCCACCGTCAAGTATTATAAGCCCGCCGGGCATCTCGGCGCTCCCAAGGCACATTATCAGTACATCGAGGAGGGGCGTCGCCCCTGGCTCTACCGCAACGGTGGCGCCTCCGTGGTGCCGTTTGACGATGTGATGCCTTACCCCCGCCTTTGTGCGCACCGTGGCTTTCATACCGTAGCTCCCGAAAACACCCTCCCTGCCTTTGGCGCGGCGGTGGCGCTGGGGGCAGAGGAAATTGAATTTGACCTGTGGACCACCAAGGACGGCGTGCTGGTCTCCTGCCACGACAGCACTCTGGAACGGGTAAGCAACGGTCAGGGTAAGATCTACGAGCACACCTATGAGGAATTACTGAAACTGGATTTTGGTGCCAAACGGGGTGAGAAATTTGCCGGCCTGCAGATCTGCACCTTTGAGGAGATCCTGCAAAAATTTGCGGGAAGAGTTGTGATGAACATTCACGTTAAGATCTGGGACAAGCATTTTTCTGATCTTAAGATCGAGGAGATCGTGGGGCTGGTGCGGAAATACGACTGTGAAAAGCATATGTACTTTATGACCACCTGCGACGAGGTGATCCGCAAGGTGATGGCCTACGCCCCCGATCTGAAGATCTGCGTGGGCTTTGACGGCAACAAGGCCGATCCTATGTCCATCGTCGACCGCGCCATTGCCCTCGGCGCCTATAAGGTGCAGCTGTTCAAGCCCTATTTCAATCAGAAGGCCATCGACAAGGCGCACGCCCACGGCATTCGCTGCAACGTGTTTTATGCGGATACGCCGGAGCTGGCGCGGGAATACTTCTCTATGGGCATTGATACGGTGCTGACCAACGATTACCTTACCATCTATAACGCCGTGAAGGACGATTATTTGAAACGAAAAAAGTAAAACACCCATAAACGGTATGAGTTTTTTGAAGAAAGGCAAGAGAATGAGCAGCGAAACGGTACTGTATCAGCTGCAGGAAACGAGCAGGTATATGATGGGCTTTGTCATCGTGACAAGGGAGAATAACGCCATTGTGATCGACGGTGGACGGGCGGAGGATATGCCGCTGCTGAAAAAATATATAGGTGGCAGGCATATTGCCGCATGGATCCTTACCCATCCCCACGTAGATCACATAGGCGGCCTTCTCTCGGAGCTGGAGAAGAACGGCGGTGCTGATTTCGATATTGAAAAGATCTATCACCACTTCCCGGACTTCGCCTCCCTTTGGGCGGTGAAGGACAAGACCCCCTGGCCCTCCTACTTTGAGGAGGAGATCACCGAAATGCTGCCGCTTTTCGAGCGGCTTGCCCCCACGTTGGAGGGGAAATTGCATCGGGTGGAGCAGGGAGAGTGTTTTGCGGTAGATGAGTGTCAATTTGACGTGCTTTACACCTATCACGAGGGGCTGTACAGTAACCCGATGAACGACGCCTCCATGGTGTTTCGTTTGACTGCGCCAAACAAAAGGGTGCTGTTTCTCGGTGACCTCGGGCCGGAGGGCGGGGATATTCTCTACGAGGAATCCCGTCATTTGCTGAAGGCGGATATCGTGCAGATGGCCCACCACGGCCATATGAACGTAGGGATGGAGGTTTATGCCGCGGTGGCGCCGGAGGTCTGCCTTTGGTGCTGCCCCGATTGGCTCTATAATGAGCCGGAGATCCCCCCTTACCTTGCCGACAGGGCAAAGGCGCGGGAGCGAGGGCGTACCGGCATGTACGGCACCGCTATGACGCGGCGGTGGATGGATGCGCTTGGCGTCAAGACCCATTACGTAACGAAGGATGGCACGCACCGTATCGTGCTTTGAGGTGAAATATGTTAATTGATCTGCACGCCCACACGTCGGGCATCAGTAAATGCTGTCAGATCGCCGCACCGAACATGCTCCGCGTGGCGCGCGAAAACGGCATGGACGGCGTGGTGCTTTGCAACCACTATCAGAAAAGCTACGTGACGGATGGCGATTTCGACGCCTTTGCCCGTCGCTATGTGGCGGAATACGAGTACACCAGGGCGGAGGGCGAGGCCATCGGCGTCCGGGTGTTGTTTGGCATTGAGGTTACAACGGATTGGATCCCCGAGGGGAAGGATTGCAGCGTGCATCTTCTGATCTACGGCGTGGATACCGATTTCGTGCTGCAGCACCCCAGGATGTTTGAATATACGCAGGAGGAGCTGTATCGGACGGTACACGAGGCGGGCGGTATTCTGGTGCAGGCGCACCCGTGGCGCAGAAAGGACAGGCTGATCGATACCCGCTATCTGGACGGCATTGAGATCAGCTGCCATCCGCTTTACGAGGGTACGTACTTGGCTCCTCTGGCAGAAATTGCCGCGCGGGAGGGGCTGATCCTCACCTGCGGCGGAGATTTTCACAACGACACCCATCGGCCTACCTGTGGCGTTTACCTGCCAAACGGTGTCGAAAACACCCGGATGCTGGCGGCGTATCTTGCCGGAGCGGATACGGTAACGCTGGCGGTACAGGAGGTGGATGAGCGCTGTCCGCACACGGTGATCTTTCAAAGAGGCGTTGGTATCGTGACCGACGGCTGTAAAGGAGAGCAATAATGGTGAAAACCGCAAAATCAAGCCCCGTTTTCGGGGATTTTACCCTTTTGGTAGATGGGAAGCGTGCCTTCCCCGAAATCATTCGCTGCATTGAGGCGGCAAAGCGCTCGGTAGAGATCAATATGTTCATCTGGCGAGAGGACGCCATCGGCTGCCGCATGGCCGAGGCGGTGTTGACTGCCGCTGACAATGGGGCAAGGGTCTATATTTCCGTTGACCGCTACGGCTTGGTGCTGGAAAAAGCGGAGGAGGCGAAAAAATCCTTCTTTCACGAGCATCCCACCGTGACGGAGCGCATCAAGATCAAATATCTGGAGCTTTGCTATCCAAACGGCGGCAGCAAGGACAAAAAGGAGGCGCGAGGGCCTCTGTTTCAGCGCGTGATGACTCACCCTAATATCACCGTCAGCCGCGACGTTTTCAAGGCCGATCACTCCAAATTTTATATCATTGACGATGAAATTCTTTTCCTCGGTGGCATCAATATCGAGGATAAGGAGAACGGGCAGGACTGCAAGGGACGGGTCTACGGCGACCATATGGCCAAGCTCTGCGGTGTCACGCACGTGACGAATTTTCGCGAAAAGCTGGCAAACGGTGCGGATTTATCGCCGGAATACCGTTTTGGCGCCAACGTAAAGGACGAGGGCGTGCGACGGTTTGAGATGGAGGAGCGGTATCTTGACATGATCCGCGCTGCCAAGGAGCGATTGCACATCACCATGGCGTATTTCTCGCCCTTGCCGCAGTTCCTGACAGCGATCTGTGATGCCGCCGCGCGGGGCGTGGAGGTATCGGTGCTGCTGCCGGGCTCTGCCAACTTTCAGCACGATACCAATATGAAGACCGCTAAGCGGCTGCTGCAGCAATCGGCCGGGCGTGTGCGGGTCTATCTGTCGCCCCGTATGCTGCACACCAAGCTGCTGATGACCGAGGAAACCGTTTCCTTCGGCTCCACCAACATCACCAAAAAGGCATTTGGGCAGCTTTCGGAGCTGAATTTGTTCGTCCCCAACGGTGATTTTGCCTTTGCCGAGGCGCTACGGCAGTCGGTCGCTCACGATCTTGCCGAGGCCACAGAGGTGACCGACGCAAAAAGCCTTCGCTACCGCCGTGTGATCGCCGCGCTGGAGGGCCTGCTGGTGTGAAAAAACAAAAAACCTTCACCGATAGAGCTGTCCCTAAAGGACAGTTTTACCTACCGCCAGAAAAAACAGAAACCGCAGATTGATTTTCTGCGGTTTTTGTGCTATAATAGGGTATGGTTAAAGCCCTATGCGTTTGTTAAACGAAAGTGATAATTACGACAACTATAATTTGCCAAATCGTTGGTTTGATTTTGGAGGACCGCTTGTGACAACAAAAAAATATGTTTTGACTTTCGTTATTTTTGCTTTGTTGCTTGTGTTAACTATGTTTTTGCTTTTTAGTGGACTTTTCATTAAGGAACAAAGTGAATTTGCTTTTTATACTTTTATAGTTTGTTCTTGCATTTGTTTGATTGTAGCAATCATTTACATAGCTATAAATTATAAAAAACTTATTAATTATGATATTAACAAGATCAATAAAAAAATAGCCAATCTTAATTTTTCAATATTTGATATATCTATTTCCGAAAGTGAGCTTTACGACAAGTTAACAAAATGCGGATATAAAATTAAAAAGGGCATTTTTCACAAAGAGGTTGAAGAAAATTGTGGAGATGGAAGTATAGTTAATCGTTATTGTGTGATAATAAATAAAACAAATGAACTTGTTGACATTCAAGCAATTTTAGAACATTTCAGCAAAGGTATGACAACTTACAATATAGGGTACATATTTGTGAACGAAAATATTGAAGAAAACATTGAAATAATAAAAAAATATATAAAAGCAACAATTTTAGATGTAAAAGTACATCCATATAAATACAAGCATTTCTTTGTTCCTATCGTAATCGCAAATGATAAAATTTATTACATTAAGGAATCTGGTATACTTATGAATATGTATGGATTTGGTGTTGTGGAGGGCGTACATATTATCAACAACAAATAAATTTTGGATATTAATGAATATACAAAATTCGGTTTGCAAAGAAACATCGAAACGCCAACCGCAAAAATGTTGCGAAAGAATATGGCCAAAGGAGAAAAACATCTTTGGTATGATTTTCTGCGTACCTATCCCGTTCGATTTTTACGTCAAAAGGTTCTTGGAAAGTATATTGCAGATTTTTACTGTGCAGAGGCAAAACTCGTCATAGAGCTTGACGGCTCGGGACATTATACCGAAGAAGGGAAACAACACGATGAAGAAAGAACCGCTTTCCTTGAAGAATACGGTTTGACAGTTATCAGAATACCGAATACGGAAATACATAAAAACTTTCGGGGTGTTTGCGAGTATATTGATTATCTCGTAGAACAATCCCTCAGTCAGCTTCGCTGACAGCTCCCTTTACACAAGGGAGCCTTTTTTGTTCACCTATGACTTGTCAATTTTTCTGACAAGCACTGCATTTGTGGATACAAACGCAAAATACGGCATACCTCTTTAGAGATATACCGTATTTTTTAAAACTGTCCTTTAGAGTGAAGCCCTATTGGTGAAGGTTTTTGTTTTTCAATCGTCCCAAAGGGTGATCTCGCCGGTGGCGCGGGTCTTGTTCAAGTCGATGAGGCGCTGGTTGGAGGAGCCTCGGAAGCGGAGGCGGATGTCCTTTTTGGCAAGGACAAATCTGCCGTCCACCAGCACGTCAATGAGGGAAAGCATCTCGTCGGTATGCTCGCTGTGGGCACGGCCATCTCCCTGCAGCTCCTCCAGCGTGTAGCCGCTGTAGCACCACACGGTCTTTTGAGGGTAGAGCTGCTTCAGACGCCGCAGCAGCGGCAGCAGCACCGCTTGATTTCGCGGCTCCATAGGCTCGCCGCCCAGCAACGAGAGTCCGCAGATGAAATTCGGGGCCATCAGCTCCACCAGCTCTTGCTCGGTGGCGGCAGTGAAGGGAGTACCGTAATCAAAATCCCACGTATCGGCATTGAAGCACCCGGGGCAATGGTGGGTGCAGCCCGATACGAACAGGGAGACCCGCACCCCGGGGCCGTTGGCGATATCTCTTTTTTTAATGGTTCCGTAGTTCATTGGCATCAGAGGTGCAGCACGCGTTCACGGATCTCCTGGGTGCGACCCTGATTCCAATACTGGGAGCCGATGTAACCGCAAGTGCGGCGGGCGACGTTCATCTTGTTCTGATCCCGGTTGTGGCAATGGGGGCATTCCCAAACCAGCTTGCCGTCGTCCTCCACGATCTGAATTTCACCGTCGTAGCCGCAAACCTGACAGTAGTCGGATTTGGTGTTCAGCTCGGCGTACATGATGTTGTCGTAGATGAACTTCATCACCTCCAGCACGGCGGGGATGTTATCCTGCATGTTGGGCACCTCCACGTAGCTGATGGCACCGCCGGGAGAAAGCTCTTGGAACTTGGACTCAAACGCCAGCTTATCGAAGGCGTCGATCTCCTCGGTCACGTGAACGTGGTAGGAGTTGGTGATATAGCTCTTATCGGTGACACCGGGGATCTTGCCGAAGCGCTTCTGCAGGCACTTGGCAAACTTATAGGTAGTGGATTCCAGAGGGGTACCGTAGAGGGAGTAGTGAATGTTTTCGGCTTCCTTCCACTTTTTGCAGGCATCGTTAAGGTGCTGCATGACCTTCAGGCCGAAGGCCTCGCCCTCTGGCTCGGTCAGCTTCTTGCCCGTGATGGCGTACACGCATTCCCAAAGACCGGCATAGCCAAGGGAAATGGTGGAATAACCGCCGTGGAGCAGCTTGGTGATGGGCTCGCCCTTCTCAAGGCGTGCCAGCGCGCCGTACTGCCAAAGAATGGGAGCGGCATCGGAGAGAGTGCCCTCCAAACGCTCGTGCCGGCACTGCAGTGCCCGATGGCAAAGCTCCAGACGCTCGTCCATAATGCGCCAGAAATTGTCCTCCTTGTTACCGTCCTCGACGCCGGCAGAGCAGGCGGCGTCCACCAGATTGATGGTCACAACGCCTTGATTGAAGCGGCCGTAGTACTTGGCCTTGCCGTTTTCATCCACCCAAGGGGTGAGGAAGCTGCGGCAGCCCATGCAGGTGTAGCACTGGCCGTCGCCGTTCTGGTCGACCTTCAGCTTCAGCATCACCTTTTCGGAGATGTAATCGGGCACCATCCGCTTGGCGGTGCACTTGGCTGCCAGCTCGGTGAGGTAGTAATAGGGGGAATTTTCGTGAATGTTATCCTCCTCCAGCACGTAAATAAGCTTGGGGAAGGCGGGGGTGACGTATACGCCGGCCTCGTTCTTGACGCCCACGATGCGCTGCTCCAGCATTTCCTCAATGATGAGGGCGAGGTCGCGCTTGGTCTGGGGATCCTTGGCCTCACCGAGGTACATGAATACGGTGATGAAGGGGGCTTGTCCGTTGGTGGTCAGCAGCGTGACGACCTGATACTGAATGGTCTGTACACCGCGGCGGATCTCGTCACGCAGACGCTTCTCCACGATGGAGGCGATCTGCTCCTCGCCGGGTGCGACACCCAGCTCGGCAAGCTCGGAGCGCACCTGACGGGTCAGCTTTTCGCGGGAAACCTGCACGAAGGGGGCGAGGTGAGTAAGGGAGATGCTCTGACCGCCGTACTGGTTGGAGGCCACCTGCGCAATGATCTGGGTGCTGATGTTGCAGGCGGTGGAGAAGCTGTGGGGCTTTTCGATCAGGGTGCCGCTGATGACGGTGCCGTTCTGCAGCATATCCTCCAGGTTCACCAGGTCACAGTTGTGCATGTGCTGGGCGAAGTAGTCGGCGTCGTGGAAGTGGATGATGCCCTCCTCGTGGGCGTTGACGATCTCCTCCGGCAGCAAAATGCGGCGGGTGATATCCTTGGAAACCTCGCCGGCCATATAGTCGCGCTGGACGCTGTTGACGGTGGGGTTCTTGTTGGCGTTCTCCTGCTTTGCCACCTCGTTGTTGCACTCAATGAGAGACAGAATATTGCCGTCGGTGGTGTTGGCCTGACGGGCAAGGTTACGGGTAAAGCGGTAGCGGATATAGCGCTTGGCGGTTTCGGGCGCGTTCTGCTGGATGATCAGCGTCTCAACAAGCTCCTGAATTTCCTCCACGGAAAGGGCGCGGCCAACCTCGCTACAATAATCCTCAATGACGAAGGAAATGTAGTCGATCTGGCGTTTGGTCAGCTCGGGCTTGCCGGTGCCGCTTTCATTGGCCTTTTCAATGGCGCGGACGATCTTTTCCCGGTCAAAGGTTACCTCGGAGCCGTTTCTTTTAATGATCTTCATACTCTCTTCCCCTTTCTGCGCGCGGCGTTTGCGCACAATATTTAGATGCGGATTTTGGATTTGGCCACAATATCTTGTGGCCATGCGAAAATAGTATACCATAATCCGAGGAAAAAGGCAAGCACTTTTCGCGCGAAATAGTATACAAAAAAAGCGTTCATAATTTGTGATGTTTGTTATCTTTTCAGTGAGGCCAAAAGGGGAATGAGAGCGGCGGGCGCCGGTGAGCCCGGAGAGCAGCGGCGTGCTGTTTTTACTGATTTATATTTATATAAAAAACGGGTCCTCCCGAGGGAGGGCCCGTTTTGCTTTTGATTATTTTTTGATGATGGCGCCGCCGTACGTGGTAATGGGGGCGCGGTCGTGTTCGTATGCGTTATAGAGTCCCGTGTCGCCGCCGATGCTCATATCGGGGCCGTCCTTGGTGATGGTGATGGTGGTGTTGTACTGGTCCAGAACCACGATATACTCCACAGATTCCAGCACGTGAGCGACCTGATAGTCGATCCTGTAGTTCTTGCTGCTGGAGTTGGGGTTCTGGGTCTGCGCCTGGAAGGAGGAGAGCTTGTTGGGCCACAGCACGATGGAGGGAGCGGCGTTCTCGTAGAGCGCGTACTCACAGCCGTTGTAGCCGTGGTGAGCCAGCTGCACGATGTCGGCCTTCAGATAGTCACCGTACATGGCGATGACACACTTGCTGCCGCGGTAGTTGAGGTCACCCAGCCAAAGGATGCTGGTCTCCTCGCCCTGTACGTTGCCCTTGCCGTCGGTGTTGTGAATGACGGTACGCAGCACGGAGGAGCTGTCGTTGAAGATCTCCAGAGGCCAGGGATAGATATCCTCATGGGTGTACATCACCTGAATTTCCATGTTGCGCAGGTGGTATACGTGACCGGAGTGCATCTTGATGTAGGTGGTGCCGCCCGTTACCGTGTTGAGGATGGTCTTCATATTGCGACGGACGGTAAGGTTGGGGTCGCCTACGTTGTAGCTCTCATCGTCGGAGGGCATATTGGTGAAGAGGTACTCTACGCGGAGGACGCTGGGGTTGTTCTCGCACATTTTGACGAAGTTGCCGTAGTGGTCACCGTGACCGTGAGAGAGATACCAGCCGGCAACCACGATGGGATTATTGACGGTGGGGTTGATGCCGTGAGAGCGGTAGAACAGATCGCGCAGTACGTTGTAAAGACGGTTGTAGTCCTTGCCAACGACTGCGCCGCCGTCCTGCACGAAGAAGGAGCCGTCCTCCAGCTGCACCACGTAGGAGTTGCCCCAGGCGCCGGTATCGTAAGCGAAGCGTACGCCGGTGAGGGTGGTATCGGTCAGCTTGGTATAGGAGTAGTCGGGCTTGAGCAGGGACTCGTCAATTTCGTTGCCGAGATCCTTGGTGGAGGCGGAAACGATGCGGATGCAGGGCTCGAACAGATCGATATTCTCTGCAAAGGCGTGGGAGTAGGCTGCGTAGGTCACGTGCAGGGTGATCTTCTTTTTCGTGTTGACGAAGGTGCGGAAGATGCTATCCTCAATGGTGTTTTCGGTGAGTACGGTGTAGCCCTCGCCCTTCAGCTTCTCGCAGTACTGCTCGTAAGCGGCAACGGTTGCGGTGGGGCCCTTGTAGTAGAACTCGAGGGAGCCCTCGCCCACGTCCACGGAGCCGGCGATGTCTACGCCGTCAGGACGGGGGAAGTCCATCACCCAGTTGTTCTGCAGCGTCATCGTCCAGCAGAAATTGCTGGGGATGCGGATGATCTTCTGGTTGCCCTCGGTCACAACGCTGGCGGTTACAACGGCGCCAAAGAGCTCGGCGGCGCTGCGCAGCGTGGTGTCGTTGAGACCCAGAACCACCAGCTTGGTGCCATCCAGCTTGATGCCAAATTGATCGGCGTCAAGCGTCTTGGCAAAATTGCGGGAGGCGTCCCGGTTGACGTGACCCACCAGGATCTCGTACTTGTTGGTGTCCAGGCTGTCGTCGCTCACGTTGAAGGAGGTGGACTTCAGCTTGATGGCCTCCTTGAGATGATCGCGCAGGCTCTTGGCGGCTACCACGGGGTAGTCCATATCCTGTTTGTTCGGGTTTTCGGGGTCGGGATTGGGAACGTCGTCGTAACGCTCGGAGTAGGTGATGATGTAGGAATCATACAGCGTGACCATTTCCACGTTGGATACGACGGCTTTTTCGATGGAGAAGGCGGTGCCGGTGCCGGCATCACCGGTCAGATACGTGTCGGTGAAGAGCTGCAGCGCCTGCAGGGTCAGCAGGGGAGTGGTGCCCACAATGACCAGCTTGTTGTTCACAACGCCGATGGCATAGCCGTCGCCCTCGATCTCGGCCTGCAGCGTGGCACTTTCCTCGCGGGAGGTGACACCGACAAGGATCTCGCTGTCGGTCACGTTGGAGGAGCCGCTGGAGCTGAACTTGAAGGTGGCACCGGTCTTGGCGCGCATGGCGGCTGTAAAGGCGGAAAGCTGACTCTTGAAGGGGGCGGAGAAGGCATCGTCGTAGATCAGCTTGTAGCCGCCAAGATCGATGTCAACGGGCTTGGGCTTGTTGCAGGAGGTGAGGAGCACGACGGCACCCACCAGCAGGCACAAGCAAAGCAGCAGGGATAATGTTTTTTTCATGGCAAATAACCTACCTTTCTTGTTGCGATTGTAAGGTACAAATTGCACAGTTTGCGTGCCTCTATTTTGGCACAAAATCGCATTTTTGACAAGGACGGATTTTGCGCCCGGCAGGGACGGAGTTTCATCTTTTTGAAATTTTTGAATAAAATTCAAGTCGCTGCAACAGAATGTTCAAATTTTGTTCAAATATACATAAAAATATATCATAAAAATGTGCACCCGCGTGTCGCAGGGGCTGCGCTTCGGAAATACGGGCGGGAGAGCGGCCGTTCGGCAAATTTTATATATTTCACCGGCGCAATTTGGTGCATTTGCCTATATTCTTTTGGGCGCGGGTGTGCTATACTTTTTTTGACATTTTTTGCTTTGAAGGGAGATCAGAATGATCGAAAGGTTGATGCTGGCGCTTGCTGCCGAAATGACGCCCCCGCCTGCCTACGGTACCGTACATATCATCATGATCGTGGTGGGGCTTTCTCTGACCGTTTCTCTTGCCTTTCTCTGCCGTCACCTTGACGAGCGCAAGAACAGAATTCTTTTGCTGAGCTTCGCGGGCGTGCTGATCGCCAGCGAGGTATTCAAGCAGCTTTTCCTGTATTACGTATTGGGCAATCACAGCTTTGTTTGGGGGGAATTCCCCTTCCAGATGTGCAGCATGCCGATGTATTTGTGTCCCGTGGCCGTGCTTTGCAAAAATGAGCGCGTGCAGAAGGCTGCCTATGGCTTTATGATGTGCTTCAATCTGTTGGGCGGCTTTGCCGGTGTTTTTGAGCCCTCCGGTGTGCTTCTCAACCGCGTGGCGCTGACCGTGCATGCGGTGGCGTGGCATTACGGTCTTGTATTCCTTGGCTTTTACATTCTGTTTTCCGGTCGGGCGGGGCGGACGCTGCGGGACTATTTTGACGTGGTCAAGCTCTTTTTGGGGCTGTGCTTTGTGGCCTTTGTGATCAACACCCTCATCGGCATTACCGTAGATGCCACCGCCAATATGTTTTTCGTCGGTCCCAACGAGGCACCCATCATCGTGTTCAACGCCATTGCGCGCAAATACGGCTGGGCTGCCAGCACCTTGATCTATCTGCCCGTTACCTCGCTTGCCGCAGGGCTGATCTTTTGGTTTGGGCGGCTTTACGCCAACAGAAAAAACGCAAAATCTGCAAGTGCGTCTTGACTTTTTCCCCGTTTGCGGGTATAATGATGATAAGTATCAAGCAAGGGGGATAACATCGTGACGGAGCAGGAGCTGCAGGCATTGGTTGCCGCCGCGGTCAACGACGCGGATCTGGCAGGCAAGGAGATCCCGGCCATTGACCTTTATCTCGACCAGATCCTTAGCCTGGTGGCAGAAAAAAACAAGTCGGCCTCGCCGCGCTATCGCGAGCGCATGCTGACCAAGACAATGGTGAATAATTACAGCAAGGATGGGCTGATCAGCCCCATCACGGGTAAGAAATATTCCTACGATCACATTGTGGAGATCCTGCTGGTTTACGGTATGAAGAACTCTCTTTCCATCGGTGAGATCAAGCGGGTGCTGTTTGGCGTGCGGGAGGATTGCGGCTTCGACGGTGAGGCGCTGGCCCGTTCTTACGACCGTTTCCTTGCACTGAAGGATAAAAATCGGCAGCGTGTAGGCACGCTGGTGGAATCCGTGCTGGCGGAGGATGCGCTTGATCCCCAAAGCGATGAGGATCTGTTTCTGGCGTTGTTGGATATGCTTTCCCTTTCCGCTTATCTGAAGGCGGTGGCACAGGAGATCCTGGAGGCCCGCTATACCGATCCCGACCAGGCGGAAAAGGAGAACCGGGAGCGGGAAAAGGCCGAGAAAAAGGCGAAAAACGAAGCCGAAAAGCAGCAAAAGCGTCAGGTAGCCGAGCGCGAGAAGGCTGAAAAGAAGGCCGGCAAGGTTGAGAAAAAGGCCGAGAAGGTCGAAAAAAAGACCGAGAAAAAGGAAAAGAAAACCGAAAAGGCCGAAGCAACAGAATAAAAGGAAGCGCCCTGCAGGGCGCTTCCTTTTATTCTGTATTCAGTACGTGCAATGGCGTGAAGGGATGAGGCAACCACGAGTCCAAAGGCTTCGGGGGGACAACACAGCAGCGGTGTGAGGATTGCTCCCTGCGTTCCGGTAAGCTTTTTACCACATTGCCAATGCCGATATCAAGGAAACGTATCGGGAGTCGGTCACGGTTGCTTCCTCTGCGGTGCTGATAATGTCCTTGCAAGGGATATTGTGATTTTTCATGGCCTCCTTGACCATATTGATCACCGTGGCTTCGGCCGTTTTGGCATCACAGTAGTCGGAAAATTCCATGATCACACCAACGTCGCTTTCGTTGTCGGGAATTCCTGCCGCAACCGCAGAGCTCAGCGTCCTGCCAAGCTCGTTGGAGGATATGGACGCATAAGCAACCAATAATGCTGATCCTAATTTTTTATCAAGCTTGTCCGTGCGAACACATCCGATCGGCAATATGCTGCTTACCTTCAGCAAATTATAATTGGCTATGTTTGCTGAGATCAAGGCGTTATCGAAGGCGACCAGCCTTTGATCTGCCACACCGGTTCCCGAGCAAAGCATGAATTTTTTGGGATACGTTAACATGGCAACCACTCCTTTGCAAAAAATGTTTTTTGTTGCGCTCAGATGTGAAACGCTCGGCGTTTTCTGGTGCAATTTTAATTGTACCATGCCGCGCGTAAAAAGTCAATCTATTCAGTATAAATCTCCTCCATTTGCGGATACTAACAGTACAAATCTGTAAATTAAGGAGATTTTATATAAATGAAAGCAACAGGAATTGTACGTCGCATCGACGATCTCGGGCGCGTGGTGATCCCCAAGGAGCTGCGCCGCTCTCTCAAGATCCGCGAGGGCGACCCGACGCTGACAACATTGACACCCACCACCCGATTTGTGTACGCTATGACGGATTTATCCAAGCGAATTGGAGTAGAATAACGAAAAAACACCCTGCACTACATAGTGCCA
>SVTA01000038.1 GCA_015064005.1 Oscillospiraceae bacterium
ACCAGCAGCATCACGTCGCCCTTCTTCATATAGCCAAGCCCGCCGTGTACGGCCTCTGCGGGGGAAATGAAGTGTGCGGGGCGCTCGGCACAGCACATCAGATGCGCGAAATGACGGCAGGCGATGCCGGAATGACCGCAGCCGGAGGAGGCGATACGCTCGGCCTTGGCCAGCGCCTCAACAGCCTTCTGCATTTCGGCAGGATCCAGCACCTTGGCGGTTTCGAGAATGGACTCCGCCTCGATCCTGAATGCGTCGAATGCCTGATTCAAAGCGTTTTCCATCATTTGCCGTGTACCTCATCCCAGGTCTTGCGCAGGGTATAGAGCATCTCCTCGGCAGCAGCCTCGGGATCGGCAGCCTTCATCACGCCGCTGGTACAGCCGGTGGCAAGGGCGCCTGCGCGGATCACGTTGGCAACGTCATCGGGGCCGGAAATGCCGGCACCCTGCAGCACCATGATATCGGGATTGATGGCAGCAACGGCCTCAATGGTGGCGCGCACGTAGCCCATATCGCTGGCCACACCTGTACCGATCAGCTCAGTGGGCTCGGCCACGATGAGGTTGGGGCCCATCTTGGCAATCTCGGTGATCTCCTCCACCGTGTCGGCGCAAACGATGCTGGCAAGGCCAACCTCGTCGGCACGGGCAATGGCGGTCTTGACCTCGGCAAGGGTCAGCTTCTTCTCGGCATGATTCAGCATCACGCCTACGGCGCCGGCCTCCTTAATGGCCTCGGGCAGCACGGAGCCAAGGCCGCGGCCGGGATAGAGGCTATCCATGTGCTGTGCGTAGATATGCACGCGCTCGGTATTCTCGGCAAGCAGGCGAATGTCGGTGTACTGAGGGGTGAGGATCACGTCCAGATCGTACTTCATGGCGATCTTGTCCACGGCCTTGGCCAGCTTCAGCATCCGCTCGCCCCACATGAAGCACTTGGGGCCGATCTCGAAATACGGGGCCTTGATCTTGTAATTCTTAAGCATAACGGTCTCCTTTTCTTTTTGATATTTCTTTCGGATTCGGTTTCGTTCATCCTATTGTAGCACATCTCGTCGGAAATTTCAAGCCCCCTACGGGGGCTGACGGTGCTTTCGCTTGCCAAAAACGGGGAAAAAGGGAAAGAAACCTTCCCTGTCTCGTGTCCGATTTGCTTTCATTTAAAATATTTTCGCTTTCATTTCAATTCCGCTTGCATTTCGAAAAAAAATATGTTACAATAATGAAAACAATAAAGCTTGGAGAGGATGCCAATATGCTGACCACAGAACAAAGAAGAAATGAGATCGTTTCCCTCCTACACGCCAAGGGGCGGGTGCGGGTAACGGAGCTTGCCGAGCGCTTTGGCATATCCGACGTTTCGATCCGAAAGGATCTGGAGCATCTCGAAATGCAGGGGCATCTGACACGGGTACACGGCGGGGCTGTTGGCATGAACAAGCTCTACGTCAATATGGATCTGGCCGAGCGCTATAAAACCAACGCCGCGGCCAAAAAGCAGCTGGCCAAGGCGGTAGCCTCCCTCATTGAGGACAACGACACGGTGATGATGAACGCCGGCACCACCCTCTCCTACGTGCTGCACGCCCTGCAGGGCAAGCGGAACATCACACTGGTGACAAATTCCCTGCAAAACGCCATGGAGGCCTCTCTCTACCCCTCCTTCAACGTGAAGCTGCTGGGGGGCGAATACGACGCCAAGTATCAGTTTACCTTCGGCGAGGACGCCATTACCCAGCTTGAAAATTATCACGCCACCAAGTGTATTCTTTCCGTGGACGGCTTCAGCGCCTCGGCGGGGCTCACGCTCTATTACTCCAATGAGGTGGCCGTCGCCCGCAAGATGATCAGCCGCGCAGACACCTTGATCGTGGCCGCCGACGGCACCAAGCTGGGTAAGACCACCTTTGCTCGGATCACGGGTGCTGAGGAGGCCGATATACTGGTAACGAGCAAGGGGGGCGATGCTGGAGAAATGGAGCAAATTTCCGCCCTTGGCGTACGAATTTTGGAAACATAAAAACAATTTTATACAAATTAGGTCTAATATTGTACGCGCGGCCGAAAAAAATGCGGTATAATATATGGTGATGTATAAAAGGAGGCTACGGTAATATGAAGTTAGCTATCATCAACACCACCATCGTTCTGCCGGAATATATGATCCCCGGCGGCACCATCCTCGTCGAGGACGGTAAGATCCTTGATTTCGGCAAAAAGCTTTCCACCGAGGGATTTGAGATCATCGACGCCAAGGGCGCCTATACCGGCCCCGGCCTTTTCGATATACATACCCACGCCGACGGCGACACCTTCTTCACCGAGGATCCCGTCAAGACTGCAAAAACCCTGCTTTGCCACGGTGTCACCGACGTGCTGCCCGCTCTTTACTTCAACGTGGACGGCAAAACGCTGATCGGCCAGATCGGCGACATCAAGGCAGCTGCCGAAAGCGGCAACGCACCCAATATCCGCGGCCTTTATATGGAAGCGCCCTATATGAACCCCAAGTTTGGCTGCAACCGCGAGAACAACCCCTGGCGCCATCCCATCAAGCGGGAGGACTATATGCCCGTGCTGGAGGCCGCCGCCGGCTTTGCCAAGGTCTGGGTCGTCGCTCCCGAGCGCCCCGATATTGAGCTGTTTGTCCGCGATGCCAAGGCACTTGACCCCAAGGTCGTATTTTCCGTGGGTCACAGTGAAGCTGAGCCGGAGCAGATCGAAGCGCTGATGCCCTATGGCCTCAAGCTGGCCACCCACCACACCAACGCCACCGGCCGTCTTGAAAAATACCCCGAGTGCCGTTCCGCCTGCGTGGACGAGACCGCCCTTTACCACCACGATATTTACACCGAGCTGATCTGCGACAAGGTGGGCATTCACGTGGCTCCCTATATGCTGCGTTTGATCAAGAAGATCAAGGGCGACGACCGGCTGATCCTCATCGCCGATGCCTTTGTAGAGCACGGCCCCATTCCCGCCGACGATCTCTACGAGGGCGCGGATGACATCAACTTCGACTTCATGGGCGAAATTGCAGGCAGCAAGATGATCCTGGACGGCCCCTGCCGCAATATGATGGTGCATACCGGCGCATCCCTATGCCAGGTATTCAAATACGCCTCCACCAACCCGGCACGGATGCTGGGCTACACCGACCGCGGCTGTATTGCCAAGGGCAACGTGGCCAATCTGGTGCTGGTGGATGCGGAGTTCCACATCAAGCACGTGCTCCTCGACGGCGCACTTGTGAAATAAACAAAAAATAAAATACATAAAGGAGAAAAAGCAATGAAAGACTTTATCACCGATCCCGCAACGAAATTTGACTTTCAGCCTGCCGATTTCGTCCCCTTTAAGGACAAGAAGGTCTGTGACTACGTGCGCAGCCTTTCCGGCACCGACCTTGAGAAGCGCGAGCCCTGGTGGCATCCGGAGTTCAACGTCAAGGTCATGATGAACCCCCATCCCGTGCTGATCGCAACCCTCTTCAGCCGTCTGAAGGCCGCCTCCGAGGCAGGCAAGAGCTTCACCATGATCCTCGGCAACCCCGAGCCCGACACCTACATTCCTCTCGCTCAGCTGATCAACTACTTTGGTGTTGACTGCTCTAAGGTTCACCTGGTAGCAGAGGACGAGTGGGCTGATCAGGACGGCAACATTGCCCCCATCACCTACGAGGCAGGCTTTGCGCACTCCATGATCAAGTATCTGTACTACCAGATCGATCCTAAGCTCCGCATGCCCATGGAGAACGTGCACTTCCCCACCAACGCCAACATCAAGGATTACTCCAAGATCATTGACGACATCACCGAGGGCACCGGCGCGGATATCGCCTCCACCTCTCCCGGATGGGCCGGCCACATGGCTTTCGTGGATCCCATCCCCGAGTTCATCGGCTCCGGCGACATCGAGGAGTGGCTCAACCAGCCCGCTCAGATCGTGACCCTGCACCCCATGACCATCATGCAGAACTCCCTCAACGGCACCTTCGGTCAGTCCGGCGATATTGCCAACGTACCTCCCAAGGCTGCCACCATCGGCCCTCTTGACGTAATGCGCGCCAAGGAGCGTATCGAGGTTCACGCACTGGCTACCTGCGGCACCTTCTCCTCCTGGCAGAGAATGACCAGCCGTCTGTGCACTCACGGCCCCATCACCCCCTACCTGCCCTCCACCATGCTGCAGACCAAGAAGACCCAGGTCTACATCAGCGAGGAGCTGGCTGCTCCCTTCCAGTGCTGGGAGAAGGTTGGCTACTAATAGCCTGAGCGTTAAAATCGCATAAAGCCAAGCAACCGGCAGACACGTCTGCCGGTTGTTCTTTTCAAAGCAAAAAGGGCTCGCGCGAGCCCTTTTTGCTTTTGTCACATCGTGATATCGTTTTGATTGGCAGCCTCGTTGGCATTTCCGTCCGCCTCGATCGAGGCCGTGTGGCACAAGGCAGCCAGCTGCGCGACGGTGAGGCTTTCGGCAGGGGTAAAGCGGTCGCTTGCCGCATAGGAAAGGATCTGAGCCCGCAGCCACCGTGCCGCAGGGTCGCTTTCCTCGAGATGCAACGCGCAGACCAGTAGTCTGCCGTTGCCTACGCGGTACTCAAACAGCATCGCCTCGCGATGTGGGTTTTTGTAGGAGGAGGCAATATCAATGATAGGACGGTGGGGGCGATCCCTGAGATCCAGCAGCACGGCGTGGCTGCCGTTCAGCATATGCTCAAACTGGCGGTCGCAATAGCCGTCGTGGGGGAGATCCTCCAGCAACGGATGGTCGGCAATGACGGTAGCCAGATGCCCGCCGGTGCGTCCCGCGATCGCGATCTGATACGAGGCCTCGCTTGTAGCAAAGGGGCCGCTGCCCAGCAGAACCACTCGCTTGCCCTCGCTAAGCACCTTCGTCAGCGTGGATGCATCGCAGTCCTGTAAAACCACCGCCTTTTGCTCGGTGGGCGCGGCGATCTCGGGAAATACGTACAGCTCCCAGCAGTTTTCAAGATCGGTATCCCCGCCGGAAAGAGTAGCGGTCAGCTTCAGGCGCAGGGGCTTTTGGCAGGACGGCACCGTGAAGGTCGCGCGGCAAAGCTCGCTGACGGCACCGGAGGGAATCTCTCCCGTGTGCCATTCCCCGCGATAGAAAGTCTTACCCTCACCGCTGACGCGCACCTGTACAAGGGCATCTGACAGTGGCTTGCCGTAATGGGAAATAAGCACGGGAATTTCCGCATTTTCCCCCGCCTTATAATTGACACAGGCGGGAAGATCGGCCAGCAGCACGCTTTCGCCGTTATAGCGCAGCACGTTCTCCACGCTCTCGCCGGGCTTCAGCTCGTAAAACTCGTTCATCATACCCACGCAGTAGCCGAAGGTGTGCCAGTGGGTGTCAATATCGCCGAGAAAATCGTACCCCGCAAAGCTCTCACAGCGGCGCACCGTCTCAAAGCAGTGCTTGCGCAGGATCTGCTGCCATGCCGCGGAATTGCGATAGTAAAGATGGACGCGGTCAAGCAGCCCAACCTCCCGCAAATGCGCCTTGACAGAGGTCATAAAGGCCGTTTCACCGATACGCGTTCCCTCGTAGCGATCCATCAGCCCGAGGTCGATATACGTGCCGTGAATGCAGATCTCATGGGAAAGGAGGGGCTTGCCGTAGACGGCGTTTCTCCGATCCAGCTCCATCTGTGTGCCCGAGGCGGACGCATAGCTGGTCAGGCTGTTGGAATAGCTGTTATAGACGTCGCAATATGCCTCCACGCGGCGAAGACGATCGGGATTGTGCAGAAAAGGCTCCTCTACCCGCGGATCCTCCTCGGTGAGGCGGTATTCTATGCCGCGCATGGCAGACATAGGCGAAAACAGCGCGTCGGTTTCCGTATGCACCAGTGTGGCCACGGTCTGCAGATGCTGCTCGTATTCATCGTCGATCTGCAGCTCATTTCCGGTGGAATACAGGCACACCGCCGCATGGCGGCGGCAATATTGCAAAATCTCCCGCCATTCGGCCGCGGTGGTATTGTTGGGAGATTCGATCTCCATCAGCATTCCCAGCCCGTCGGCCACCTCCATATATTCCTCCGGCGGCACCCACGTATGAAAACGAATGGAATTGAAGCCCAGCTCCTTCAGCGTTTTGATCACGCGGCGGTAGTAGACCTTGTCGCGGGTGGGATGCACGGTATCGGGCTGATAGCAATGCTCACAGACACCGCGAAAGAAATAGGGCGCACCGTTGAGGCGAAGCTGTGTGCCTGCCACGGTCAGACGGCGAATGCCAAATCGGACCGTCATTTTCTGCTTTGGAGTGGATACCTCCGCCACGTATAGTTTAGGGGTGCTTGGTGCCCAAAACTCATACCCTTCTGCCACTAATTCGCATGCCGATTGCCCTTTTGGGATCAAAACGGTGCATATTTTCCGCTCACCGTCGCAGATCTGCACGGTTTTTTCGCTGTCAACAGCACCCACAGTATGCACAGTAAAGCTTCGGCAGTCCGACGCCGTGGAGACCCACACGTCCAGCAGCTGATCGGGGCAAAAGCAAAGAGAAACGTCGCCGTAAATGCCGCCGGTGCATTCGTTGGCAGCCCGGGAGGTAAGACCCGAAACCGGGCGCCCCAGATATCCGGCAAGACGGTTGTTGGACACTGCCAGCGTGATGCGATTTTCGCCCCTTTGCAGCGTATCCTTTGGCAATTCAAAGGCAAACGGTGCGGAATATCCCTCGTGACGGCCAAGGAAACGGCCGTTGATCCATGCGGAAACGGTATTCTGCGCGCCGCCGATCCGCAGCAGGGCCTTACCGTCGGTGATATCACGCAAATCAAAGGATCTTTGGTAAACAAAGCACCCTACGGGGTTGGGCAATGCCATATCGGGTACGTATCCCGCCTGAGGATAGCGCTGCAGGGTGTAAAGCGGATTCCAACGCAGCCTTGCGTGCATCGGCGTAGTGCGAAAAAGCGCAACCATATCCTCCCAATATCCAGGAACAGGGGCACAAACGGCATCCTCGTCTGTCGGTGCGGGCTCGGCCTCGCCTCTGTAGGGCTGATCGGACAGATAATCCAATTTCCATTTCCCGTTCAATGAAAGTTCACGCATACGCCTCTCCTTTCGCGCCGTGAGCAAATTGTCAATTTTTTGACCCGCACGGGCGCGTTACAAAATCAGTATAGCATAAAATTTGCAAGATTTATAGCAATATTTTGCCCGTTTTGGGCGTCAGTTGTAAAAAATTGACCTCTCGTGTCACGGCAGGCTTGGTTTTTATCTATAACCTCTTGACTTTTTTTCATTTTGTGCTATACTGCAAGTATTATCAAGCAAAGGATGAACATTATGGACCAGGATCTGCTAAAAGCCATATTACATATTGCGGAGCGCATGACCGAATCCGGTGCGGAGATCAGCCGCGTGGAGGAGTGCATCATCCGCATCTGCAAGGCTTATCAATGCCGTCACGTGGACGTTTACGCCACCACGGCCAATATCATCGTCACCGTCGAAACGGCAGAGCGCATTCCCCTCACCCAGCACCGCCGCATCAGCGCCACGGGCACGGATATTGACCGGCTGGATCGCCTCAACGACCTTGCCCGGTACGTGGTCGATCATACCCCCGAAACGGCAGAGCTGCGCCGTCGCCTGGACGAGATCGAAGCCCGCCCCCGCACGCCCCAACCGCTGATCATGCTCTGCTACAGCATCATTCCCGCCGCCTTTTGCCTGCTGTTTGGCAGCAGAAGCCCCGTGGAGTGCTTGTTTGCCGGCTTGATTGGCTTTGTGCTGGGCCTGCTGATCATGCTGTTTGAAAGGACGAAGGTCAACAAGATCTTCGCCCGCTTTCTCTGCTCTCTGGTCACCGCCTTTCTGGTAAAGGGGCTGATGCTGCTGCATCTGATCACCTGCCCCGATTATATCATCATCGGCAATATCATGACGCTGATTCCCGGTGTGGGCTTTACCAACGCCCTGCGCGATCTTTTTGTGGGCGATATGTTTACGGGCACGATCCGTACGGTGGAGGCGGTGCTGCTGGCCATCGCCATTGCCGTGGGCTTCGCCATCCCCGATCTGCTGGTGGGAGGTTTGCTGTAATGCTGGTGCTGGATACTCTTATTTCCGTTCTTTCTGCCCTCGTGGGCACCTTCGGCTTCGGTGTGCTGTTCCATGTCAAGGGAAAAAAGCTGCTGTTTTCCTCTCTCGGCGGCATGCTGGGCTGGTTTCTGTATCTTATGCTGTTTCGATGGCTTGACCGCGAGGTTCTTTGCTATTTCATCGTTTCCATTGTCATATCCCTCTATTCGGAGGTGATGGCGCGGTGGCTGAAGACCCCCGCCACGCCCCTTGCCATCATCGCGTTGATCCCGCTGGTGCCCGGCGGCTCGCTTTACTATGCCATTGATTTTGCCGTGGAGGGCAACTGGGAAAGCTTTGCCACCAAGGCCGCGCACACCGCGGGCCTTGCTGCCGCTCTTTCCGTGGGCATCGTTCTGGTGCATACCGTTTGCCGGCATATCCGGTGGAAGCATAGCTGAGCACTTACAAAAAGAGCCAAGATTCGATGAATCTTGGCTCTTTTTCATACCGTCTTGGGGTTAAACGTGGGTGAGAAGCATTTCACACTCGCCGAAAAGCGTGTATTTTCCCAGTCCTGCGGGCAGGAAAAGCGCGTCACCCTTTTTGTAGGTGAGGCTTTGCTCTCCCCACCGGAGCGTGCCCGCTCCCGCCGTGCAAAGCAGAGCGTGAAAGGACTCCTCACCCGCGGTAAGCGTAGCGCTCACCGCAATCCGCAGCGCATCAATAGTGAAATAGTCATTTCGCGCAAGCCGTGCCGTAGCATAGCCCTCCCGTTCCGTAAAAACGGGACGCGCCATACCGGCAGGGTCCACCGCTGTGGTGGTCAGCACATCCAGCGCCTGCTGCAAATGGAGGGGCCGGGGCTTACCATCGGCCCCAAGGCGGCCATAATCATAAACACGATAGGTGGCGTTGCTGCTCTGCTGAATCTCTGCAATCAGAATCCCCGCTCCAATGCCGTGGATGGTCCCCGCCTTGACATAGAAGCAATCTCCCGCCTTGACGGGCACGGCGTTGACCACGGAAAGCAGACTGTTGTCCGTAATGCGTGCAGCCAGCTCCTCGCGACTGACATCGCGGGTAAGGCCGTAATACAGCGTGGCGCCGGGAGCGGCGTCCAGCACGTACCACAGCTCGGTCTTGCCGTAGCCCTCGCCGTTCGCGCGGGCGTAGGCATCGTCGGGATGCACCTGCAGCGACAGGGGCTTTTCCGCGTCGATCAGCTTGATGAGGATGGGAAAATCCGGTAACGCAGCGGCGTTTTTGCCAAGTACCCCTCTTCCCTCTCTTACGATCCAATCCGCCAGCGTCATGCCGGCATCCGTTCCCTCGGCGATCACGCTGTGCCCATCCCGATGGCAGGAAAGCACCCACGCCTCCGCCACGGGAGATAGCTCGGTTTCAAACCTAAAATCCGTGCGCAGACGGGTACCGCCCCACAGATAATCCTTGAAGGCGGGAGTCAGCTTCAAGGGCTGCATATCAGCCCTCCGCCAGAAGATCGTCGGTGAAATACGCGTTGGTGTGCGCGAACTTGCCGTTCTTGTCGGTGACGGTGATGCGCACGAACTTATCCTCGGGAATCACGTCGAAGGCGGCCTCGGTCAGCGTACCGTCGGCACAGTTGACGGCCCTGTTGCGTCGCACGCCTGTCGAGCAAACAATACGGGCGGCGGGAGCGCACTCCACGTGGATCTTGCCATCCTCAAACCAGAGCGCCTTGATCTCCGCGCCGTTGGAGGAATAGTATTGGCCGGCCTCCAGCGCGCGGGTCACGTCGCGGTACTCAAGGGCGGGTGCCTTAATCATCACGTAACCGCCGCAGGCGTCTCTGTCGCTGTGGTTGTCGTCGGTGGCAACGGCGAAAATACGCTTATCGAGGCGCAGGAAGGCGTCGTAAATATGGGGTACGTACTCGTCACAGCCCACCACGTGGTAGCTGCTGTGGTTGTAGATCTCCATGGCGTTCATGCCCTCGTAGCGGAGGTAATCCTCCGGCAGCTCCAGCGACCAGATGGGGTGATTGTAGGTTACGAAGAATCCCGCCTCGCGATAGCGGCGGATCATATCGTTGACGCCTCTGACGGTGTAGATGCGCTCGTAATCGGGCAGGCTCTCATCAAATTTCACCTGCTGTGCGTAGTGCTTCAGGCTGTCAGTCCACAGGTGCTTGGTGCGATGCCAGCAGGGCTGCAGAATGTTATCCTCCTCCAGTGCAATCATGCAAAGATGGCAGGTGCGCTTGTCGTACTTGTTGCTGCCAACGGGGATCCGCTCGGTAATGTCCATTTCCACGGAGTTGAGGGGCAGAAAATGCTCGTCCCGCAGCTCGGGATGGGGGATCAGTACCTCGTGATCCGTGAAGGCGATGATGGAATAGCCCTGCTTCACGTACATGGCCTTGACCTCCTCGGGGGAGAACTTTCCGTCGGAAACATTGGTATGGCAGTGAAGGTTTGCCTTGTAAAATTCGCCCGCTTCGGGCAGAAGATAGCGTTTCATAGAGATCTTCCTTTCCAAATTAAAATTACGCTTTAACTATACCCCCAAAGCCCCAAAAAGTCAAGAGCTTTGGAGATTTTTTTCGCTTTTTCGCAAAAATGTTGCCAAGCAGTATGAAATCTGCTATAATGATTTGGAAAAGAAAAAAGGAGGATCCTATGAAAAGAAGCACCCTGAAGCGAATGATTCTTGCCGCACTCTTTCTTGCCATCGGCTACGTGCTGCCCTTTCTCACGGGTGGCATCAAGGAGATCGGCAATATGCTGGCCCCCATGCATCTGCCGGTGCTGCTGTGCGGCATCGTCTGCGGCTGGAAATACGGCCTTGTGGTGGGCGCGGTCATGCCCGTTACCCGCTCGCTGATGTTCGGCATGCCACGACTTTATCCCAACGCGGTGGCTATGGCCTTTGAGCTTGCCACCTACGGGCTCATAGTTGGAATCCTGTATGATCAACGGCAGCGCCAGAGCCTCCCCAGGCTCTACGTTTCCCTTGTTTCCGCCATGCTGGCGGGGCGCCTTGTGTGGGGCGCGGTGGAGGCTCTGCTGCTTGGCGTATTCGGCAGTGGCTTCACACTTTCGATGTTTGTGGCCGGCGCCTTTCTCAATTCCCTGCCCGGCATTCTCCTGCAGCTTGTCTTGATTCCGGCGCTGACGCTGGCACTGCAGCGGGCAAGGCTTCTGCCACTGCAGGAGTGATTTACGAAACAAGCAGCGAAAATTTTTCGCTCCCCTCTTGCGAATTCTGCCGAAATATGCTACAATAGTCGCAAAAGGGGGTGCTGCTATGACCTTAAGAGAGCTGGCAAAGCTTACCAGCTACTCGGTTTCCACGGTTTCCAAGGCATTTCACGGTGCCGAGGACATCAGCGAAAAAACGAGAGAGGAAATCTTTAGAGTCGCGCGAGAGCACGGCTGTTTCGGAAAATATTACAAGGATAAATATCAAAAAAAGATCATTGCCATCATCTGCCCCGAGCTGCGCAGCGAGCATTACGCTTCCTTTGTGGAGCAGCTGCAGAGTCGCATTGAGAAGGACGACGGTATGGTGCTGATCTCCACCGACAATTTCTCTGTCACCCGTCGGAACGAGCTGATCGAATATTATGCCTCCTTTCTTGCCGTGGATGGCATTCTCGCCTTCCATCAGACCGAAGCACCCAAAAGAGGCTTTGACGTGCCGGTCATCTCCCTGCTTTCCTACAAGGAGGATATCCCCTGCGACAGCGTGCGGGTAAACGTACAAAAGCCCGTATGTGATGCCGTAGAGCACCTCAAGCAGCTGGGGCATCGCAGGATCGCCTTTATCGGTGAATCGCTGACAAAGCCCAAGGCTGATTATTTCAGAGAGGCAATGCGCCTTCACGGCCTTCCTTGCCCGGAGGAGGCCATGATCGAATCTCCTTACCGCTTTGAGCAGGCTGGTAAGGAGGGGATGTCCACGCTTCTTGACACCACCGATGGATACACAGCCGCCCTTTGCGCCTATGATTACATTGCCACCGGCGCCCTCAAAGCCCTTGCCAAGCGTGGCCTTTCCGTGCCGGAGGATTTCTCCGTCATCGGCATGGACGACATCAGTGCCGCCGCCTTTATGGGTAAGGAGCTGACCTCTATTGCCAGCGGGCTCCATGAGGTATGCGACACCGCCTGGGAGCTGCTGCAAAAAAAGATGGCCAAGAATCACTCCCCCCTCTGTCAGCAGATCACCATTACCGGTGAGCTGATCCTGCGGGAGACTACCGGCCCCGTGCCCAAAAGATAATAAAACGCCCCGATTTCGGCAATAAGGCCGGAAACGGGGCGTGTTTTATTGTATTTTTTCAGCCTCGGACATCAGCGCGTCGTTCAGTCGACGCATAGCCGTCACAGGCACCTTGACCACGGCTCTGTCGTAGGTCACAAGGCCGTTGATCTCCTCCTCTACGTCGGAAACCTGCGTGTAAATGGCGGCGGACAGTCCCTGCCCGATGAGAGGCAGCAGCTTCTTGAGATAAAGCTTTTCCAGCGCCGCCACCAGCGCCGTCTGCGTTTTGAATTTTTTGTAACCAAACTCCTTTGAGGGGTCAAATACGTGCCCCGGCGTTTGCATGGAATAGCCTCCGAACTCGCTAAGCACCACGGGGCGCGGATCCTTGGGCACCTTCAGCGGTGTATAATAGGTGTGCAGGCTGCGGAGCCGGGTCTTGCCTATGCCCTGATCGTGCCAGCCGCTGACTGAGTCAATGATACGGGTGGGATCCCAGCCCTGCACCAGCTCAGTGATACGGGCGGAATCAAACTGCCCCCAACCCTCGTTAAAGGGCACCCACAGGCCGACGGAAACGGTATTATAGAGCTGCTTGACCGTGTCCTCAGCCGCCTCCTCGAAGCGGGCACGCCCCTCCGCGTCCTCCCTCGCAAAATAGGTATAATCATCATCCCGGTGATGGAAGCCAAGGAACGGAAAGGCCGCCACGTGGGTGAATTTGTAATCGCCACCGCCGTTGACAAAGTCCTGCCAGACCACAAGTCCCAGCCGGTCGCAATGGTAGTACCAACGCATAGGCTCCACCTTAATGTGCTTACGCAGGGTGTTGAATCCCATCTCCTTCATCAGGGTCAGCTCGTCTACCGCCGCCTCGTCAGAGGGATAGGTGAGCAGCCCGTCCGACCAGTAGCCCTGATCCAGCAAGCCGTTAAAGAAATAGGGGTGCCCGTTCAGGGTAAGGCGCATTTTTCCCGTACCGTCCGGGGCCATACCGAAGGATCGCACTCCGAAATAGGAGTGCAGTCGATCCCCCGCCTCGTTGGTAATGACAAAATCGTAAAGCTTGGGATTTTCCGGCGACCAAAGCGTAAAATCGTAGGTAAGCGTAACGCGATCGGCAAAGCGCTCCGTGAGGATCACCGCATCACCGTCATAAACTGTAATTTCCTGTGCGGCTCCACCGCTGCCGGCCTCGATCAAAACGGTTTTTTCAATACCGTTTGGGGTGATCTTCAAATCACGAATATAGCAATCGGGCATAAACTCCAGCCAAACGCTCTGCCAAATGCCACTTTGGGGCGTGTACCAGATACCGCCACGCTGATCGCTTTGCTTGCCTCGTGCGTCACCGTTTCGGGTGGCCTCGTCGGTCACGTAAACCTCCACAAGATTCTCGCCAGCCTGCACCAGTGCGGTAATATCAAAGGAAAATGCGGTGAAGCCGTCACGGTGACTACCCACCTCGGTGCCGTTCCACAGCACCCGGCATTCGCTGTCCACCGCGCCGAAATGCAACACCGTCCGACCGCTGATCTGTTGCTCGGAAAGCGTGACCGCGCGGCGGTAGTAAAGATTTTCCCATGCCTGCAGCAAAAAGCCCTCGGGAATGCCGCTGTTTGCCGTTTCCGGCGAAAAGGGTACCAGAATCTCACCCGCATAGAACGTTTCCGTAACGCTTTGCTTTTCAAAATACCAGATGCCGTTGAGCGTGAGCCACGTATCCCGTCTTGACTGGGGGGTCGGATGCTCGCTATGGGGGATATCCCCTAGAACGTAGCGTGTTTTCAGCTGCATATCATTGCTCCTTCTGCATTTTTTGTGCCCGCAACAGTGCGGGGATCAGTGCCAACACTACCAGCGCCGTCAAAGCCGCCGCCAGGAAAATGCCCGGGGCGGGAATGTACTCTGTGGTCATCACGTCGGCGCTGCCAAGGTCGGGCAGCGGAATGTTGGCAGCCCGATTGATGGCGTTGCCAATCATTGGCCCCACCAGCATGGGGATCAGCACGCTGAAGATCATACGGATGCCTTGCAGCTTGCCCGCGTCACCTGCGGGGGTGTAATCGCGCACCAGCGCACCGCAAAGAGCAGATACAAAGATGTAGCCCGTGATCATCAGCAGTCCCGCGCCGCCAAAGGTTAGAAGCAATACCGTTTTGCTACTAAATTGGCAAAGATACATCAAAAAGAGTCCCAGTGCCATCATGCCGGCCGCCGGATACAGGAGCTTTGCCTTGGAGTGTCGGTCGGAAAGCGCGGTCAGCGGCAGATTGATGCCGGCACCAATGAGAATGGCAGCACCAAACACCACACTGTACTCCAGCACCGAAAAGCCGAGATAGGTCTTCATATAAATGATAAGGTAGGGCATAAAGATCTGGCAGGCCACGCCGTACACGCCCACGATCAACAGCGTCACGTACAGGGCAGGATTCTGCCGGATCACCCCGGGACGAAAGCCGTAAACGATATCCCCAAGGCTCCCCTTCTTCTCCAGCGTGGCGCTGTCCCGCAGAAGGAAAAGCCCCGCGAGGCCGCAAAGGCTGATCACAGCACCAAGGCCGAGAAACAGCCCTTGATAGCCGATACCCTCCACCAGCATGCCGAAGCCGCCCGCCACAATAAGCATGGCGATCAACGGCAGAATGGAAAGCACGCCCTCCACCTTTCCGCGGAAGGTGGAGGCGGTATTATCCGTGACCCAGGCGTTGAAGGCGGCATCGTTGGCGGTGGAACCAAACACGGTCATCACGCAGTCGGCAGCTACGGTGATGCCGAGAGTAAGCGCCAGTGCTTTTGCGCCGTCGGTGCCGGTGAATGCCGCCACCCGTTCGGTGCTGATCATGCCGAAAATCGCCACCGTTACGCCCCATATCAGGTATCCTACCGAAATGAAGCTGCGGCGGTTGCCGCATTTATCCGAAAACGTGCCCGCGATCAGTGTGGTGACGGTGGCTGCCACGCCGGACAGCTGCACCATCAGCGTAACGGTGCCAAGATCCGGCGCAACGGTTTCGAAAACGAAAAGGTTGAAATACATATTCTCCACCGACCAGGCGATCTGCCCTACAAGGCCGAAAAGCAGCAGCACCAGCCAATGTCGGCGCGAAAAAAGCTTTTCCTCCATTATAAGCCCTCCTTTTCCAGCACCGTGATGCGGTATTGGGTTTCGGTTTCCCACACGTCGCCCGCGTGAGCGGCACCGCCGTGGGCAAGCACGAAATACATTTTATTGTAGCTTCTGCCGCCATTGTCGGTAATCAGATAACGGTTGCCCTCCGCGCACGACAAATACCGCGGAACGCGCATGGAAAAGCCGTAGGTGTCACCGCAGAGATACAGCTCCTCGATGGAAGCTACACCGCAGGCACCGCTTTCTTCTATCGGATTTAGTCCCGGAACGGTATCGATTTTATAGCGATTTGTCCATTCCTTCCGCGGCGGCATCATGGCCATATAGGAGTTGCCCAGCGCATAGTCGCCAAGCCACTCCACCCGCTGTCTCACGGTGACGCCTTCAGCGGTGAAGGTCAGCGTTTTATGATGCAAAAGCACCTCCGTCTTGGGGCTTATGGGATCAAATCCGGTGGAATCCACCTCCACCTCAAGCGCGGAAAAGGCCGTGCGCTCCCGCAGTGCCGCAGGAACAGTCTCCCGACCGTCCAGTCGGAACACCACGCGCGTCATTCGTTCATCGCCGTGTATCACACCGCCGATAAAATCGGGGCGTTCCTTCAGTCGGATGGCCATCTCCCATTCGGCGCGAGGCGTCGTCAGCAAAGCCGCGTCGGCGAAATCATCCGCCACGTGATATGCCGGTCCAAGTCGCCAAACGTCGCAGCCATAATCCTCCCTCACCGAATGAATGAAGCAATGCAGGATATATCCTCGCGCGGCGGGTAAAAAGATGCGGAGCGCTTCGGTGCCGCTGTCCTCCAAATTCCCGGTTGTGTATTCGCAGTAAGCAAGCTTTGACATGATAACGGCCTCCCTTGATTCGTTATACTTATTATAATATGCCCTGCTCTGTTTGTCAATAAAAAAAGGCGGAGAATTTCTTCTCCGCCGGGATGTGTGCCTGCCTCAAAGTGCGCCCAAAAAGCCCACCATAAAGCCAAACACAAAGGATACCGCCCAGGAAATGATGGCCGTGATGCCACAGGCCTTGGCGCGACGGGGCGTTGCTCTGCCTGCCGTCGCCCAATAGATGATGCCGAATAAGGGGATCAGTGCTGCCAAAACGCAAAGTCCCACGCTGATCTCATCCCTGTTTTCCGTCACGGTGAGGGGTGCGGTGGTTGCGCTGCCACAATGCGGGCACACCACCGCCTCATCTGTTATTTCCTTGCCACAGTTGGAACAAAATTTCATCGTCCTTCTCCTTGTATTTATTATTCCGTTTTGGAATTATTTATATTATAATTCCGTTTTGGAATTTTGTCAAGAGGCTTTTGTCATATAATTCTAAAAAAGAATAAAGGACGGGCTTTATGAAAATTCGCAAGAAGGACTATGGCACCGCCAACATGGTGGGCAAAAACATCGAGCGTCTTCGCCTTGCACGAGGCCTGAAGCAAAAGGATTTCATTGCCAGAATGCAGGTTCTGGGCTGTGACATCAATCCCACCAGCTACTCCAAGCTGGAGGGGCAGCTGCGCAGCGCCACGGATAAGGAGATTTTTGTCATAGCCAAAATCCTGGAGATACCGATGGAGGCGCTGTTTGAAGCATAAAAAAGCGGGGCGCTGCCCCGCTTTTTTATGCTTTTTGCTCCTCGCGATGCGCCTTGCGGTACGCGGAGGGGGTCATCCCCGTCATTTTTTTAAAGAAACGGGTAAAGTAATGGATGCTTTCGAATTTCATTTCCTCGGCGATCTTGGTAAACGCCTCATCGGTTTCCAGCACTTTTTTTCGGGCGATGGCCGCCTTTTTTTCGTTGATGAACTCCACCACTGAGCAGCCCGTGGCGTGCTTGAACTCCCGGCACAGTGTGGAGCGGTTGGTGCGAAAGAGAAAGGCCAGCTCGTCGATGGTGATCCTTTCAAGGCAGTTGGCATTGACATAGTCGATCACCTCGTGAATGGCAGAAAGGTGCTTTCCCGTTTCCTCACTCTGCTCGTGAAAGCGGTTCTCACGGATCAGCGTAATGAAAAAATACTCCAGCAGCAGCTTCAGCAGCTGTTCCGCTCCAAAGCTTTGCTTTTTGCGTTTTTTCATATCGTAGACCGGGATATTGAAGGGCGGCAAAAACACGTTTCGCCCCTCCTTGATGATCTCGGCCAGCTTTTTGATGAGATTGTCCGACAGGGTGAGGGGGGTCTTGGCAAACTCATCCAAAATGGTGGAATTAGCTTCAAACCCAATGATGATCACGCCCGGTACGCCACCGGCGTCGCATTTCAGGGAATGCAGCTAATTCCACCATTTTGGA
>SVTA01000039.1 GCA_015064005.1 Oscillospiraceae bacterium
CTATGCCTTTTACCCACAGCATAATATGAATATGGTTTGGCATAATTACGTAACTCTCGACCGACAGATCCTCGTAAAAATCGTTCAATTGATGGATGTATTTTTCTGCGATTTGTCCGTATTTTGTCAATTCGATTTGCGGACCGTCGGGGACGCCGGTCCCTACAATACGAGAAAGAACACAGCGCCTTTCTTTCGTGCATAACGTGAGAAACACGGCTTGATTCCGATTATAGTCCGCACCCTTCAATCTGGTGGTCTTGCGATTTTTTAGTTCGTCCATTTTCATCACCCATCCCATTATAACACAAATCGGCAGAGGAAACAATCCCTCTGCCGAAATATTGTGCCTGGAAATTCTCCGTTAAGGACAACCGAGAAAACCGTCGCGGCCTTTTTTTATTTCAGCCCTTTGACCTGTATTTCAGCGTCCGCATGGCGTTGAGAATGGCGATGACCGCCACGCCCACGTCGGCAAAAATGGCAAGGGGCATCTGCATAGCGCCAAGCAAGCCAAGGGCGCTGCAAAGCAGCACGCCGCCCTTGATGGCAAGGGCAAGCACGATATTCTGCCGCACGATGCGCAGCGTGCGTCTTGCGTGGCGCACCGCCACGGCGATCTTGCGGGGATCGTCATCCATCAGCACCACGTCGGCGGCCTCGATGGCCGCATCTGAGCCAAGGGCACCCATCGCAATGCCCACATCCGCGCGGGAAAGCACCGGCGCGTCGTTGATACCATCGCCCACAAAAGCGATTTTGCCGCTGTGGGGCGCTGACAGCAGAGCCTCCACCGCCGTCACCTTATCCTCGGGCAGCAGCTCGCTTTTCCACTCGCTGACGCCAAGCGTCCCGGCCACCGCAGCAGCTGCGGCCTCGCGGTCACCCGTCAGCATCACAGTGCGGGACACACCTGCATCGCGCAATACCACCAGCGCCTCGCCGGCGCCCGCCTTAACGGTATCCGATACCACCACCGCACCGAGATATGCGCCGTCCGCCGCCACGTACAGCACTGTGCCGGACGCCTCTACGGGTGTCACGTCGACTCCCTCCTGCTGCATCAGCAAGAGGTTTCCAACCGCAACTCGCTTGCCCAGTACCGTAGCAATCACGCCCCGTCCGGGCACCTCCTCTGTGCTTTGCGGCACGGGAAGCCCGCCCTCCACTGCCTTCTTCAGCGCCACTGCCACCGGATGAGCCGCGTGATGCTCTGCGGCCGCAGCCAACTGCAGCAGGGATTTTTCTGTACCGTTTTGGGGGTAAACCGCCGTTACTGTGAAGCTCCCTTCGGTGAGCGTGCCGGTTTTATCAAACACCACGCACCCCACCTCCGCCAGTGCCTCCAGATCCGTTGAGCCCTTGATCAGCACGCCAAAGCGAGAAGCTCCGCCAAGGCCGCCAAAGAAGGAGAGCGGCACCGAAATGACCAGCGCACAGGGGCAGGACACCACCAAAAAGGTCAGTGCCCTTGAAACCCACAGGGGAAACGTCCCGCCGAAATCACCGCCAAAAAGTGGAGGCAGCAGCGCCAGCAGCACAGCAGAGACCACCACGGCAGGCGTATAATATTTGGCAAAGCGAGTGATGAATCTTTCGCTTTTGGACTTCTTGGCAGCGGCATTTTCCATCAGGGAAAGGATCCGTGCCACAGTGGACTCGCCGTAGACGCGCTCCACCCGCACCGTCAGCACACCGGAAATATTGGTGCACCCGCTGATGACCTCGTCACCGACAGCCACGGCGCGGGGCGCCGCCTCGCCGGTCAAGGCCACGGTGTTCATATCGGAAAAGCCCTCCAAAATCACACCGTCCAAGGGGATACGCTCACCGGGGCGAATGAGGATCGACTCACCCACCGCCACCTCGTCGGGAGAAACCTCCAGCTCCGCGCCATCCCGCAGCACCCGCGCCGTATCCGGCCGAATGTCCATCAAAGCGGCGATGGAACGACGGCTCTTGCCCACGGCAATGCTCTGAAACAGCTCGCCCACCTGATAAAAAATCATGACGAACACCGCCTCGGCAAATTCCGGCTCGGTTTCCGGCAAAAAGCCGATGGCAAGGGCGCCTACCGTGGCCAATGCCATGAGAAAATTCTCATCAAACACCTGCCCGCGCAATATGTTGCGCAGCGCCGACCACAGCACGTCAAAGCCCACGATAAAATAGGCCGGCAGATACAAAAGGAGCCGAAACGGTATGGGAAAAGCTGAAAATAGCAGCTTTTCAACCGCCACGGCAGCCGCCAGGAGCATGACCGCTGCTATGATGCGGTTGCGGTTCTTTTTTTGCTTTCTCGTCATGTTATTTGATCACAACGGTGCAATCGGGCTCAATGCGGCGGCAGATCTTCACCGCCTCCTTCAGTACCTTGTCAAAAACGGCATCCTCCGCCTCCAGCGTCAGCTTCTGGGTGAGAAAATTCACCGAAACCTCCAAAACGCCGGGCAGCTTACGAATGCCCTCCTCCATGCGGGCGGCACAATGGGCGCAGTCCAGATCCTCCAGGGCAAATACCTTTTTCATTGTCCATACCTCCAATATAAAATAGTGTGGGCTTAATCTTCCTCACAGATATGCTCCATTCCCTGACCGAGAATGGCATGTACGTGGCCGTCGGCAAGGGCGTAGAACACCGTTTTCCCCTCGCGACGGAAGGTCACCAGCTTGGCGCTTTTGAGAATGCGAAGCTGATGGGAGATGGCTGAAACCGTCATGCCGAGCAGTGCGGCGATATCGCACACGCAAAGCTCATGCTCGTGCAGTGCATAGAGAATTTTGATGCGGGTGCTGTCGCCGAAGATGCGAAGCAGCTCTGCCAGATCAAAAAGATGATCCTCCGCCGGCATCCGCTGCCGGATCTCCTCCACCACCGTATCGTGGGCGTGCAAAAACTCACAGGAGGGCATTTCCTCCATTGCCGTCACTTCCTTTCAATTTATCATTTGAATAATTGTTCAACTATCAATGATAGTATAGCACACCCGCCGCCGGTTGTCAACTCTGCTTTTAAAAAAACACAAAAAACCGCAAAAAGTATCCCGAAGGTACACAAAAGCCGCCACGCGAGAAGCTCGCACGGCGGCTTTGATTCAGTTAAAGTAATCCAGGATCAGCTCCGTCACGATCAAGAGGCCCGGAAGCACGCTATCCTTCTGCACGAGTTCCTCGCGAGTATGCGCGCCACCTCCAAGATGCGTGCCCACGCAAACGGCGGGAACGCCCAGGGACATGGGAATGTTGCAATCCGTAGAGCCGGAGTTGGCATGGCAAGGCAGGCCGCTGTGCTTTTGCGAGAGCTCCTGCACTCTGGCCGTCATTTGAGCGTGCAGCTCACGGTCAATTTCACCGCCGCAGGGACGCTCGCCTACCAAGGTGACGGTGAAATCGCCCTTGCCGGCGGCTTTGGCCGCCGCAAAGCGCTCCTCAAACTGTCGCTTCATGTCGGCCAGACATTCTGCATCATCGGAGCGGTATTCGCAAAGCATTTCCGCATACTGGGCAATGGTATTGACGGATGTGCCGCCGGAGATCGTGCCCACGTTGTAGGTGGTTTTGCAGCCCTCCTTTTGGGGAAGTTCCACAGTGGTGAGATCGGTGATCAAGGCCGCCAGTGCGGTAATGGCGTTTCGGTTGCCGAAGGCACCGAAGGAATGTCCCCCCTCGGTGCGGCACTCCACCCGATAGCGATGAGAGCCGACACAACGGTTCGTCACCTTCCTGTAGCCGCCGTCAAAGGTATAAAAGCACTTGATGCGCCCGGCAAAATCCTTAAAAAGTTGGCGGGTACCCTTCAGATTTCCGAGCCCCTCCTCGCAGGAATTGCAGACGAAAAGCACACCCGTTTTGGGCTGAATGCCCCTCGAAAGGATGTATTTGACGGCCATCATCATCTGCACCAGACAGCAGGTATCGTCACCAACGGCCGGGCAATAGTAATTTTCCTCATCCTCATGCCAGAGAAGGGGCGTTTCCTCCGGGAAAACCGTATCCGTATGGGCGCAAAAGACCACGATATCGTCCCTGCCCTCGCAGTTCATGGGATAGATCACGTTCAGCGCCTCGTCGATATACACGCCCTCAGCACCTGCCGCCTCCAGCCATTTTTTGCAGAATTCCGCCCGACGCTCCTCGTGATGGGAGGGAGCGGGAATGAGGCACAGCTCCCTCAGAAGCGCTACCGTTTCCGGCAGAGCCTCCTTCATATAAGCTTCAAAATCTCGCACCGTTTGGCACCTTCTTTCAAATTTTTAGCAATCAGCGAAACATGCCGTTGATCTCGTGCAGCGTTTTTCTCACCAGTATGTCACCACCCACGTGACCTGCTGTGCCGCTGGAAACATAGGCAGAATAATGACTGCCCCGTTCTGCCTTTTCGGTAGGCAGATAGCCCCAAGAGCCACAGCAGAGCTGAATGAGGAAGGTCTGCTTGGCGCGGCTTCTCGCGCGGATCTGATTGCCGTAGTCAAGGAACAGCTCATAAGGGTTGGTGGCAAAAGCGACATCACCAAGGCGCAGGACATGCACCTCAATGGTATTCATATCAATGGTATGCTGTGCCTGATAGCGGGCAACGGTGCCGGCATGCACGTGCATTCTGGCGTTATCCTCAAAGTTGATGGTGCCGTCGCCGATCTCACGCTTGAACTCCTCAATGGCACGGCAAGCGGCCTGATACTCGGCAGGCGTCACGCGGCGCAGCGGAATATCCACGGCCAGCTTCTTGTGCTCCAGGGTGGTCTCGGTCACGTAATCGGTGACATCCTCCAACGCCCAGAAGATCTCGGTCGCAATGCGTCGCGCCGCCAGATTGCAGCCCTTTACGTCAAACATGGAGGGATCTGCGATGCGCTCGATCACATCGGGGCGAACGATGTTGGGATCATTGATGGGCGTTTCGGGCTCCACCCAACGCACCAGATCGCGGGGGCACTGATCGCCTGCGGGAGAAACGATGCCCAGCAGGTACACATCCTTGCCGTATTTTTCACGAATCAGCCCCTTCACCTTGCCGAAATAATCAGAGGAAATGAAGCTGCGGTGCTCCAACACCTGCGCGGGGCAAGCCACGTTGGCCACCACGCCGGTCAACTTCTTGTCGGGGGTGTAGGTGAACATCAGCTCGATACCGCTGTCGTTGCCCCCCTCCAGCTCGGTAAAGGCGGCCTCATTGGTATCGCCCCACATCTTGGCGGAGCCGTCATTATAACAAACACGGCGGCACATGCCCACAGCCGCACGGCCGAAGCCTGTGGCATAAGCACCAACGGCACGGTTCTCCCAAGCGGCCTTGGCGGCGGCGGCAATGCGCTCTACCACAAACAGGAAGGCGGGCTCACCCTCAAACAGATCGTCGCCCTGATAGCTCACCAGCTCCTCGTATTTGGCATCCGGCAGCATTTCGCGCAGCACATCGAGAGAAGAGCCCTTCACGCTGTCGCTGCGGTGAGCATAGCCAAGAGAAGTGTGCGTATGAATGGCGCTGACGATGATCTTATCCGTAGGAAAGCCCGGCACGGAGGAGAGCGCCGTGCGCACACCGGCCACCACCCTCTCGCTAACGGAAACAAGGTCACAGGAGCAGAAGATCGCCTGATCCTCTCCGCACTCGATGGCAAGGGCGGTAACCGAAATGGGGGTCTCCACCTCATCGGAAATTCTCTCGTAAAATTGGCCTACCAGATTGACCTTTTTGCCCTCGGGAACGAGGCTCGCCTCGCCCCAGCCGATTTTGATTTGATTCATAAACCATATACCTCTCTTTTAATGATGTGTGAAAAATTCTTTTTTGATAAATCTCGTCCAAATTCTGATCAATACCGCCGCCAGCGCAATGATAAACAGCATCATGCACACCCATACCACAGAGGTGGTGAACCAGCTGGTTGCCTCCACGATGGCCGTAAAGATCGAATTGGCAATGACGATGCCGAGGGCCGCCAGGGCATTGAAAATACCTGCCAAGGTGCCACCCCTGCCCCATTTGCCGAATCTCGCGCTGATCAGTGAAACGCTGAAGAAGCCCGCCATACCGGTGATCCATACGAACAGTGCCAGCGCCACTACAAGAAGCACGTAATGCACGCGCCCTGCCAGAAGCGTGACGCCGACCAGCGGAAAAGCACAGCACAGCAA
Organism: Oscillospiraceae bacterium; assembly: GCA_015064005.1. Taxonomy (GTDB): domain Bacteria; phylum Bacillota; class Clostridia; order Oscillospirales; family CAG-272; genus Firm-07. Next base: position 6,139 of record SVTA01000039.1, read on the forward strand.
CGCAAACAAAGCCTTGGCCTCGTTTTTGAACACGTGAACGTGCAAAAAGTGGGCGGAAAGCGTGCCAAACGCACCCGCCACCAGCACGACGGTGCTGAGGATCGTGGCAAAGGCCGGTGTGACGGCGTCGTAGCATTCCTTGATCATCGTGGGCGTCAGGCTGCGGAAGCCGTTATCAAACGAACCGCGAACAAGACCGATGATCATGAAAAGCCAAACGCCGCTGCGAAGAATCAAACGCCCAAAGGACTCCTCCGATTTGGTTTCGATCCTCTTCACTTCGGTCTCCACCGTTACAAGATGACGCTTGGACACGGCGAACACGATCTCCCAGATCACGCCGAAGGCCACAAGACCGATGGCGGAAACCAGAAAATTATAACGCCAATGGGGCACCAGTGCCGCCACCAGATAGCTGGCAAGCGTGCCCACGGGATTGGAGAAGCCGGACAGCACCAGCCCCAGATCTCTGTGCTCCGGCTTCAGCATCGTGGTGAGGATCTTGAACACTGCCGGATATACGCCGAATTGCACGATGCCGTTCAGCGCCCAAACGATCATCACAAACACGTAATTCCGGTTGTAATAGACGAGCAGATTGCACACCGCTGCCCCCACCATGCCAATGGTGATGAACTTCTCCGGCGGATATTTGTCCACCACGAAGCCGCCCACCACCTGTAAAATGGCATAGGTGACGTAAAACATGGAAACGATGTTGCCGGTCTCGAATTTGGTCATCGTGCCCTCGCTGACGATGAACACCATCGACGCGGAGAAGCACATCTTCGTCATACTGATATAGGCGAAGGAAAGGAAAACCGATATGAACACCAGCACGCTGATACGCGCGCTTTGCCAATAACGCTGCTTCATTTCAAGAAAGCAAAAGCCCCTCCTCAGATGACCTCAATGCCGAGGATATCGCAAAGATTCTCCATCAGCTCACGCTGATCGCCGTAGGCGATGATATAGTGCTGGCACATCACGTTCTCCGCGAAGGAGGGCACGTCGTCAAGCTCGATCTCAAGACCGGGCAGCTGGGGTGCGGGCTGGGTCCAGCCGGCCTCCTCCCACTTCTGCGGGGTCTTGCCGAAGCCGTTTACCATGTGCATATAATACTGACCGTCCACGCAGGTGAGGCGGCACAAGGTCAGCTCTCCGCCCTTCACACGGCTGACGTTGAGAATGCCCTCGGAAAGCTCACCGAAGGCGGCGGGCATCACGGTGACCTCGCCATCCACCACGGCAGCGGGCACGTAGTCCGGTACACCGGCGAGCACGCTGTTTTCAAAGAACTCATAAAACTCCAGATAATGGGCGGCCTGACCGGTCAGGTGCTTCACCATCAGCTGCGTGACGTTGCCGAGGGAGTCGTTTTCGGGCACGGTCAAAAGTCCCGCCTCGTCGGCAAGCAGCATAAAGATGGGTGCGGGAGGGAATCCGAGGAGCTTCTTCATGCCGTCCACGTCCTTGAGAGAAATGGCCTCGTAGCCGCGCTCGTCGCAGATGGCCTTGGCGGCAAGATAGTAGCCTGCGGCCTTCTCCAGTCCCTCGCGCTTGGCGGGCTTCAGGAACTTCCACTTGGAAATGCAGTGATCAATCACGGCCTGCTTCTCGGCGTCGGTTACCTTCTCATAGCGCTGCTGCAGCTCCAGCATTTCAAAGGTCTCGATCTCGGGACCCACCACGCGCTTGAGGGAGGGGCCGTCGGCCTGGGTACCGTAAAGGTTCATATCGCGGTAACCCGCCATACCCACTCTTGCGTGGCGCAGCTTGGCGGCGGCGGCAGCTGCGGTGGCGTATTTGCAGACACGTGCGGCACCGGAGGGCTTGCCGATGATATCGTAAATGTACTTGAAGGTGTAGCCGAGATCATAGAAGGTCTTGCGGATAGCGGTGGTGCCTGCCTGATCGGCGGTGGTCACCAAGCGACCGTCGTCCTCGATCCAGCCGCAAAGACCCCAGAGCACCATGGGCTTGTGACGGAAATGCTCGGTCACCTTCACCACAGCGTGGGTGGGGATCCAGCCTGCGATGCAGACCACCAGACAGTCAAAATCCTGCCCCGTCAGGGCACTAACTGCCTTTTTGACGTCCTTTTCCTCATAATCGTCGGTAATGGGATAAACCTTGATGAGGTCGAGCCCCTGTGCCTCCAGGTCTGCTGCGGCCTTTTCACATTTTCTGATGATAATGTCAATGGGAGTGTTGACCTCTCCGAATCCTACGAATGCAACCTTTGCCATTTTTCAATCTCCTTTTTATTTTTATGTGATCGCCAATGGTTGATATTTGCTGTTTATATTTCAATTTTGATTGATCTGGGCTGCGAATTCTCTCCCTCTGTCTTGCTACGCAAGCCACCTCCCTCGTCAGAGGGAGGCTGACTATGTCTGCCATGTTGCAATCCTTTCGTATGTCTCGTCTTTACTTGCAATGTTACGCATCACGAATGCCTCCCTCTGACGAGGGAGGTGGCGCCGAAGGCGACGGAGGGAGAGATTTTTTATTTGAATATCCCGATAAAGCCCAATTTATTTGCTGTATGTGCGGCGTGTCTTATTTTTACACGTTCAGAATGTTATCGTAAGCACAGTAACGCGCATAGCATTCGGTATAATCCGCGCCCTGGGGCTTATAGACCTTATTGGTGAGAATGCGCTCAGCCGCCGCCTCTACCGAGGCAAACACGCCCGTGCCAACACCGGCAAGAATGGCCGCGCCAAGGCAAGCGGTCTCGGTATTTTTCAGCGTCAAGAGGGTCTTGCCGGTCATATCCGACTTCATCTGACACCACAGGGGGCTGGTCGCACCGCCGCCCATGGCGCGGATCTCGCTGACGTCAAGGGAGAGATACTCCAGATTGGACTTCAGTGTGCAGGCAATGGATTCCATCACCGCACGGACGAAATGTCCTCTGCCGTGCTCGGTGGTAAGCCCCGTGAAGCTGCCTCTGGCCGCGGGGTTGTACTTGGGCATGGTGGAGCCGCAAAGATAAGGCAGGAAGGTCACGCCGTCGGAGCCGGGGGCAATGGGCGCGGCCAGCTCGTCCAGCTCACGGAAGGAGAAATGCTCACACAGCGCATTCCGGAACCATTTCAGTGCCATGCCCGCCGTGGGCGACCAGGAAAGCAGACAGTATTTGCCGTCGTAATTGTAATGACAGGGCACGATGCTGGCGGGATCGTAAGCGGGAACACCCTCGGACGGAGTGAAGATCACCATGGTGGTACCGGTCATCACGCTGACGATGCCGGGCTTGACCACACCGGCACCAATGGCACCGGAAACCTGATCCATAGCACCCGTGGTTACCTTGATGCCCGCGTAATCGCCCACGTAAATGCCGCTGTCCAACAGCTCCGGCAGCACATCCTTGGAAACACCGATGAAATCCAGCATCTCCTGCCACCAGCAGTTCCCCTTGATATCAAAATAGATGGTGGAGGACTGCAGCGTCTTTTCGGTCACAAAACGCCCCGTCATCTTAAAGAGGATATAATCCTCCAGGAGGAACACGCGCTTTGTTTTCGCCCAAACCTCCGGCTCGTTGTTCTTGACCCACAGCAGCTTGCAGGCAGGCCAGGTGGCGGTCACCTCGGGCTGTCCCGTCACCTCATAGACCTTCTGCCGGCCGAAGTGCTTTTCGATTGCCTCGGCCTCCTTGGTGGCGCGGTTATCCAGCCACACAATGGCGGGACGGACGGGATTGCCCGCCTCATCGGTCAGAATGAGGGTTTCGCATTGGGTGTCGATGGCCAGCGCATCGATCTTCAGCTCCGCCGTCACCTTGGCGATCTCACCCTTCACAATTTCCCAATACTGCTCTGCGGGGAATTCTACCGTATCCCCCTTGGAGTCCAGGGTGTAATCGGCGGTCAGCTTCATTTTTTCCTGCAGCGCCTCGTCGAAAACGGCGGTTTTCACCGAGGTGGTGCCCATATCAATGCCCATCAAATATGCCATATGATTGCTCCTTTTCTTCATTAAATGAAATCGTGCTGAAAAAAGCACACTTTTCTATCTGCATTGTAACCCAAAGCAAATAAAAAGTCAATAGATGTTTTTACGAAACATTTTCGAAATTACGACGACGGATAAAAAACGGCATTTTTACGGTCCAAAAACCGAAAATGCCGTTTTTTCCTATTTACCAGCTACAGGTGACAGTGCCGTCAGCCTCCACCTGCATGGAAACGCCGTAGGGCGCGGACATGTCGGCAAGACGCTTGACAAGGTCAAGATTTTTTGCCTTGGCGGGCAGCCCCTCCAGCGATTTTTTACACTTCATACCAAGCTCCACGGGCAGGAGGCGCAGCGAGGTCATATTGCCCTCGTCGTCGGTCTCCCAAAGCGGCACCACTGCCTCCATCATCTTTTTGTCCTCCATCAGCCCGCACGTAAAGTCCCTCGATCTCTTTTTCAGTAGGTCGTGAACCGTATCGCGGTTGGCATCCAGCCCCTGCATGTCGAAAAACTCCGCCGGCGCGATCTCCACGCTGTAAAGCTCGCAGATGAAGTCGCCAAGCGAATAGAAAATGGGCTTTTGGCGATAGACCTCAATGGGACGAAGCAAATGCGGGCCGTGACCGACGATGGCATCCGCGCCCGCGTCGATCAGTCGATGGGCGATCTCGGCAAGAAAACGCGGCACCTCCTCCTTGGTGCGTCCGTCGATCTGATGGGAGTGGAGGGAGATCATAACATAGTCCGCCCCAAAGCGTGCCTCGTGGATGGCGCGTTCGATCCGCGCCATATCCTCGGCGTTGGGCACCAGCCTGCGCTCGCTCTTCTCACCGAGCGTGAACTTCAACGCGCCGAATTCCGCCTCATCCTCCGCCAGCTCCGGATAATATCCCTCCCGGCGGATGATCTCTCTGGAGGCATTCACGCCCATACGGTGGGAAAGCTCACGGATGAAAGCCAGCTCCTCCCGCGTGACGATCAGCTTTTCTTCAATACGCAAGCCGTTGATGCCGGGGCGGCCGGGGATGCGCTCGGTCTGCTTGCCCGCCATCATAGGAGCATTGAAGGTGGTATTGACGGCAATCAAGGCCACCCGCCCCGCCGCGGTATCCAGATATGCGGGAGCGGCCGCCTCCGCGAGATTGTTGCCGATTCCCGCGTGCACAAGGCCGCTGGCGTTCAGCGCGGCAAGCGTGCTGTCGAAACCGCCATAGGAAAAATCCAGCACGTGATTGTTGTTGGCGGTGGTCATATTGAAGCCAAAGCGCTTGAGGTCGCAGAGCACCTCCGGCTCGGTTCTGATATACGTGCCGCCGCTGAACTGAGAGGCATGGCATTCGCCCTTGCGGTTCAGCGTGGTTTCCAAATTAAAAAACCGCGCGTCTCCCTGCATGATAAAATCACGAAGCTCCGCGTATCCCGCAAAATCCTCCGGGATCCGACGCTGAATGATCGCGTCACCCGCCGCCGTAAATTTCATATCCATTCTCCTTTTCGGGTGCAATGTTTTGTTGGAATGATGTTCCCTTTTTATTTTAAAGCCTTATACAAAAAAAGTCAAGCGATATGCTTGCGAAACATTTTCGAATTTTCAAAAGTGAAGAAAAAGCCGAAGGCATGCTTTCGGCTTTTTCAATTACCCCCAAAACGGTATGAGTTTTATCACTTATGATAGCCTTTTTGGCGCAAAAGCTCCAGCACCGCGTCGGGGTTGTTGCAGGTAATGAGGGTGGCACCGTTGGCAATAGCCATATCGACACCCGCCTCGTCCTTCACGGAAGCACCCACCCAAGGCTCAACGCCCCGCGCCGCCATGCGGTCAAACTCCATCTTCTCGGGCATATTGATCTCAGAATAGGTGGTTTTAAACATGCAACAGCAATAAGCGTATTCGTAAGGATCCCGTGTTACGGTTCCCAAGTGGGAAATAGGGTAAAATACGTGTTGACGGTACTTTTTGCCGTACTTATCGTTGACGTACTCATTCAGCTTGCCGCTGAAGCTGTTGATGACCACACGATCGGTGAAGCCGTACTCGTCCACCATGGCAAGAATGCGGTCGCAGACCTCATAGGCCAGTGCCTCCCTGCCCTCCGTGGGATATTCCTTCAATTCAATATCCACGGTCATGGTGGGGTGATCCTTGATATACTCCATAAACTCGCGGAAGGTGGGGATCTTGGCGCCCTTGAACTCCTCTCCCTTGTGAGAGCCCGCGTCCAGCGCCTTCAACTCGGCAAGGAGCTTATCGCACACTTTGCCCGTGCCGTTGGTGGTACGGTCTACGGTGGCGTCATGTATGATCACAAGCTCCCCGTCGCGGGTCACCCGCACGTCCAGCTCGATCTGATCCACGCCCAGCTCCACCGCCGCGCGGAAGGCTTCCATGGTATTTTCAGGGTATTTGGAGCACCAGCCACGGTGCGCCGCTACCCAAATATTTTTCGTGCTTTGCGTCCAGTAGTTCATAGTAGTTCCTCCGCCGTTTTCCTCAATATTTTGCCAGCTCGTCCTTCAGCACCTCGCGGTAAAAATCAGCGTAAATATCGTAACCCTTCTGATTATAGTGCACGCCGTCTGAAACGTAAATATCCTTTGCACAAAGCGGCTCGTGGGAAAGCGGATCAAAATACGTGCAGCGCGGTGTTTCCTCGGCAAATTTGCGGATCATCTCGCTGTACGCTCTGCGGGAGGCGAGCGTTGCCTTGTCCATATCCCGCGTGGCCTGGGCACCGGAGAGATATATCCTCAGCTCCGGGAAATCGGTCAGCGCGTACATCACCACGCGCTGCGCCAGCTCGAAGGCCTCCTCGTTGGTGTAGCCAAAGGCTTCGCTGTTGCCCCAGCTGCCGTAAACCAGCACGCGGGGCGCGAGAGGACGGATCATGCGGGAGTAGTAATACAGCTGATGCTCGGGGCAGGAGGAGCCGAAGCCGCGGTTGATGCAGCAGGCGGCGCCGCTCTTGCCCACCAGCTCCTCGCGAAGGGGACGGTGTTCCCACCGCTCACTCCAGCGGGTGTAATAGGAGGGACCGTAAAACACGATCTGATCCTTGACAACGGGCTCCTGCTCGTATCTGCGGACGTAATTCTCCATGGAGTCCTTCCACTGCTCAATATACTGCAATCCAACCTTAACGGGCATTGCTCTTTCCTCCTTCTTCACAATACTATCGCGTTCGTGCTGATGGTTTCGGATGTTGATTTACCGCTTTGCTCGCACAAGCCTTTTCGGGAAGTTTTCGCCCGCCTTTTTCAAAAGGCGGCGGGGCATGGGGCGGAGCCCCATACAGGGCATTTCTCTTTTGGTAGCTTTTCTCTTTGTGCCTTCGGTGTCAAAGAGAAAAGCGGGCAAGAGATTTGCAAACGCCCAATGGCTGTAGCCACAGAGCTTTTCAGCTTCCTTAGCCACTTTTTCTTTGCAGGTGTGAGCCGCAAAGAAAAAGTTATCAAAAAGAAACGGCGTTTTTTGTGGGCGCTGCCCACACCCGCAAACTTTTGAAAAAGTTTGATCAAAACTTACCGGAAGAGTTTGTGCGAACACCCCGATAAGCCTCAACATAAAAGCTCCGCATTGGGTTTCCTTTTCTCAAAAACGCTTCAGCTCGTCCTTCAATACCTCGCGGTAAAAATCCGCGTAAATATCGTAGCCCTCTTGATTATAGTGCACGCCGTCTGCCACAAAGATGTCATCGCGGTGCATCGGCGTGTAATTCATCTTATCCACGTAGGTGACGCCCGGCGTCTTGGCGGCAAATTTCTCCAAATATTTGTTGCACTCCTTGCGGCGCTCGATCTCTCCCTTTTCCTTACCCTTCGGCGAGATGCCCGCACCCTCCAGATAGACGTGCAGACCGGGGAAATCCGTCATGGCGTAAGCGATCACGCGCTGGGAAAGCTCCCAGTTTTCCTCCCACGTGTAGCCAAAAGCCCCGCCGTTACCGTTGGTGCAGTTATAGACCAGCACGCTGGGCGCGAGCGGCCGCACCATACGGTCGTAATAATAAAGCTGCTGCTCGCCACAGCTGGAGCCGAAGCCGCGGTTGACACAGCAGGGCTTGCCGCTTGCGCCGACGATTTCCTCGCGCAGGGGGCGGTGCTCCCATTTCGTGCTCCAACGGGTGAAGTTGGAAGGGCCGTAGAACACGATCTGACCGGGCTCTACCTGCTCCTCCTCGTATCTTTGCACCTGCTTCTCCAGGGATTCGTTCCATAAATCGATGTGTCGAAGTCCAATTTTAACGGGCATTGTTCTTTCCTCCTTCTATTAAAAACGAGCAAGCTCGTCCTTCAATACTTCTCTGTAAAAATCGGCGTAAATTTCATAACCCTTCTGATTAAAATGCGTGCCGTCCGCCGCGAAAATATCCTCCGCGTGAAGCGGCTCATATTCCAGCGCGTCCACGTAGATGCATCCCGGCGTCTTCTCGCAGAATTTTCTGATCCAGGAGTTGTAAAGTCTGCGCTCCTCCAGATCCTCGGGAGTCATGCTGCGCTTGTAATTGACACCGGAAAAATACACCCGGATATCAGGGAAATCGGTAAGGGCATACGCAACTACACGCTGGGCAAGCTCGAAGCTTTCCCACATGAAATAACCGAAGGCCAAGCCGTTTCCGGGGGCGCCATGATAAACCAGCGCCGAGGGGGCAAGCGGCCGCACCATACGGCCATAATAATAAAGCTGCTGCTCGGTACAGCTGGAGCCAAAGCCGCGGTTGATACAGCAGGGCTTGCCGCTTGCACCGACGATTTCCTCGCGCAGGGGGCGATGCTCCCATTTCGTGCTCCAGCGGGTGAAGTTAGAAGGACCGTAGAACACGATCTGACCGGGCTCTACCTGCTCCTCCTCGTATTTTTGTACCTGCTTTTCCAGGGATTCGTTCCATAAATCAATGTGTCGAAGTCCAATTTTAACGGGCATTGCCTTATCCTGCCTTTCTTTATGATAGGGAATCCTCCCTGCTGGCATTATAGCACGCGAAAAAAACGCTGTCAATTTCTTTTCACCTAAAAACACAAAACTGTACGTTTTGTACCCTTAAGCGAACAGCCTTTATTTCAGTCCCTTGCCGATAAAGGGCACGCGGCAAAAATCCTCCGGATGTTTGCGAATGATGTAGTCGATATAGGAATCCACCATTTTGGCAGTGAGCACGTAGCCCATGGGGTTCAGATGGCCGTAAAGGCTGTAGGCCTTCTCGTACGCCTCGCTGTACACGGGGCCGTACCGATACAGGTCGATCACGTAGGTGTTCTCGAAATGCGCCGCCAGGTCATAGAGTGCCTCGGCGTGCTTCCGGCGCTTTTCATCCCGCTCCGCGCGCTCATCGTGGCGCATCATGGTCATGAGGAAGAACTTTGCCTCCGGCTGGATCTCCGCCTTGATCCGCGCAATGATCCGGGCGTAATAACCAACGAAGGTGGGCTTGTTGCTGCGCCAATCCTCGGGATCAATATCAGCCACCGAGCCGATTTCCATGCCGGCATTGATCACGTCGTTGACACCCAGCGCCAGCACGTATGCCTGGCAGGCAAGGGCGGGATCCCAGAAGCCTCTTTCCTCCGCAAAGCTTTCCATATAGGCCTTGGCCTGCATGCCGCCCTTGGAAAAATTGTAGGCCTTGAGACCGTTCTTCCGCGCGATATACTGCCCCCAGGAATAGTCGTAATAATCGTGGTAGCCGGGCTTGCCCTCCTCGTTTCTCGACTCAAACTCGCCCGAGGAAAGACTGTCGCCGATAAATCCAATGGTGCGGAAAATGCTGGTGTTGCTGTAGCCCTCTACCAGCCGATCCAGCGGCTTTTCGTCCTCGCTCATAAACAATTCCTTTTCCCAGTTCATAGATACCTCCCGTTTGTTGCCAAAGGGCTGTGCGCCTCTTTCGTCCTTTGATAATTCATTATAACACGTTTTTTTGTCGTTTTCAAGGAGGATGGCCGTTTTTGCTTCATTATAAATCTATATTTCTTGCGGCCGTAGGCCGCCGGGCAAAAAGAAGCACCCCCGAATGGGGTGGCTCCGTGTCATGCTGAGTGAAGCGAAGCGGAACCGAACTTTGGCGGCTCGCCGCAAAAGCGCAAGGCGCAGCCGCAGCGGCATCTCGGAGCCGCATAGCAGCGGATTACGGGGGCTCTGTAGCCTTCCCCAGTGGGGGAAGGTGCCGAGCGAAGCCGAGGCGGATGAGGTGTCGCCGCCAAAGGCGGCATCCGCGATTTCGTGATGGCTGCGCGGATTGCAGCGGATTACGGGTGCTCTGTAGCCTTCCCCAGTGGGGGAAGGTGCCGAGCGAAGCCGAGGCGGATGAGGTGTTGCCGCCAAAGGCGGCGTCCACCAGCAAAGAACGCTTCGCATTCTTAGGATGAGGTGTCGCCGCAAAAGCGCAAGGCACAGCCGCAGCGGAATCCCGGAGCCGCATAGCAGCGGATTACGGGGGCTCGATAGCCTTCCCCAGTGGGGGAAGGTGCCGAGCGAAGCCGAGGCGGATGAGGTGTCGCCGCCTCCGGCGGCGTCCACCAGCAAAGAACGCTTCGCATTCTTAGGATGAGGTGTCGCCGCCAAAGGCGGCACCCGCGAGATTGTGCCGGCTACGTAGGTTACGTCGGATTACGGGGGCTCGTTATTTTCAGCCGCAAGCGGCCGAAAAGCTAAGTTTTGCTCCGCAAAACTTGCCCCGCCCCGCGGCTTCGCCGCTGGGCGATTTCTTGCGGCCATAGGCCGCACAACAAAAAGAAACACCCCCGAATGGGGTGGCTCCGTGTCATGCTGAGTGAAGTGAAGCGGAACCGCACTTTTGCGGCAAGCCGCAAAAGCGCAAGGCGCAGCCGCAGCGGCATCTCGGAGCCGCATAGCAGCGGATTACGGGTGCTCTGTAGCCTTCCCCAGTGGGGGAAGGTGCCGAGCGAAGCCGAGGCGGATGAGGTGTTGCCGCCTCCGGCGGCATTCACCAGCAAAGAACGCTTCGCATTCTTAGGATGAGGTGTCGCCGCCAAAGGCGGCGTCCGCGATTTCGTGATGGCTACGCGGATTATGGTGGATTACGGGTGCTCGTCATTTTCAGCCGCAAGCGGCCGAAAAGCTAAGTTTTGCTCCGCAAAACTTGCCCCTGCGGGTTCTCGCCCCCGTAAGGAGCGGCATAACAAAACCACCCACCCCGAATGGGGTGGGTG
>SVTA01000040.1 GCA_015064005.1 Oscillospiraceae bacterium
GTATTTTATACATACGGGCGAAACTTGGCTTATAAGCGATGAGTTCGTTGCAATGCTAAAAGCAAATAACATTGTAAGCGAATGAATCTCTGTTTCCTTTGATGTAAGTCGAATCGGACACCTTTTGCTCGTTTTTACCTATGTTCAGACACCTTTTCACTCGTTTAAGGCAAGCAAGAAGGGCCGCCCCTGTGGCGGTCTTTTTCTGTGGCACAGGTGCGGTGCCGAACCCTCGCGCGAGAAAGAAGCGAAGATTTTGTAGTTGTGGGGTGCGCGAGGAAAGGACGCCGTGCGCGAAGCGATGCGGCGTTGCCGCAAGGCGTTCTTTCACGCTCGCCGAAGGCGAGGGAAACGACCACCTGTCACCCGCACCACAGAAAAAGCCCCCCAAACGGGGGCTTTTTTTCGCTATCTTTGATCCGGTTTTTCGTCTTTGGCCGGTGCTTTTGCGTGGGGGCAATGACGTGATCCGGCATTCAGTTCTTGGCAGCGCTCTCACGCGCTGCCTGTTCTTTTTTTCTCTTATTGCATTCGGTGCAGCCCTCGATCTTATCGCAATGATTGTTTTCCCTGCGCGAGATCTTGCTTACGATCTCGAAGCCGTTCCTATCAAGCAGCCAATAGGCATCGTCAAGTATCTGGTAGCGGAATCTGTAGCGGTCCTTTTCATACTCTGACTTTTGATTGGCGGTGCTGTCTGCGCTGTCGGCAATCAGCTTGGCGAAATCCTGCAGACCCTCGTAGGAGGTCAGGTTTCCGTGGCGGCGCAGCTTATAGTTCTTACCGCTGGTGCGCTTTTTCTCGCCGTTTTCATCGTTGGTCTCAGTTTGAATGCTGTGCTTCGTTGCGGGCACGACACCTCTGCTGATCACAAAGGAGACCCAACGGCAATGCTCTTGCATCGCCATGTTTTTGCGGCGCGATTCCACATACTCCCCGTTGTAGTAAACGATCTTCTTGCCGTTTACTGTGAGCCGGATGCTCTCGGTATCGGGAAGGTCGCCCTTGGCATAAATATCGAAGTATTCTTTTTCATTGTACACCTTGACCCCATCGGCCTGATCTTTGGCCTTGGCGTGTGTGCCCGCCTTCTTCTCGCGGTAATCCAGCCCCATGAGATTGAGCTTGAATCGGAGGCCGAGGCAGGCGTATACGCTGGAGTCGCGCTGTATCTGCGTTTTCTTTTGGTGCCACAGCTCCTCCTCGGAGGTCCTGCTGACCGTCTGATAATGGTCGTTGTTGACGTTGAGGTCTGCGCGCGTGAGCGCGCGCTCCATATCCATGGCCTTGCTCCTCATTTTGGCCATTTCATAGATCTTGCCGGAGAGGAGCTTGTCTATATGGAACACCGACTGCTCCTCATCGCCGAAGAAATAACAGTTATTGTCCTTCAGGGGAGTCTGCTCCTTGCGCCAATGGAATGCCCGGACAAAGATCGTAACGTCCTTTGCATCCCATTCTCTGCATTTTTCCACCAGCTTTTGCGCCATATCCAGGTTCTCCAGATCGTTGCCGAAGGAGATCACGATAAAGTTGGCGTTATGCGTGCCTCCCGTTACGATGCTTTTGAGCTTACCGTAAAAGCGCTCGTCATTGATATCCATTCTCACAAACTCCTCCACGGCAGGGCTGGAGGGCATGGGCAGATAATCGTCGAGTCGGATGTTCTTCAGCTTGTGTCTGAATCTGAAATAACCGTGATTGAGATTCTTGTTTTGCTCGGAATGCTCCTTGTCAAATACGTAGTATTGAATGGGCTTATGAACGGTCTGAGGCTCAGCGCCCGGAATGGGCTTGCCCTCAGCATCCACAGGGAGCTGCTCTGTGAGAAATTGATTGCTTGCCACGGATGACAGCAATATCTGCCTGCTTGTTTTTCCAAAGCCGATGAAGACGACGTTGATATCCACGCCCGGCTTGATCAGCGAGGTATCGTAATTGATCTGCCGGCAGTCCATAAAGAGCGTGAGAGGATACTGATTGATAAAGTCCATTGCGATCCGCTCATATTTGTTGATATAGGAAACGCATCCCATACCGCGCTCGGCAAGGCTTTGATAGATCGCCTGATACTCGGGATCGCCGAAGACAAGGACTCTCAGCGTCTGGAACGCCTCGGACTGACTCTCGCTGGTCGCAGAGGCGATCGCCTCGGAAAACAGCTTGCAGATCTCAACGTTTTTCTTGTCATCACCCGTGTTGATCACCACGATCTTCTTTTTTTCAAGCTGCTTGATACATTTGGGGGCATGCTGATACATCCACTTGGCCAGCGCGTTCTGCGGGGCTTTTTTGGCGCGACGAACAAACTCCCCGAGATGCTTTCTCACCCACTCCTCCGCGTCGGCGGAAACGTAGGGCAGGTTCTGTATATAAAGCTTTTCGGCAGCTTCCGTGTCGATTTTGGCAATGATGTATTTGTATCGTTTCTTTCCGTCGCTTTTGCAGATGCTGATATTGTCGTTGCTGTAGCCGAGAACGTAGAGCATTTCCTTTCGCGTTATTTTGGCGCAAAAGGACTTCCACGCGCTCCAGATATATTGCTGCATAATGGACAAGGTCAACAGGCCGGTACCGAGTATGATGAGAGAATAGCCCCAATATACCGCTACGGAATAAAGCATGCTATCGGCCATCAGGGCCGATAGCGACGCCGTATTCAGCTTCAAGGTGATGAAATCCGCCGCTTCCGTGATCGAATGGGAAAAGGCGGTCAGGATATTGCCCTCTTGATAGAGGATGCCCACGAAGAAAATAAGGAGCATGATCAGATAGTTGGTGATGAAGCTGCCTTGCTTATAGCTTTTGATGTATGGCAGGCGGTGCTCTCTTGCCCTGGCAAGATTGGAAATCAACAATATGGATTTGATCAAAAGCCATGCCAGGCACAGGATCGTGCCCGCAAAAACAATGATAGCCACCGTTGTCTTACTCATAAAACGATCTCCTTTATGTTGCTTTGATTCCATTATATCAAACCTGCTTGTATTTTGCAAGGAAAAGTTGCACAAAGGGCAAAGAAAAGACGCTTTCGGGCAAGCCGCCGTTTTTGTCCGCTGCCGTTTCCGTCAAAGCTGTGATGCAGCACCCCCTTGACAAAACAGGCTTCCTATGGTATAATCCGGGCAAAGCCTTTGATTGGAGGGGAAAATATGAAAAATCCTGTTGTAGATGCCTGGTACGCAGACCCCGAGTCGCGGGTCTACAACGATACCGTTTATATGTACGTCACCAATTCCTTGCCCTTTGACGATCAGCTGAATCTGGACCTGGTCACGACAACGGATCTGGAGCATTTTGAGGTTTACCATAACATTCTCGATATGAGCACGTATCACGGCGCGTATCGCGCCATATGGGCGCCTACCGTTATCGAAAAAGGCGGAAAATACTATATCGTATTTGCCGCCAATGATATCCATTCGGAAAGCGAGGTTGGCGGTCTTTATCTGGGCGTATGCGACGATCCCCACGGCCCGTTCCGGAACGTATTTGCGGACGGTCGACCGCTGATCAATGCCATATACCATAACGCACAGCCCATTGATGCACATTTTTTTAAGGATACGGACGGCACGATCTATCTCTATTACGGCGGCTGGCGGCATATGATGGTTTGCAAAATGAATGATACCATGGATGGCTTTGAACAAATGCCCATGCCGTCTTACGGCGACATTGCGCGGGAGATCACGCCCGCCGATTACGTGGAAGCGCCTTACGTCATGAAGATCGACGGGAAATATCATCTGATGTATTCCTCCGGGGATTGGAAGAACGGCACCTACTGCGTCAAGGCGGCGGTTTCGGAGGATCCTTGCGCCACGTTTGAGTACTATGGCGATGTTCTGCGCGCCGGTGAGATCGCGGATGGCCCCGGACACAACAGCGCGTTTTGCTTCAAGGGGCAGTGGTACGTTGCCTATCACCGCCGTACCATCGGGGACCTCAATGCCAATCACCGTAAGCTGTGCATCGATCGGCTGGATATCGTCGACGGAAGGCTCGCGCCCGTTACCATGACCTAAAAAAGCAAAAATCCGAACCCTTGTCATGACGGGGTTCGGATTTTTGAGTGGTCAAAGTAACCCCCGGTTCTGCTGTGGGAGCAGCAAAACCGAGCCGGGATACAAATGAATAGGGGAGCTTTGAGCAAGCTCAAAAAGAAAGTCTCCCCCTTATACGGGCGCGGGGATAGCAATTTCTGAAATGAATGATATTGCGCTTTGCAGGGGCCGAGACCCTTATGCGTTGGGCTCGTTGGGTTCTTCGGGGGTGTTTTCCACACCGTTTTGGGGGATATTCGCAGTAGGAGCTGCAGGCTGCGTGGGGTCATTGACGGGGGGCTGCTGCTCTATTCGGACAAAATCCTGCGGCGAGGGTGTGGCTTCGGGGGGACAAGGAGACGCCGCACCCTCGCTTGCGGGGGGCAGAGTGAGCGACTTGCGCAGACAGAGGTAGAGAATGGCGCCAACAGGCAGAAGGGTGGTAACGGTCAGCGTAAAGGCCGCCCGATCGGCCACCATACGGGACAGTGCGAAAACGAAGGAAAAGTTTACGTAAAAGCCAAAAGCGTTGCCGAAGGTCAGGCTGATGCCGGTGTGAAGCAGCGTGACAAATGCAAACAGCACCTTCAGCTTCATGCGGCGGCGCAGACAATCCACAAACATCCAAATGGTAAAGCCGAAGGAGGCCAGAGAAAACAGCACCAGAAGCACGTTTACCACGGGCACGAAGGAGGTGCTTTGCGCAAACGCGGTGGAGTCCTGGAAGTGGAGCCCGGCAAGGCCCTCCATGGATTCGGCGGTGACGACGGTGAGCTGCACCACCTTGCCGTCATCGGTGGTGATCTCATAATTGACCATCAGAAGCAAAAGCTCGTCGTCGGTGCCTCTTTCCCAATCGGTCATTTCCAGCTCGTAGCTTTTGGAGTTGCCGAAGACCTCACGCAGTGCCGCCCACAGAGAGGCAAATTCCTCGGCGGTGCCCACGTCCTTCAGCATATTGTAGGCGGATTTTTTGTGATCCAGGATGACGTAATCCATGAATTCCCGGCACAGCGCTTCGCTCTGCTCTTCTTCCTCGGGAGACAGACAGCCGGAGAGGGGAATCACGCAAAGGCAAAGCAGCAAGCAGAGCAGCAAAGAGAGAAATCTTTTCATAAGGTGAGCTCCTTTCCTGTTGATCGTTTGATGATATGGTGCATTGCGCTACGGCGTTGCGAGTGGCGGCACCTGCAATTTTATTGTATCACACAAGAGACGTTTTGTCAATGTCGTGGCAAAAAATATGACAACATAGAACATTTTGATATTGACAAAGCTTTTTGGGGCGATTATAATGAAAAAACAAGCAAAAAGGAGGCCCGATATGAATTTTCTCACGTTAGAGGAGCAGCGCCAAAGGATCGAAAACGTCAATGCGGCGGCCATCGGCAACCGCAAATACCTGCGCCGCAAGCGCATTCACGATTATCTGCCCGGGCAGGCGGTGTACAATCTCGGTGATTATCCCGCCCCCTTTTCCATCGCACCCACCGACTACGACCGCGAAATGCTGCGGGATATGGCGGCAAACGGTGTGGAGCTCATACAAATTCACGAGGAATGGAACGACCCCATTCGTCACCTCGGCGCGGATAAATTTACCTGCCATGACCCTAAGGGGCTGGAAAAGTTCATTGACCTCGCCCACGAATGCGGCGTCAAGATCATTCCCTATATTTCCTCCGGCTACTTCCATGAGTTGGATCCGGATTTTGATGAAAGCTTCACCGTCCGGGAAAAATACTGCATCAACGGTATGCATTTCAAATACCGTTACTGCGCCGTGGGTAGTGCGGAATGGCGGCAATATCTCCTGCCCCGCACCCTGGCCGTGCTGGATCGGTACGATTTTGACGGTATTTTCAACGATATGGGCTACGATGGCACCTTCCGTGTCAACGGCGGCCTTGACAGGGAGGGAATGGCGTGCTACGATCCGGAGTGCGAGGATCTGCTCTCCATGATCTACAGCGAGGTGAAGCGCCGTGGTGGCATTTATAAGCTGCACCGCAGTCGCAACAACCCCATTCCGACGCTGGATAAGGTGTATGATTATCTGTGGATCGGTGAGAACGTCCACGATATGCAGATCGGCATTGGCAAAAGCTTTGGCGATTACGTGGTGCCCTGCTGCGACAAGGAGAAAATGAAGCTGCGCGACCCGGAATTTTACTACGCCTCTGTGATCCCGTTCCTGCAATTCCCGCTGCTGACCTCCCGCGGCAGACCCCTTCTTGGAAAGCGTATTGAGGAGAATATCCCTTATTACGGTAACGAAAACGGGCAGCTTGGCGGCGAATATGCCTATAATAAAAAAATTGGTGAATACATGAAGGAGCACCCGGGCGGCCCTTACACCTATTCCCTTTGGTCGTCCATTCCCGATGATGTGGAGGATTACCCCCGCTGGTGCCGGTATCTGGCGCTGTATCGCCCTATGGTGACCGAAAACAGCGTGGCTTACATCGAGCTGCGGGAGTCCGACGCCATCCTCTCGCCCTTGCCCGACGAGGTGTACGCCTCCATGTTCGTCAACGAGAAAACCTACCTGACGGTATCGAATTTCGAGCCGAAGCCCTATGAATTGAAGCTGGCGGCCTCCTGGCGTGATCGCGTGACGGGCAAGATCGGCGATACCTTTACGGTTGAAACGAACAAGATTCTTTTCCTTGAAAAATTGCAATAAACCCGCGCTTTTTATGTTCCCGGCCGATGCGGATATCCGCATCGGCTTTTTTGGAGAAATCATTGAAAAACAGGAGGAAATGTGTTATAATGATGTGGACGGCGCGGCTGTTCGCCTTCCGTCAACGGGTGGCAAGAATGATGATATCATCATGAGATAAAATTGATTCAGGAGACAAAAATGGGTTCTAACAGAAGTTCTTTCACAGGTAAGATCGGCTTTGTGCTTGCCGCCGCGGGCTCTGCCGTGGGCCTCGGCAACATATGGCGGTTTCCCTATCTTGCGGCCAAATACGGGGGAGGTATCTTCCTGCTGTTTTATATTGCGTTATCGGTGACCTTCGGCTTCGCGCTGATGGTGGCTGAGATCGCCATCGGACGCAAAACACAGCTCAGCGCCATCAGCGCATACGGCTCACTGGATAAGCGTTTTTCCTTTGTGGGCTTGTTGGGGGCGCTGGTGCCTGTCATCATCCTGCCTTATTATTCGGTCATCGGCGGCTGGGTCATGAAATATATGGTAGGCTTTGCCATGGGCCAAACCTCGCAAATGGCAGAGGATAGCTATTTTGGCAACTACTTGGGATTGACTTGGGAGCCTGTGCTGTGGTTCCTGCTTTTCATCGGCATTACGGCCGTGGTGGTGATGCTGGGCGTGGAAAAGGGCATTGAAAAGGTCAGTAAGGTCATGATGCCGATCCTGATCGGCCTGATCCTCGTCATCGTCATCTATACACTCGTGACCATGGACGGTGCCTGGGACGGCGTGGTGTACTACCTGAAGCCCGACTTCTCCAAGTTCTCGCTGATGACGGTGGTGGCAGCTACGGGGCAGCTTTTCTATTCCATGTCGCTGGCCATGGGTATTATGATCACCTTCGGCTCTTATATGAAAAAGGATATCAGCATCGAAAAATCCGTCAAGCAGATCGAGATCTTCGACACGGGTGTGGCATTTTTGGCGGGTTTGATGATCATTCCCGCGGTATTTGCTTTCTCCGGCGGTAACGAGGAGGCACTGGGTCAAGGCCCCGGATTGATGTTTGTGACTCTGCCGAAGATCTTCGATTCTATGCCCGGCGGTGCCTTTATCGGCGTGGCATTCTTCGTGATGGTGCTTTTTGCGGCACTGACCTCGTCGATTTCCTTGATGGAGACCGTGGTTTCGATCTTTATGGATAAGCTGAAATGGGGCAGAAAGCTCTCCACGCTGGCTGTGTTGGGCATTAGCTTGGTGCTGGGGCTGTGCTCCTCTCTCGGCTATAGCGTATGGGCAGAGGTGAGGATCATCGGCATGCAGCTGCTGGACTTCTTCGATTTCTTCAGCAATAGTCTGCTGATGCCCGTTGTTGCGCTTGCAACAGCGATTTTCATAGGCTACGTGCTGAAGCCGAAGACTGTCATTGAGGAGGTAGAGCTTTCGGGGCCGTTCAAGCATAAGAAGCTGTTCACGGCAGTGATCCGCTACGTGGCTCCTGTTTGCATCCTCATTATTTTAATTTCCTCGGTTCTCACGGCATTCGGTGTTTTTAACATATAACGCAAAAATCCGATACGGAACAAATCCGTATCGGATTTTTATTTGGTGACGAAGCTGATCAGCCGTCAAATTCGACAGTTTCCTTTTATGCAAATCCGAAAGTAACGCGCATCGCGAACCCCTTTGCTTTCTTCAGCATGATACGACGGGCTTAGCGTGTTGTAAAGAGCTTTTCTTTACTTGTTTTGTGTGAAAATTTTACTTTGCGTTGTTGACTTTCCCCCCCGCCTGTGTTACAATTGCAAAAGAAGATTCAAGACGCCAAAATACCCGTGCGGTCACGGATCAGGCTCTTGATCGGATGATGTGGGGTGGCGTAATCCTGTGAATGTGCGCGTCACCTCTTGAAGCTAAAGGAGAATGCTATGAAAAAATACGTTTTGGCATACGATCTCGGCACAAGCGGCGTCAAGGGCGCGCTGGTCACGCCCGAGGGCGAGGTGGCCTATACCGCCACGGTCTCCTATCCGCTGTATACCGCCGACGGCGGCGTGGCGGAGCAAGACCCCGCCGATTATTGGCAGGGCGTTTGTGCTGTGACAGGAGCGGTGCTGAAAAAGAGCGGCGTTACCCCCGAGGCGGTGCTCGGCATAGCGTTTGATACCATGTGGAAGGGCATTATCCCCATAGACGGTGCGGGAAACGTGCTTCATCGCAGTATTATCTGGCTGGATTCCCGCTCCGTGGAGGAGGCGGCGCTTCTGAACCAGCGCTTTGGCGAGGATACCTTCAACGCCGCGGATTATTGGCCCAAGCTCTTTTGGCTCCGTCGGCATCGCCCGGAGGTGATCGAGGGGGCGGCAATGATCCTGGAGGTCAATTCCTACCTCAAATGGAAGGCCACGGGCGTTGCGTCGGTGGACGTGGCCAACGGCTTCGTGTCCTCCTTTGACCCGAAGCTGGATGCCTTTTATGCCGATGTGCTGGATTTTATGGATATCCCACGGGAGAAATTCCCGGCAACCGCCGCCTCTGAGGCGCTTGTGGGGCACGTGACCGAGGCGGCCTCCGCCGAGCTGGGGCTGCCGGCAGGCGTGCCGGTCTTTGGCGGCACCAGCGATATCAACGCCATCGCCATGGGCGCGGGCACCGCTGCCGTAGGTGGGGTACATATCTATTTCGGCTCCTCCGGGTGGATCGGATATACCCTTGCCCATCAATTCCGACAGCTGTACCATTCTCCATTTGACGAGAAAAGGGACATTAACATCGTCAGCTCGCAGTCCATCGGCCTTTCCTTCAACTGGGCGGTGGATCGCTTCTATGCCGAGGAGAAGAAGCAAATGGGTGACGGAGTGTTCGCCTTTGTGGACAAGCAGCTGGAGGAGATCCCCGCCGGCTCCGAGGGCGTTTTCGCGACGCCGTGGTTTTACGGCGAGCGTCCGCCCCTCTTTGGCAGAGCGGCCAGCGGCAATTTTCTCGGTCTCGGCGCCGCCCACGACCGTCGGCACATGACTCGCGCGGTGATGGAGGGCGTTTGCTACCAGCTGCGCATGGGCGCGGAATATCAGGAAAAGACATACGGCTATCGCCTGCCCGAAACGGTGCGGGTGGTAGGCGGCGGCGCCTGCAGCAGCCTTTGGATGCAGATGCTGGCTGATGTGCTGGGCGTGACTGTAGAGGTTCCCGCCGCCACGCGGCACGCGGGCGCTCTCGGCACGGCCTATTGTGCCCTGGTGGGGCTTGGACTCTGTGCCGACATGGTGGAGGCCGGGCGCGGCGTGCGGATCGGCCACGTCTATACGCCCAACCCTGCAGCCGCGGCGGTTTATGACAGGGGATATGCCGTATTTGAGAACATTTACGGGACGCTTGCGCCCCTGTTCGCGGATAAAAATTAAAAACGGAGGCAAACGGTATGGAAAATATGGAGTTTTGCGGTTCTCGCTATCTGTTGGAGAGCACGGGCGACCGCACCGACAGAACGGCGGAAATTGAGGAAATGCTGAAAACCTATGGCGCGTGCGTGCTGGGCGCGGGCGAGTTTACCGTCAGTGGTATTCAAATGCCCGATCACACCACGCTGATGGGACACGGCACTGCGACGAGGCTCTATCTCGATCCGTCGCTCTCCGAGGGCTTCGCCGTGCAGATCAACTCTTATTGCACCGTCAAGGATATGGCCATTTACGGCGCTTACGAGGATATTCCCGCTCCCGCTGAGGTGGGCGGTCGCCACGGCCTGCTCTTTGCGGGAACGGCAACTCCCAAGGATTATAAGGATACCTGCCGTCGCAATTCCATTATTTCGGGGTGTCTGATCCGCTATTTTTCGGGCGGCGGCCTCACCTGCGTGGATACGGGCTACCTGATTTATGCCTCGCTGACCGCGACCAACTGCCATATACTGAATTGCGGTGCGGGTATCCATATTTCCCGCTTCAGCGAGTATCATGAATTCACCAATATGCTTTGCGACAGCAATCTTTACGGCTGCATCAACAATGGCGGCAACAACGTGTTCTGCAACTGCGGCTTCAATGATAACGAAACCGGATTTTTGATGAACAACAGCGAAAATCAGTCCCCCAACAACTCCCACGGCTCGGTAGTGGGCTGTACCTTCAACCACAACGGAAACAATAAGGGCATCGGCATTCAGGCACTGGGGTGCCAGCACGGATACGTGTTTACCGGCTGCCAGATGTTTTACTCCGGCATCGTGCTTGAGGATTCCGTCGCGATGCTTTTCAACAGCTTCAACTTTGGCCGGAATATGGAGATCAGCGTAAAGGGCGGTAAGCTCACCGTGTTCTCCGACTGTGTGTTCCACAGTGCCCCCGCATCTGTAACGATAGAGGATAATGACCTGGTCAAATTTGTTCATTGCTACACCCGGGACGGGGAAGCGGTGGGGGAGGATGTATCAGGGCATGAATAACAATACCCGGCTTCGCTATGCCTGCTACGCCACCAACTGCACCATGGCAGTGGTGGGAAATCTCCCCCCGATCCTATTCATCACCTTCCGTGAGCTGTACGGCATTTCCTACTCCCTTCTGGGGCTGTTGGTGCTGGCAAATTTCTGCACGCAGCTGACGGTGGATCTGATCTTTTCCTTCTTTTCTCACAAGTTCAATATCCCGAAGGCGGTGAAATTCACCCCCGTTTTGGGGGCAATCGGCCTTTTACTCTTTGCTGCCGCCCCGCTGCTGTTTCCCTCGGCGGTATACGTGGGACTGGTGCTGGGCACTGTGGTCTTCTCCGCCTCCAGCGGCTTTGCGGAGGTGCTGATCAGCCCTGTGATCGCGGCCATTCCGTCGGAAAATCCCGAGCGGGAAATGAGCAAGCTCCATGCGGTCTATGCCTGGGGCGCGGTGGCTGTCATTACACTCGGCACGCTGTTTTTGTACCTGCTGGACGGCACGTACTGGCAGTTTCTGGTGCTGCTGTCCACCCTCATTCCACTGACAGCGGCTGCTCTTTTTGCCGGCACACGCTTTCCGCCGATGGAAACGCCGGAGCGGGTTTCCGGCGCAGTGTCCTTCCTGAAGCAGAAGGCCCTTTGGCTATCGGTGGTGGCCATTTTTCTTGGCGGTGCCACCGAATGCACCATGGCACAGTGGTGCTCCGGCTATCTGGAAACGGCGGTTGCCATCCCTAAAATCTGGGGCGACATCTTTGGTGCCGCACTCTTTGCCATGATGCTGGGACTGGGGCGTACGTTCTATGCCAAATACGGTCGAAACGTGGAAAGGGTGCTGTTCCTTGGCTCCCTTGGCGCTGCCATTTGTTATCCCGTTGCGGCACTTTCCGGCGTGCCGGTGGTGGGATTGCTGGCCTGTGCCTTTACCGGTCTTTTTGCCTCTATGCTTTGGCCCGGTAATCTTGTGGTGGCAGCGGATCGCTTCCCCCACGGGGGCGTATTTCTCTACGCCATGATGGCTGCCGGAGGCGACCTTGGCGCATCGGTAGGGCCGCAGCTGGTGGGCGTTGTCACCGACGCGGTGGCGGCCAGCAGCCTTGGCGCGGAGCTTGCCACCCGCCTTGCCATCCACCCGGAGCAGCTGGGCATGAAATGCGGCCTGCTGGTGGGTGCTGCATTCCCCATTGCGGCGGTTTTTGTGTGTGGCGTGCTGCTGAGGCAAAAAAAGAAAACCTGATCAGAGGAAAACCGACGGAGTCGTACTTCGTCGGTTCTTTTCATTATATTTATATAGGCGTTGTGACGCGCGCTTTGCGAAAAAAATGCGCTTTCGTTCTGTTGCCGCCTCCTTGCGCATAAGATGGAATGATATCAAAACAAGGAGAGTAGCTATGGAACATCAAGCAACCAAGCATACAAGGGCACAAATGGAATGGATGGCACGCACGGTGCCGCTGGAGTGGACGGCGGAGATCACTTTGCCCGATTACCGCAGTGAGATCAGCCGACTTTTGTGGGTGCGCCCGGTGTTTTCTGTGCCCACGCGCTTTATTGGCAACGGCAAGGCGGATTTTTCCGGTACGGTGCGCTACGGACTGCTTTACGTGGGACCGGACGGGCTTTTGTACGGCGCCGAGGAGGAGGTGCCCTACGACTTTTCCGTGCCTCTTGAAGAGGGGGGCGACGAGCCTACTCTGTGGGTGGAGCTGCTGCCCGACGCGGTGGTCAGCCGCGTGGCGGCCCCCCGCCGTCTGAGTCTTCGCTGCCGCCTGCGGGCGCGGTGCCGCGGCTATGCCGTGCGGGAGCTGGCGCCCCGCCTCTCCGGTGGGGGAGAGGGCGAGCCTCTGCAGCTGTGCGGTACTGCCTCCGGCGCCTTCGTTTTCACGGGAAGCGGCGACGCGCTGACTCTGACGGATGAGCTGCCTGCGGAGGGCGGTGAGGATCTGCGGGTGATCACCGCCCGTGGTGAGGTCTTTCTGCCGGAGGTCGCTGCCGGTGACGGCGTGGTGCGCTGCAAGGGCGAGGTGGTCTGCTCCGTGCTTTGCGCGCGGGAAGCGGAGGGGCCGGAGGGCACGCCCTTCCTGCTGACCCGACGGCTGCCCTTTACGGAAACGGTGCCGGTGGAGGGCGCAGGTCCCGACTGCGATGCCAGAGCCTTTGCTACGGTGGAGGAGATCGGTGCCACGGTGGAGGAGGGGAGCGTGCGGCTTTCGCTTTGCCTTACGACGGAGGCTGAGGCAAGACGGGAGGAGGCGCTTTGCTATACCCGGGATCTGTTTTTGCCGGGCGCGGCGGCAGAGTGCCGCTATCGCACTGAGCAGCTGCAGCGGCATCTGTTCTGCGGCAATCGGAATTTCAGCGTTTCCGGCGAGCTTTCCGCGCAGACGCTGGGGATCCCGGCCGAGGCAGAGCTGCTTCTCAGTGAGGCGGAGGCTGAGGTGCGGGAGTGCACGGTGGAGGGCGGTCGCACCTCCGTTGCGGGTGATCTACGCTGCCACCTGCTTTATAAGAATGGTAGGGAATATCAGATCGCGGAGGCTGCGGTGCCCTTCCGCGTGACGCTGGAGGCGCCCTATCCTACGCTGATCTGCCGGAGCTCGGTTCCCCTGTGCCGCACGGCGCTCACCGGTGATCGGCTGCGTGTGGATGCGGAGCTGCAGCTGGCACTGGCTGCCACCGCCCCGGAGGAGGCACGTATGGTGGCGGAGGCCGGCTTCGTTAAGGTGGCGTCGGCTTCGCGGGCGGACATGGAAATCTGCTATCCCGGCACGGAGGAAACGCTGTGGGAGGTGTCCAAGCGCTGCGGCGTGGCCCCGACGGAATTGGCCCTTGCCAATGGCATTTCCGGAGACGCGCCCGGTGATGTGGAATCACTGCGCGGTGTGCGGTTTTTGATGCTTCCGCAAGAATAACGACGCCACGCCGTCCAAAAGTGGGCCTGCAAATTGTGTGCAAATTGTAACCAAATTGTAACAAGTTTTCATTTTGCCCCGTTTTTTGCATATTGTACACAAAATCCGGAAGACTTTTTCAAAAAACTTATTGACAAAAGGCGGAAACTGTATTATAATAGGCTTACCAAAACTAACAAGGAAGGTGCTAACCATGCGTAAATTGTTTGCAGTTCTTATGGCTGTCCTTATGCTTGCATCTGTTCTGGCCGTGATTCCCGCCGCTGCTGCTGAGGAGACGAACGCTCCCTCTTATGCCGGCAACTCTACTGGCCTGCTGATCAGCGAAATTAACCACAACCCCGACCACTGGAATGAGCCGGAGTATCCCTCTGCCGGCGACTGCTTCGCTTTCTGGGAGATCTACAACGGCTCTGATGAAGCTATCAATATTTATAATTATAGCTTGGTAGCCGCCCCCATGTACCAGAGCATTCCTTCTAACGGTACTGTATATTACAACGTTTGGGATCTTTGGGAGAACGATAAGAAGTTCGTCCACAAGGCTGACATCTCCACCAACGTTGTGCCCAGCAGACCTACCACCGAGACCGGTGAGCCCGTTACGATTCCCGAGGGCCTCGTTCTGCAGAATGATGGCGAGAAGGGCACTGTTGCTCCCGGCGAGTGCGCCGTTATCTGGTTCATCAACGCCTCTGCCATCAAGCATTTCCAGGATCTGATCGATCGCGGTGAAGTAAACTCCGGTGCCGATCTTGATGTTCGCTCTCTCTTCATTGAGCAGTGGTCCAATCTGGAGAACGGCTTTACCGTTGATTCCGATGTGAAAATCTACTTGGTATGGGCTTACTCTTCTCAGATCAAGACCGAGACCGGCTACGATCCCAACCCCGATGCCTTCGGCGATAGCGACGGCGGCAAGAGCTCCGGTATGATGTACGGTCTTGTTAAGGATGCGTTCCAGCTGTCCGATTCCGCAAAGAACGACGACGGCAGCCTGAACGCTAATGTTGCAGCTCTTGCTCCTTACGCAGGCAGCGTTGCTTCCTGGAAACTCTGCAAGGGCAACCTGAGCACCATCTACGTTCCTTCCAACACCAAGCCTCAGTACCACATTGCTGACCGCGCATACGACGGCAAGCCCCTTACCGAGGCTGAGCAGGTCGACTACCTGACCGCAGGTTTGGTAGAGGCATACATCGAGGCCGGCTGTGTAGAGTCTACCGCAGTGGCTACCCCCGGCGCTCTTGACAAAATGCAGTATGCTCTTGCTTTCGCAGACGAGGCTCCCAACAGCATTTCCGGTGGCCAGGCCGATTGGGCTGCTGCTTACCTTGCCGAGAGATTTGCATACCTCTTCCCCGCAGAGGGCGAGATTGAGGACGCAAACGAGGAGGAAAATATCATCATTGATCCTCCCTCTCGTGAGGAGCTGCAGAAGATCTTCTTCAATGACGAGGAAGATCAGTGGGAGTACATCACCCGCCTGTCCCTGGTTGGTAAGATCCTCATCGCTGTTGGTGCCGTTGTTGTTGTCGGTGCCGGCGCAGCTGCTGCTGTGATCATCGTTAAGAAGAAAAAGGCTTAATGAAAAACTGAATGCGGTGTGAAACCATACCGTTAAGAAGGGCTGTCACCGCGGTGGCAGCCCTTTATCAATAGAAAGGATGATAGATGATGAAACTCAGTGTACTTGCAAATTTGTACGGTGCCAAATCCCTGGACGAAACACTTTCCATTCTGACCTCCCTCGGTGTACATACCGTGGAGATCGGCGCCGGCGGCTATCCCGGCAAGGCGCATTGCAATCCCGCAGAGCTGCTGGCCGATGAAAAGAAGCTGGAGGCCTTCCGCGCCACCTTCCGTAAATATGACGTGGAGATCTGCGCGCTGGCTGTTCACGGCAACGCGCTCCACCCTGACGCACAAATTGCCGCCTCCTTTGACCGTGATTTCCGCGATGCGGTCCTGCTGGCCGAGAAGCTGGGCGTGGATACGGTGATCACCTTCTCCGGCTGCCCCGGTGACAGCGAGGGCTCCAAATACCCCAACTGGGTCACCTGCCCTTGGCCCGAGGATTTCCTCAAGATTCTTGACTGGCAGTGGAACGAGAAGCTGATCCCCTACTGGAAGGAGGCCGGTGCCTTTGCCGTGGCACACAACGTGCCCCACATCGCCTTCGAGATGCATCCCGGCTTCTGCGTATATAACCCCGAAACGCTGCTTCGCCTGCGTGCCGCCGTTGGTGATGTGATCGGTGCGAATTTCGATCCCTCCCACCTGATCTGGCAGGGCATTGACCCCGTTGCTGCCATTCGCGCGCTGGCAGGCGCCATTTACCACGTACACGCAAAGGATACCAAGATCGATTCCTACAACACCGCCGTCAACGGCGTGCTGGATACCAAGCACTACAGCGACGAGCTGCACCGTGCCTGGATCTTCCGCACCGTAGGCTACGGCAACGGCGAGACCTACTGGAGAGATCTGGTCAGCAATCTGCGCCTGTGCGGTTACGATCGCGTGCTGTCCATCGAGCATGAGGATAGCGTGATGACCATTGACGAGGGCCTTCGTAAAGCTGTTGGTTTCCTGAACGGAGTGATGATTACCGAGGAAAAGCCCACCACCATGAGCTGGGCGTGACGGAAAAACAAAGGAGAGTGTCATAGGGACGTACCCTAAAGGACAGTTTTTAAATCCAACAGGAAATAGCACCCACCAACAGGAAAAGGACAGAGAATGTTTTTACACTCTCTGTCCTCTTTTCTTGAAGAAGCACTGCATTAATTAAAGACATATTCTCCTGCAAAGCGAAATCCCGCCCGTGTCATCCTGAGCGAAGCCGAACTGCGAAGCAGTGCGAGGCAAAGCCGAGCAGGATCTCGGGCGGGAATATCATCCTTTCTCCTCGTAGATCCCGATGCTGCGCATCGCCCTACGGGTTCGACTACAGCGGAGACTCGCTTCGCTCCCTACCGCCTCCGCTCAGGATGACACGAGAGGGCGCACCTCTCGGAAGGTGGCAAA
>SVTA01000041.1 GCA_015064005.1 Oscillospiraceae bacterium
TGTATTTTCCGCTCCGCCCGAGGCAGGTGCCGCCGCTCTGACAAACACCGCCGCACGGGGGGCATCGGTATTCTGTTGACAAAAATTTTATTGACAGAGCCTCGACCGCGTGATATAATGGTATCAACATCCAAAGGAGGTGCGATTATGAAAAAAGTATTCGCCTGTTTTTGCGTCTTATTATTGCTTTGCAGTTTGCTTTCGGCTTGCGTCAAAAAGGAGGAATGCACTGCCTGCAAGGGTACGGGAGTCTGCTCTCGCTGTGACGGCTCCGGATTCGGCGGATATATTGTATGCAACCAGTGCCATGGACTGGAACCGTTGATTCCCTATTGTACCAATTTCCTGTGCAAGGATGGCTATGTCAGTCGCCTCGGGTGTGAGAACTGCTCTGAAAAGTCGTCTCAAACCACCGCGGGAAGCGGCCGCTGCTACTTTTGCGACGGTAAGGGCTATGTAGAACATTGAACCGTAACGGCAAGGGGCCGAGACACGAAAAGTGTCTCGGCCCCTTGCCGTTATTTTTAAGGTGCGGGATTTTTCTATACCGTTTTGCCGCTTATTGTCCCAAGGGCTTGTTGAATACGGGCAAAATGCGCATTTCAAATCGGGTGCGCTCGGCGTTGGCGCCCCGCAGCTCCACGGTGTAGTCCAGCCGCAGGTAGCCGGATGCCTCCAGCGCATTTTCTACAGATCTGGTGTCCACTGCAACCTCAAAGGGCATGATCGGTGTTTCGTATATGCAATGATGACGGCAGCCCGCCTCAAATACGAGCGCGGTACGCACAGTGCCGGTGCGGGTCATGGTGACAAGCCCCGGCTCGTTTTTTTGAAAAAAGACCGTGGTGGTGGCGCCCTCCATGCCGGAGATTTCGCTTTCCTTATAGGAGATGGAGACCCTTGTGCCGTCGTCGTGATAGCGCCCCTCCATCATCAGCTCCAGCCGTTCCGGCTCTGCCTCCTTGGGCGGCGCGCCGGTAGGCAAAAACTGCCCCATCGGCGTTTCAAACAGGGATCCCTCGATCTCCTGCCGCTCTGTGGTGATCTGTATGCGAACCTTTTTTAGCATACCGTTCTCTTTCTGCGCCCGGTTTTGTCGAGGAACAGGGCGGACTCCAGCACGTGGTCGGTCTGCATCAGATCAAAGCCCCGATCTGCGATCCAGCCCCAGCTGCCCTCCGGGTCGCCAAGGAAGGCGCGGTCGTCGGAGTGGCCACCGGCCAGTACGGCGCGGTAGTTATAAACAATGGCGTTGCACCAAAGGAGATTGCCCTCCTTGTGCTGCGCCTCGACAAATTCTGGTGCGCAAAGGGGAGAGGTGTCCTCGCGGAAAATGACCTCTGCACCCACAAAATTCAGCTTTCTTGCCTTGGCACGTTCGATATCCGCCTCGTTGCCTGCCACCACCATATAAGGAATGTCGGGGCAATGCTGCTCCACAATATCAAGATGCTCGGGCTTTGCGGCGGTCTTTGCCAGGATTTGATCGACCATACCGTGGCGGCGCACCATTTCGGTGACCTCCTTCGGCTTCAACCAAAATTTGTCAATGTTGATATAGCATCTGCCCTTGAACTGCTCCAGCACCTCCTCCAGCGTATTGATACCAAACTGGGTGGGGTCGTCATCCATATTCACGTAGCGCAGCTGCTTCACCAGATCCCAGCTGCAGTTGGTCAGGCGCTCGGAAAAGCCCAGCTGCACCCGTTCCATGCCGGGATGAAACACGATCAGCTTGCCGTCGGCGGTATAATCCACATCAATTTCAATCATATCTGCACCCTGACGCAGGGCAGCCTCATAGGCGGCGATGGTATTGCAGGGGACATTGCCCGCCCAGACACCGCGGTGGGCCACCAGCAAAAGACGCTCACGGGCGTCAGCACGAAGATCAAAGGACATCATGATGCCTCCTTTTCGGTTATTTGCCTCATTATAGCACAATGCGCAAAAAAAAGCAAGGGGAAACAGATGTGTGTGGAGATTTTTCGCCTTGACAAGCGATGCGGTATGCGGTATAATATAAGATGTTGAATTTTTATGCGAGGTGAACTTTATGGACCTGAAAAAGATATTGCGTTCTCTTGAAAATTGCCCCTGCGGTAAACAGCACACCTTCGTTACCGAGCGGGTGGAGATAGAAAGCGGCCTCACCGCCAAAACGGGTGCGATCCTTGCCGACGCCGGTTTCCCCAAAAAGGTGCTGGTGGTATCTGACGAGCCTGCGCTCCGTGCAGCCGATGGCGTGCTGGAGAGCCTTTTCGCTGCCGGCTTTGAGGTGACGCGGCTGGTTTATGCCAAAATGACCTACGCTCGCATCGAGCAGGTGCGTGAGGTGGAGGCGCTTTGCGACGGTGTGGATGGAATCATTGCCGTGGGCACCGGCTCCGTAAACGATATCTGCCGCGTAGCCTCCTATCAAAAGGGCAAAAAGTTCTGCATCTTCGCAACCGCTCCCTCCATGGACGGCTTTGCATCGGATACCGCCCCCATTATTGAGAATAATTTCAAAAACTCCTGGAAGGCGGAGCAACCCTCCGTTATTCTCGCCGACACCAAGATCCTTGCCAAAGCGCCTTTGGAACTGAAGGCTGCCGGCTTTGGCGATATGGTGGCCAAATACATCGGCATTTTCGATTGGCGTCTTGCCAATCTGCTCATTGACGAATATTACTGCCCCGCCGTGGCCGAGCTGACCATGCAGGGCGTGGAGAAGGTCATGTCCCTTGCCGAAAAGGTTGCGGGAGAGGACGAGGAGGCTGCCGGCAGCATTATGGAGGGTCTGATCCTTTCCGGTCTCGGCATGAAGCTGGCCATGAGCTCCCGCCCCGCATCGGGTGCCGAGCACGTGGTCTCCCACTACTGGGAGTGCTACAAGCTGGCAAGGGGCATCTGGCCGGAGTTCCACGGCAAAAAGGTGGGCGTGGCCTCGGTGCTGATCAACCGCATCTACCACAACATTGCCGACCGTGTTGAGAGCGTTGACCCCATTGCCGATCCCAGCGACTGGGATGCCGTGCGTGCCGCCTTTGATGCGACCCAGCACGAGGAGCTGATGAAGCTGAATACCCCCACCATCACCGACAAGGTGGATCCCGCTCGTCTCAAGGCCATCTGGCCGGAGGTGCGGCGTCTTGTGAAGGAGATCCTGCCTACAGACGCGGAGATGATGCGTCTGATGCGGGCCGCCGGCGCCGTGACCGATCCCGCTGACGTGCACGTTTCCGAGGAGCTTTTGGAAAAGGGTCTGCGCTACCACAGCTATATGCGCTACCGTGTGCTGCTGACCAGACTCCTGCCCATGCTGCAGCTGGACGTCATGGATTTTTTGAACTAAGGGTGGCACGATGAAGTATTTGTTTTTTGATATTGAATGTGCCAATTGCTACAATAACTGTGCCAAGATCTTCAGCCTCGGCTACGTGATCACCGACGAGAATTTCAACATCCTCCACGATAAGGAGGATGTGCTGATCAACCCCAAGGATCGCTTTGACTGGTACGTGGCCAAAAAGATGATGGCCTACCCCCGCAGCATCTTTGCGGATCTGCCGCCGTTCCCCGCGTTTTACGAGCGCTTTCGGGAAATGTTTGAGGATGAGGATACCATCGTGGTGGGATACGCCGTGACCAACGACGTGCATTTCCTGCAGGACGACTGCAAGCGCTACGATCTCACGCCCTTCACCTATCGCTTTTACGACGTGCAGCAGATCTACGCCCGTCAGCCCGAGAACAACACCGCCAAGAATCTGGAGGACTCCCTGCTTTCCTGGTGCGGCATTGAGGCAGAAAACCTTCACCGCAGCGACGAGGACGCCTACAACACCATGCTGATCCTCAAGGCCATTGCCGCTTATCACGGCAAGAATTTGCCGGAGCTTTTGGAAATGTATCCCGATTGCGGAGGCGAGACCCACGATTTTGTGATTGATTACGCGTGGAAGAAGCCGGAGGAGGCCAAGGCGAAGAAACGTCGGCACCGTGGCGGCAAAAAGAAGAAGGGTGCTGCCGAGACCGCGGCCGAGGAGCCCGTGGTGGATACCGCCAATCTGATGGAGCGCGGCTCCCGGAATGCGGAGCTTTTCGTGAAGTACCTTGACACCGTGCGCCCCAAAAAGACCCGCAAGCCCCCGCTGCTTTCCGGTCACACGGTAACGGTGAGCCTCGGATACCAGCGCTATCATTTCAACGAGATGCTGTATCTGGTACAGATGATCACCAACGCCGGTGGCCGCTATACCCTGTCAAGCCGGGATGCGGATACCCTGTATACCTACGATTGCGGCGAGGAGGGTGATAGCCGTTTGGCCGTGATGGAGGAACGCCGGGAGGCCGGTGAGGAGGTAGAGATCTATCCCATCAAGCTGCTCTTTGACCTGCTGGAAACCAGTGAGGTACGCCTTTCAAATAAGCCCCGGATGGATCTTTCCTATCTGGAGCCGGAGGTGGAAGGGTTCATAACGGGTACGGAAAACGAGGAAAGCGATGCCGAGGCCGTTCTTGCGGACGACGTGGCTATCGACGGCTTTCTTGATATGAGCGACGACACCCTGCCCGTATAAAATTATAAAAGAAAAGCCAAGGGCGGCGCAAATTGCGCCGCCCTTGGCTTTTTCAAATTTTGAGCACAAAAATCGGTGGTTCTCGCCCCGTTTGGGGGTACGTTATTTTTTGATGATCGCGCCGCCGTATGCGGTAATGGGGGTGGTGCTGTGCTCGTAAGCATTGTAAAGACCGGTTGCACCGCCAATGGACATATCGGGGCCATCCTTGGTGATGGTAATGGTGGTGTTGTACTGATCCAGCACCACAATATACTGTACCGAGGCAAGCTTGTAGGCGATCTGATAGTCGATCTTGTTGGGCTTACTCTTGTCGTTGGGGTTGTCGGTCTGGGCAAGGAAGGTCTTCAGGGAGTTGGGCCAAAGCACAATGGAGGGGGCTACGTTTACGTAGAAGGCGTACTCACAGCCGCGATAGCCGTGGTGAGAGACCTGCACAATATCGGATTTGAGATAAGAGCCGTACATGGAGATCATGCTTTGGCTACCGCGATAGTTGAGGTCACCGGGCCACATGATAGAGGTGGATTTGCCCTGCACGTTGCCCTTGCCGTCGGTGTTATAAATGGTAGTACGGATCACGGTGGAGGTATCGTTGAAGATCTCGGGATTCCAAGGATAAATATCCTCATGGGTGTACAGCGTCTCGATCTCCATATTGCGCACGTGGAATACCTGGCCGGCGTGCATCTTGATGTAGGTCATGCCGCCATCCACCAGGCTGAGCAGCTTCAGCATTTCGTTGCGGATGGTGAGGTTGGGGTTCTCCACGTTGTAGCACTCGTCATCGGAGGGCATATTGGCAAAGAGATACTCGACACGCACGGTGGAGGCATAGCGCTTGCAGATCTGCAGGAAGTTGCCATAGTGGTCGGCATGGCCGTGGGTGAGATACCAGCCCGATACGATGATGGGATTGGAGGTGGAGGGCTTTTGACCGTGCGTGCGGTAGAAAAGATCACAAAGCACGTTATAAAGGCGCACGTAGTCCTTGCCGGCAACAGAGCCGCCGTCCTGCACGAAGAAGGAGCCATCCTCCAGCTGAATGATGTAGTCGTTGCCCCAAGCGCCGGAATCGTAATCAAAGCGCACGCCCGTCAGGGTGGTATCGGTCAGCTTGGTGTAGGAATAATCGGGGGTGAGCAGCTCTTCCTTGATGGTGTTGCCAACGTCGGTGGTGGAGGCGGAAACCACACGGATGCAGGGCTCAAACAGGTCGATATTCTCGGCCTCTGCGTAGCTGTAGGCGGCGTAGGTGACGTGCAGGGTCAGCTTCTTCTTGGTGTTTACCAGCGTGCAGAAGCGGTTTTCCTCGATGATGTTTTCGGTCACCACCGTGTAGCCTGCCTCCTTCAGCGTTGCGCAGTATTTTTCAAAGGTGGCGGCGTTTGCGCCCTCGCCTGCGTAATACAGCTGGAGAGAACCCTCGCCAACGTCAACGGAGCCTCTCAGCTCCACACCCTCGGGACGGGGGAAGTCCAGCTCCCAGGAGGTGGATTTCGTTTGCGTCCAAACGAAATCGGCAGGAATGCGGATGACGGCGGCATCGCCCTCACCCTCCACGGAGGCGGCCATTAGGCCATCGAACAGCACCAGCGCACTGCGCAGCATGGTGTCGTTGTGTCCCATAACCACCAGCTTATTGCCGTCCATGCGAATGCCGCACTCATTGGCATCCAGCACCTTGGCAAAGGCGATGGCGGCCTCTCTGTTCACCGTGCCGACCAGGATCTCTTTGCCGTCATTGGCCTTGGCGTCCGAGCTCACGTTAAAAGAGGTGGACTTGATCTTGATTAGGTTTTTCAGCGTGGTGCGCAGCTTCTTGGCGGCCACCACGGGGTAGTCATAGCCGTCGGGATTATCCTCGGTCACCGTGCCGGGATCGGTATCCGCGTCGTCATCGTTACGCTCCGAGTACACAATGCCGAAGGCGCTACCCAGCGTGATCATGGCCACGTCGGAGTTGGTCTCCTTGATGATGCTGAAGGCCGTGCCGTCCTTGAAACCGTCAAAATAGGTCTCGGAGAAGTCCCGCAACGCCATCAGCGTCAGGGCAGGAGTCGTGCCCGCAATGACCAGCTTGCCGTTCACTACGCCGATGGCGTAGCCGTCGCCCTTGACCTTGGAAAGCAGGGTGGCGGTCTCCTCGCGGGAGGTTTCGCCGATCAGCACCTCTTTTTCGGCAACGGAGGCCGCGCTGTCGGCTTGGAAGCGCAGGTTGAGGCCCGTTTCGGTCTTTATGGCCGCGCTGAAGGCTGAGATCTCGCTTGTAAATGCAGCGTGACCGGCAAAGGCATCGTCATAAACCAATCGGTAGTCCGCAAGATCGATCACGACGGCCTTCGGGCCGCAGGAAACGAGGAGCAGAACGCCGATGAGCAGGCTTAAACAAAGCAATAACGATAAAAGCTTGGTTGTTTTCATAATTGATCTCCTTTCGGGATCTGTTTTTGGATGCGCGAATTTTCGTACTTATTTCATCATAAAGCGGAAGCTTTTGCAAGTGGGAATGGATTTGGGGCAGGGCATTATTTTTTTGCCTTTTGCCCGTAGTAAGCGCCGGCACCGTGCTTGCGGAAGTAGTGCTTGTCAAGCAGTGCTTGCTGAAAATCTACATCAGGGGCGATTCTCAGCGTGTGCCATGCCATCATGGCCACCTCCTCCAGCACCACGGCGTTTTTTACCGAAGCCATGGCGTTTTTGCCCCAGCTGAACGGGCCGTGGCCGCATACCAGCGCGGACGGGATCTGCTCTGCCAGCTCCGGCGTGAAGAGTTCTGCGATCACCTTGCCGGTTTCCTTTTCATATTCACCGAAGATCTCGGCCTCGGTCATTTGACGCGTGCAGAGAACAGCGCCGTAAAAGGTATCGGCATGGGTCGTGCCGAGGGCGGGAACAGACAGCCCCGCTTGGGAAAAAATGGTTGCCCAGCGGGAGTGGGTGTGGGTAATGCCGCCGATGGTGGGAAAGCTTTTGTACAGCTCCAGATGGGTGGGCGTATCGGAGGAAGGGTTCAGGTCACCCTCCACCACGTTACCCTCAAGGTCAACCACCACCATATCCTCCACGGTCATTTCCTCGTAGCCAACGCCGGAGGGCTTGATGGCCACAAGGCCGCGCTCGCGGTCAATTTCCGACACGTTACCCCAGGTCAGCGTAACGAGACCGTATTTCGGCAGGGCGATATTGGCCTCAAAAACTCTTTTTTTCAGTTCATACAGCATTTTGTGTGTCCCCCTATTGACATATGCGGTTTTCATGCTATAATTATAGCAGGTGATCGTTTTTCTTGCAATGAGCGGTGATACAATCGGAAAATGATCAAGAAAAAGCGTGAAACGGCCAAGAAGGAGAGGGAAATGAGCATCACAAGCAGACAGGAGCAGATCCTCGCGCTATTGAACGCAAACAGATTTTTAACGGTGGAGCGGCTGGCAAAGCTGACCTATGCCTCGCCCTCCAGCATCCGCCGCGATCTTGCCAAGCTGCAGAGCATGTGCTTTTTAAAGCGCACCCACGGCGGGGCAAGCATACTGGACGAAAGCAACCAAGCCGCGCCCTTCAATAACCGTATGCTGCAAAACGCGGTGGCTAAGAAAAAGATTGCCAAAAAGGCAGAGGGGTTGCTGTGCGACGGGCAAACCGTGATGCTGGATGGCTCCAGCACTGCCGCCTTTTTGGTGCCGCACATTGCCAAGCACAAGGATATCAAGCTGTTTACCAATAATATGATCACGGCCATCAACGCGATCAATTACGGCATTGAGACCCATTGCATCGGCGGCAACAGCGTCAATCATTCGGCGGTGCTGTCGGGCACGCAAAGCTACCGCGCGGTGCTGGAGATCTTTCCCGATATTCTGTTTTTCTCCTCCCACAGTCTTGATGCGGGCGGCGTGATCTCCGACCCCACCGAGGAGGAGAACTATTTAAGAAAGCTGATGCTGCAAAACGCCCGCCAGAAGGTATTCCTTTGCGACAGTGAAAAATTCAACCGCAGGGCGCTCTATACCCTGGCCTCCTTGGATGAGGTGGATATGGCGATTTTTGACGCACCCTTCCAGGGGCTGAAGACGAAGTGCAAGCTTTTATAATATAATGGAGAGACCGTCCTGCGGCGGCGATGCCAAACGAGAAAAGCGCTTGTGTGCCTTGAGGCATACAAGCGCTTTTCTTGCCCCGTTTTGGGGGTAAATGGTATTATTTGTGATATTTTGTGCCGTGGAGAATGGATAGGCTGCGGTAGACCGTTTCCAGCAGCAGTACCCGCATCAGCTGATGGGGGAAGGTGAGCTTTGATACCGACAGCCGCAGGTCGGCGGCTGCCTTTACACGGGGAGAAAGCCCGTGTGAGCTGCCGATGATGAGGGAAAGGCTGCCGTTGTCCCGCATGACATCGGAAAGCTTTGTGGCCAGCTCCTCGGAGGAGAGCTGCTTGCCCTCCACGCACAGCGCTACCGTAAAGGCGCGGGGCGGGATGGCGGCCAACACGGCCTCTGCCTCCTTTTCCAGTGCCACCTCGATCTCGGCGGCACCGGGGGCATCCGGCAGACGGTACTCCTTCAGCTCCAGAATTTCCACCTTGGCAAAGGCGCCAAGGCGCTTTTCATATTCGGCCACGGCCTCACGCCAGTAGGCTTCCTTGAGGCTGCCGAGGACGATCAACTTGACATGTAGCATGATTAACGATCCTTTTTGAATTTTGTTGGGCAAGCGGGGTGGATTTCCGATCAAAGCTCGGTAATGCGGTCGGGTGCAGCCGTCCCCACGTGGACAGCAAAGCCCGCGAGGGAGCTTTTGACTTCAGAGAGCGCCAGCTCCGGTAGATTGTTGGTTTCGGAAAGGTGGGCCAGCAGTATTCGCTTGGTGCCGTTTGCTGCCAATCGAGCGCAGAATTCAGCACAATCACCGTTGGAAAGGTGGCCGTTTCGGGAGGCAATGCGGCGTTTGAGATCGGGCGGGTAAGGGCCGTCGGCCAGCATTTCGGGGTCGTGGTTGCATTCTAATACTACCGCCTCGCAGCCGAGCAGTCCATCCTCCACGGCAGGGGTCACGGTACCAAGGTCGGTGGCATAACCGATTTCATGCACCGTTTCGCCACTAAATTGGATGCGGTATCCTACGCTGCAGCAGCTGTCGTGGGGCGTGGGGAAGGATCGAAAGGTGAAGGGTCCCACCGTTTCGGTGAACAGTGGTGGGTGGATTACCAGCAGCTCCTGCAGGTGATTGCCTGCTGTGCGGCAGAGCTTTTCTGCCGAAGCTCTGACAATATGTACCGGAACGGTGCGATTTTTAAGGAAAACCTCCAGCGCAGAGGTGTGATCCCGATGCTCGTGGGTAAGAAAAATGGCAGAGATCTGCTCAGGCACGACGCCCGCCTCGGCAAGGGAGGCTGCCAGCACCTTGGCGGAGCGGCCGGCGTCAATCAATACCGCCGTTTCACCGTCAGTGATCAAAGCGGCATTGCCCGTGGAGCCGGAATAGAGTAGCTTCAGTGTGTATTCCCGTGTGTTCATGTCAGCCTCGCAGGAAGGGGTCGATGATAAAAAGATCCACCGCGTCAATGAAAAAGGTGAATACCAAGGGGAAGATGATCAACAGCATCCACTTGGATTTCTCGACCCGTTTGCGGGCATCCTCGAGAAAATCTGTTTTTTGCTCCTCGCTCCAATCGGCGGGCAGCTGCTCCGGTGTCACACCGCTGCGGTAGAAAAAGCGATTATAGATAAGGTACGCCAGCCCAAAGCCAAGCAGCAGCGCCATATACAATACCATCAGCAGGAAGGAGCCGAAGGTTTTGTCGGTCAGCTCCGCGTAGGCGAGGAGAATGCGATAGAGCATGAAAAACAGCAGGGTGTTGAGGATCAGCAAAAGAAGATAGCGGCGATTCTGGCGCTGTTTCTCAGGCGAGATCTCTTTTCCTTCGCGAGGATCGCGATCCGGCATCAGCATCAGCAAACCCGAATGGCACCCTCAGCGCGGATGGAGAGGGGCATGCATGCACCGGCACCGAATACGCTATCCATCAGCGCACAGTAGCCGGCAACGTCCTCAGCGGGCACGAAGGCCTGCACGGTGCCCGCAAAGCCGCCGCCGTGGACGCGAAAGGCCGCCTTTTTACTGCCGAGATAGCGCTCGGAGAGACAAAGAGCGAGAGAGAGCCCCTGCTCGGCCACGTTCTTGGTGGTATAGACATTTTGCAGATATTGGAAGGAGGAGCGACCGGATGCCAATACCACGGCAAAGAAGGCGTCCAGATCACCGGCAAGCAGTGCAGCTTTGCCGGTGGCAACGCGGCGGTTCTCCGCAAAGAAATGCAGCGCGCGCAGCACGGCGCGATCGCCCACCTGCTCTCGCAGTGTCGGAATGGCGGCCAGCACGGCCTCCTCATCGGTCTCCCGCAGCACACCTTTGCCGAGAGCCGCGGCCACAGCCTTCATTTCGGCGGGGACGGCCGCATAATCGGGGGTAAGGTCGGCGTGGTTTCCACCGGTGTCGACGATGCAGAGCCGATAGCCCGCGCCGGTCATATCGAAATGTACCTGCTCGATGACGGGGGCGTCGTTGTCTGCAAAATCAATGGCGATGATGCCGCCCACGGCGCAGGCCATCTGGTCCATCAGGCCGCAGGGCTTGCCGAAAAAGGCGTTTTCCGCATACTGAGCGATCTTGGCGACCTCCACGTTGCTGACGGTGCCCTCGTTGTAAAAATGATTTTCAATATTGCCGATCATCACCTCAAAGGCGGCAGAGGAGGAAAGGCCGGAGCCCTTCAGCACGCTGGAGGTGGTGTAGGCCACGAAGCCACCGGCCTTGTGGCCGTTTTTTTGGAAGCCGGCACACATACCGGCTACGATGGCGTCGGACTTGGAAAAGCGCGCCTCGCGAGGGGCGGCAAAGTCCGCAATATCCACCACGTCCTCGGGAAAGCCCTCGGATTTTACCCGCACGATGCTATCGGCGGTGGGAGAGGCTACGGCAATGATATCAAGATCAATGGAGGCGGCGATGACGCAGCCCCGGTTGTGGTCGGTGTGGTTGCCGGAAAGCTCACTGCGCCCGGATACCGAAAACAGGGAAACCTCACGGTCGACGCCGTACAGGGCGGCAAACTCGCCAATGGCCGCAAGGTAACGCGCCCGTTGCTTTTCCAGTGCGTCTGCGCCGTAAAGCGCGGTGAAACGGGCGTCCAGCGCGCCCGCCTTGATCGAATGACAAAGTGCTGTGGTGTTCATGCGTTGATCCTTTCTTATTCAAGGCCCA
Source organism: Oscillospiraceae bacterium (assembly GCA_015064005.1). Taxonomy (GTDB): domain Bacteria; phylum Bacillota; class Clostridia; order Oscillospirales; family CAG-272; genus Firm-07. The sequence continues at coordinate 11,829 of SVTA01000041.1, forward strand.
TTTGGCCCATCAGCTTGCGGTTGAATTCCTCCGCGGTGTTGTAGCCCATCTTCTTCTGACGGTTGTTCATAGCAGCGATTTCCAAAATAATGGCCAGGTTCCGTCCGGGCTTGACGGGAATGGTGATGCTGGGCACCTCGATGCCGAGAATGTCCATGGTTTGCTTATCGAGGCCGAGACGGTCGTACATCTTGCCCTGTATCCAGGGCTCCAGATTGATGACCAGGTCGATGCTCTGGGTATCCTTGACGGCGCCCATACCAAAAATGCGGCGCACGTCCACAATGCCGATGCCGCGCAGCTCCACATAGTGGCGGATGATGGGCGGTGCTGTGCCCACCAGACGGATGGCGGAAACCTTTTTGATCTCCACCGCATCGTCCGCAATCAGACGGTGCCCACGCTTGACCAGCTCAATGGCGGTTTCGCTTTTGCCGACGCCGGAGTCGCCCAGCAGCAAAAGACCCTCGCCGTATACCTCCACCAAAACGCCGTGGCGGGTAATGCGGGGCGCCAGCTCCACATTCAGAAAGGCAATCAGCGCGGCAGTAAAGGCGCTGGTGCGCTCCTTGGTGACCAGTAGCGGCACGCCGTAGCGGACGGCGGCGTCCTTCATGTGAGGGAAGGGAGGCAGATCGGTGGTGAGAATGATGGCGGCGGAGCGGTGGCGGAAGAGATCCTCGATCTTGGCGTTGCGGGTAGCCTCCTCCCGCTGCTCCAGATACAGGTGCTCGGCCTTGCCCATGATCTGAATACGGGAGGGCTCGAACATATCAAAAAATCCCGCTAGCGCAAGCCCCGGGCGGTTTACCTCGGTGTTGGAGATCATGATCTTTTCGGCATCGTCCGGCAGGTGGACCGGCTCCAAAGAAAATTTCTTGATCAAGGTGGCAAGGGAAATGCTATATGTTTCCTGCATAGCTCTTCTCCTTTATATAGTATTTTTAGGTTAAGATTTATTATAACATAAAATAACGCCGTTTGAAAGAGAAATTTTCGTTTTTTTGAAAAAAATATGGGGAATGCGGTAGGAGTTCATATTTTCGTCACAACTATAAATTATAATTAAGAAAAGCGAAATGAAAAGGAGCTTTGATATGAAAAAATTACGGATTCTCCGCATGCTGGCGCTGCTGCTGGCGCTGTCGGCGCTCTTGACGCTGACGGCTTGCTCAAGTCCCGTGCCCACACCGCGCGCCGGAAAGGTGGTGGCCACCGCCGGCGGCGAGGATATTTATTACGACGAGCTGTATTTTCTGGCCATGAATCACATTGAGGACATGCAGAAGGAGAAGGGCGAGGATTACCTGCGTCAGGAGGGTGCCGCCGAGGAGATCGCGGATTTTGTGTGGAAAAATCTGTTGACCCGCGATCACGCGCTTTTGTCTGTCGGGCGGGACTACGGCCTGGATATCACCGAGGGGGAGATCGCCGAGGAGGTGGCCAAGCACCTGGACGGCCTGATCACCGATTCTTTTGTGGGCGGTTACGACGAATACGTGGAGACGCTGAATAAGCAGCACATGACCGATCGGTACGTGCGGGCTTACCTTGCCGTGGAAAACTACCTCGGCACCGCCATTGTAAAGGAAATGATCAAGCGGGGTGAGCTGGATACCTCGGACGAAACGGCCGAGGCGCACATTTACAGCGACGAGCTGATCCGCACCGTGCATGTATTCATCAGCAACACCAACGACCGCTATACCAAGGAGGAGAACGCCGCCCACGCCGCGGCCATTCAAGCAGAGCTTGCGGCCATCACCGACGACGGACTGCGTTACGAGGCTATGCGGGACGCCATCGGGGGCAAGTATAACAACGATTTTTCCGACCTTTCCGGAAACGGATTTTACTTTTCTCGCGGAGAAATGGCCGCCGTTTATGAAAAGGCCGCCTTTGCACTGGCGGAGTACGGTGTCAGCGACGTGGTGGAAACCGCCGAGGGTTATTACGTGATCATGCGGATGCCGAAAAGCGAGGAGTATATCGAATCGCATTTTCAGGAAATGAAGGAAAAGACCTATTTCATCACGCTCAACGGCATGGTGGAAAAGCGCCTTTCTGAAATGAAGCTGGAAAAGACCCGCTTTGGTGAGGGCCTGGATATGACCGAGCTGCCCGTGATCCATGCAAACGGTGGTATGTGGATCTACGTGAGCTCCGGCATTGTGATCGCCGTTTTGGTGCTGAGCGGTATTTCGGTAGCCTTCAGTGCGGTGCTGAAGCGACGCAAGGGCAAGCACGGAGTGAAAAAGGCGTAATGCCAAATATTTCATACCGTTTTAGGACTTATTTCAAAAAATGCTATTCTTAACAAGATCGGGCGGGGCAAGAAATTCTTGCTCCGCTCTTTTTTTTACGCTGGGATGCTTGATTTTTGCTTTTTTATATGTTATACTATATTCTGTATATTTATATCCGCGCGTCTGCGCGCGTGGGGGCAATGCCCCGGAAAGGATGCCATATGGATCGTGTTTCCAAAACCAATTACTATCTGGATATTGCCGAAACGGTAGCAGAGCGCGCCACGTGCCTGCGCCGCAAGTTTGGCGCCATCATTGTGAAAAACGATGTGATCGTTTCCACAGGCTACAACGGCGCGCCTCGCGGCCGCAAGAACTGCAACGATCTGGCCTTCTGCCAGCGTGAAAAAATGGGCATTCCCCGCGGCGAGCGTTACGAGCTGTGCCGCTCGGTTCACGCGGAGCAGAATGCCATTATTGCCGCCCCCCGCGAGCAGATGCTGGGCGCTACCCTCTACATGGCCTGCGTCAATCCCGAGGATGGCTCTCTTTATGCCGGCTGCAATAGCTGCATGATGTGCAAGCGTGTGATCCTCAATGCCGGTATTGAGACCGTGGTGGTGCGGGATACCCCTACCGAGTACCGGGTCATTCGCACGGCGGATTGGATCGAGGATGACGATTCTCTCACCGGAAAGATGGGGTATTGATCCGTGAAGCGGAGTATTCTTTTGCTTTTGCTGGCGCTTTCCTTGCTACTTGTGGGCTGTAAGGATCGGCTTCCTGCCTTTGCGGTGGACGCGGACGGAAACGGCTATACCAACGAGGAGACCGGCGTACATTACGTAGCGCTGGATTTTCCCTATGAGGCTGTGGGACGCGGTGAGGCCGTGGGCGTCTACGATCACCCCAAGCTCGACTATTCCCATGTTTTTTATGCCATTCCCGACGAGGATCCGACTCTTTTTCTGACCGATGACAGCATGACGGTCTGGTATGCGGGCGAGGTAGCGATCGATGCTGCCGAATGGGAGCTTTCTGCCGTGATCGTTTGCCGGGAGGATGTGGTTTCGGTAGAGCTGTTTGCGCTTACCGTCGGCGAGGAGGACGCGGCCATTGACGAGGTACAGGCGCTGTGGTTTTCCGGTGAGGAGGCTGAGCTGCCGGAGGGCAGCGCCGCCGTTTCCCGTACCGTAAAGCTGGCTACCGATGCTTACCCGGGCATTTATTACTCCTTTTATTTTTATTGGTATGAGAGCGGAGAGGGCTACTTTTTCGCCCCCGTTTCCGGTCGCTGTGTGGCTGTGCCGGACAACCTTACCGAGCAGTTTCTGCCGGGAGAGGAGGCCGAAAAGTGATCGCCACCGAGCTGCGTGAGAGGCCCGTCACCGACGGTGCCAATCCTCAAACCGCGCGCCGTGTGCTTTTTGTCTGCACCGGCAATACCTGCCGTTCTCCTATGGCGGCGGCCCTGCTGAATCATTTTGCCCGCCCCCGGGAGGTTTGCTCCGTGGGGTGCGAGGAGGCTCCTCGAGGCTTTATTGCCACCTCTGCCGGTCTGTACGCTCACGAGGGCGATCCCATTACCCCCACCGCCGCCGAGGCGCTGGCGGAATTTGGCATTCCGGCGTTGCCCGGCAACGACTACACCGCCCATCGGGCAAGAGGGGTGACGGAGGAGCTGCTTTCCTCTGCGGATATCGTGGTGGGCATCAGCGCCGCCCATGCCATGGAGCTGATGATGCGTTACCCGGATCAGGCCTCCAAGATCACCACCTTTGAGGCCGATATTCCCGATCCTTTCGGCGGCTCGCCGGAGGTTTACCGTGCCTGCCTGCTGCAGCTTTCCCATTGTGTCAAGCGCCTGTTTTTCGGCGGGGAGGCTGCACTGTGACCGTCACGGCACTGACTCCCGCGCATATTCCCGCCGTAGCTGCGCTGGAGGCGCTTTGCTTTCACGCGCCTTGGAGCGAGCAATCGCTGAAGATGCTCTGCGGCGAGCAGGGCTTTGGGCTTGTGTGTCTCACGGAAGAGGGCAGCGTCGCCGCCTACGTGGGCGCTTTGACGGTGCTGGACGAGGGGCAGATCACCAACGTGGCCACGCATCCGGATTTCAGACGCCGTGGCTGTGCCAATGCTGTTTTGACGGCGCTGCTTGCCGCTTGCCGCGAAAGAGGAATCCTTAGCCTGTCGCTGGAGGTGCGGGAAAGCAACGCCCCTGCCATCGCGCTTTATGAGAAGCACGGCTTTCGGACGGCCGGTAAGCGCCCCGGCTTTTATAGCCACCCACGCGAAGCCGCGCTGGTCATGGTGGCAGAGCTCTGATCTTATAATTCTTCGCGCGCAAGCGCAAAAAGGTGACGTTATGTATATTCTTGGAATGGAAAGCTCTTGCGATGAGACCTCCGCAGCGGTGCTGCGGGTGGAGGAGGGAAAGCTCGTCATCGCTTCCAATATTGTGGCCTCCCAGGTGGAGACTCACCGACTCTACGGCGGTGTGGTGCCGGAAATTGCCAGCCGAGCCCATATCGAGGCCGTCAGCGGCATTACCCGCGAGGCGTTGGATGCCGCCGGCATCACGCCAAAGGATCTCTCTGCCGTGATGCCGGC
>SVTA01000042.1 GCA_015064005.1 Oscillospiraceae bacterium
CTGACGCGTTCGATATGTGCTGACGCACTCGATATGCTCACTGCGTGAGCGCGGATCTATATCATATCGAGCTTGAGCGTAGCGAAAGCATATCGAATTTGCCGCAAGGCAAATATATCGAGCCGAGAAGACTTGCAAAGCAAGTCGCGAGGCATATCGACAATTGAATAATCGCATTTGTGACCACAAATGCAGTGCTTGCAAAGAAAAGAGGACAGAGAGTGTAAATACATTCTTTGTCCTCTTCCTGTCGGTAGGTACTATATCTATTGAATCTAAAACTATCCTTAAGAGTACGTCCCATTTTTGATCACTTTTTCTTTGCGGCTCACACCTGCAAAGAAAAAGTGGCTAAGGACTCTGAAAATCATGGTGGCTACAGCCATCTGGCGTTTGCAAATTTCTCGCCCGCTTTTCTCTTTGATACCGCAGGCACAAAGAGAAAAGCTACCAAAAGAGAAATGCCCTGTATGGGGCTCTGCCCCATGCCCCGCAAGTTTTTGAAAAAACTTGACTAAAACTTTCCCAAAAAGTTCGTGCGAACATTCCGATAAAACCCACTTTACCGTTCCGGCTACCCGCAATGTGCGCTACCCCCTTTTTAAAGTTTTTTGCGGAGGAGGGGGTGAATTTTTTGCCCGAAGGGGCAAAAAAGAGGGAGAGGAGGCGGTTTTTGCAAAAAGAGCCTCCTATCCCTCAACGGGCGCTTTTGCAAAAGCGCCCTCTCCCCCACTGCGAAAAACTCAAATTTATTTATGCGGCTCCTCGCTCACAACCGATCCAATGCAAGAGGAGGTGCTTTTTGCAAAAAGCACCTCCTCCCCCTTTTCTGTATCATTCTGCCACGAAAATATAGGGATAAACGTCCTGCTCGCCCCGCAGGAAATAGGCCTCGATATCGGGATAGGTCTCGCTGACGTGAGCCTCCAGCGCTGCCGCCTCCTCGACGGTGGCATCCTTGCCGCAGAAGACGGTGAGCATATACTTTTCGCCGTCCTCCAGCATTTTGGAAAGCAGGGTTTGTGCGGCCTCTGCCTTATCGGGATGCGCGGCCAGCATCTGCTTGCCAATGAAGCCGATAAAGTCGCCGTTGTGGATCTCAATGCCGTTCAGCTCGGCGTCGCGGATGGAGGGGGAAACGTAGCCGGTGGTCACGCTGGCCATGGCCTCGCGCAGTCCGGCGGCAACGGCCTCGGCATCCTCGCTTTCAAAGTCCGCGGAGCAGATGGCCACGTAGCCGTCACCGAGATTCTTGCTTTCAATGACGTGGATCTCTGCCTTGTCATAGATCTCGGCTGCTTGATTTGCCGCCATGATGATATTGCCGTTGTTGGGGAATACAAAGATATGCTCGGCATTCACCTTTTCGAAGGCGTCGAGAAAATCGTTGGTGGAGGGGTTCTGGGTCTGACCGCCCTCTACGATGCAGTCCACGCCCAGCTCCAGGAAGGTCTCGCGCACACCGTCACCGTTGGCCACGGCCACGATGCCGAACTTCTTCCGCTCTGCAGAAACGGGGGCAGACGGCGCGGGCTTTGCCTCTTCCTCCTCAGCAAGCTCGCTGTGCTGCACGGACATATTCTCGATCTTTACGGTGAGAAATTCGCCGTACTGACGGCAGAAGGCCAGCACCTTATCGGGGGTAAGGGTGTGCACGTGGATCTTTACCACGGTGCCGGTTTTGAAGGAAACCACGGAGTCACCGATGCCGCAGAGGAAATCCTTGATGATGTTGATATCAAAGCTCTCGGCATCTACCTTGCTGTTCTGCAGCTGCAGCAGCAGCTCGGTACAGTAGCCATAGGTCATTTCGCTGTCGGCGGTAAAGCCGGAGAAATCCAGCACTGCCTTTTTCTCGGCGGCGGGCACAGGCTCTGCCTTGATCTCCTCGCCGTTGAGCACCTTGTTGAAGCCGTCCATAATGTAAAGAAGACCGGCTCCGCCGCTATCCACCACACCGGCCTCCTTCAGGTTTGCCAAAAGCTCCGGCGTGCGCTGAAGGGATGCGGACATTTCCTTGATCAGATTACCAAAGAAGGTGCGTAGGGTGGTATCCTTATTGATGTGGGAAACCGCATATTCCACGGATTCCCGCGCCACGGTGAGGATGGTGCCCTCGGTGGGGGTCATCACGGAATTGTAGGCCTGCTGCACGCCCAGCGTGAGAGCCTGACCGATGGTGGAAACGTCGGCCTTTTCGCAGGCCTCAAAGCCCTTGGCCATGCCGGCAAAAAGCTGGGAAAGAATAACGCCGGAGTTGCCGCGGGCACCCAGCAGCATGCCGTGAGAAAGGGTCTTCATCACCTCGGCAAGGTCATCGGAATCCATTTTCTCGATGGCGGCAATGCCGCTTTCGATGGTCATGCGCATATTGTCGCCGGTGTCGCCGTCTGGGACGGGGAACACGTTCAGCTTATTGACCTCGTCGGCGTTGGAGCGCAAAAGCGCCGCGCCGCCCTGCGCCATCTGGGCCAGTAGGTGACCGTCCAGCAACAGGTTTTCGTCTTTTTCGGTATTATGATCCATAAATGATACCTCGCAATTATCTTTCGTTGCCAACAAAGAAGAGGGCTATGGTGCCGGGGCCGGAATGGGCGCCGATCACGGGGCTGATCATGGTGATCAGCTCAACCTCCACGCCGTTTTGCTCCTTCAGCATCCGGGCAAGGAACTTGGCATCCTCCTCGCAGTCGCCGTGGGAAATAAATACGCGTCCGCCTGCTTGATCCTTGGCGGTTTCCTTATACTTGGCGGCAAGAGCGGCAAGGGACTTCTTGCGGCCGTGAGCGGTCGTGACCTTGATCAGCTTGCCGTCGTTGTCCACGTGCATCACGGGCTTGATGCCCAGCACGTTTCCCACGATGGCGGTGGCAGGGCTGACGCGACCGCCGCGCTTCAGATAGACCAGATCCTCCACGGTGAACCAATGGCAAAGATTGAGGCGCAGCTCGGTAAGGTAAGCGGCGGCCTCGTCAATGCTCTTGCCGGCATCCCGCTGCTCTGCTGCGTAGGTCAGCAACAGGCCAAGGCCTGCAGAGGCGGAAAGGGAATCCAATGCGATCACCTTGCGGTCGGGGTATTTCTCCTTCAGCTGCTCGGCAGCAAGGCGGCCGGCGTTGTAGGTATTGCTGATGCCGGAGGAAAGGCCGACGTACAGCACGTCCAGTCCTTCCTCAAGGGAGGAGCTGAATGCGGCGCAGAACTGATCCACATTGACGGCGGCGGTTTTGGCAACGCCACCTGCCCGCATCTTATCGTAGAACTCCTTGGAGGGCATTTCGTTGCCGGCATATTCCTGCTCGGAATCGTTAAAACGGAAGGTGAGGTATTGGCAACGAATACCCCATTTCTCGAGAACCTCGGCGGCAATATCGCAGCCGGAGTCGGTGTAGATGACAAATTGAGCCATTTTTCAGATCCTCCTGATATGGGATTGGGGCGGCGGGTCGGTGCGACCCGTAACAAAAGGGCACCGCAAAGGCGATGTGTCTGGAGTTACTTTTGTAACCCTTTCCTTTATTATATTGGAAAACAGCATGAAAGTCAATCATTTTAGAGGGAAATCTTACTATATTTTCATTTTTGTAACATCAAAAGCGCCAAAAAACGCCTTTTTTGATGTTTTTTAGGGCCCTTTTTTAACAAAATAGAATTTTCCTGTTTCATTACTCAAGTATTCGCCAAAAATGCGGGAACATGCGCGGGCGGGTTGTGTGACGAAACATATCCCCGCAAACGGTATCAAAAATCCCGGATGGCGCACCATCCGGGATTTGAAATTACAGATAGGAGAAGAGCAGATGCCTGCTGTGGGCATCCAGCGCCGTCCAGTTGGCAATGATGTAGCGGTTATCGTTGGTATCCCGCACCAGCACCCGGTCGTCCGGGAGCTTTTTGATATCGCTGTGGCGGTTGCGGATGCGGAACTTTACGGGACCGTGGTCGGTTTCCACCGTCCACGTGAGAGAGCCGAATTTTTCCTCGCTGGCTACCAGGCGCGTGATGATGGGGATGCGGTAAAACTCGTTGAAGCATTCCTGCAGCGCCTTGGCGGAGTCGTCGTCCAGCTCCGCAAGATCGCGGACGAAGGCGGTTTCCTTTTCTTCCTTATCCAGCAGTGTGATGTACATGTTGGCGTTGGTGACGGGGAACAGGCGTCTTGGCTCCAGATCCTCCAGCACGGTGCCGTCCTTCAGGGTGACGTTGACGAGATAGACGTCGGAGCGGGTGATCTTACCCGTGTAGCGATCAATGTAAATTCTTGCCATAGCTGCCACCTCCTTACAGATTTTCGGCGCGGCGCTCTTCGGCCACCTTGTCCGACATGGATTGGATCTGTACCAGCTTGTAGTATTTGCCCTTCTGAGCCATCAGCTCCTGAGGCGTGCCACACTCGATGATCTGACCGTTATCCACCACCACGATCTTGTTGGCCTTGGAGAGGGTGGAAAGACGGTGGGCGATCATAATGGTGGTGCGCCCGCTGATGAGGCGCTCGATGGCCTCCTGAATGAGATGCTCGGTCTCGGAGTCCACGGAGGCGGTTGCCTCGTCAAACACCAGCATCTTGGGGTTACGCAGCATGGCGCGAGCGATGGAAAGACGCTGACGCTCGCCGCCGGAAAGGCCGACGCCCCGCTCGCCGAGGACGGAATCGTAGCCGTCGGGCTGGCGCACGATAAATTCGTGGGCGTTGGCGATATCCGCGGCGTTGATGATCTCGTCGGTGGAGAAGGCTTCATTGCCATAGGCAATGTTGTTGTAGATGGTGTCGTGGAACATCATTGGCTCCTGCTGCACGTAGCCGATGCAGGAACGGTAATACTGCATATCAATGGAGCGGATATCCACACCGCCCACGGTGATCTCTCCCTCGTAGTGGTCGTAATAGCGGAGCAGCAGGTTCACCAGCGTGGACTTGCCGGAGCCGGTGGTACCTACAATACCGACGATATCGCCGGGCTCGATGACCAGATTGACATCCTTGAGCACCTTCTTGGTGCGGTCGAAGGAGAAGTTCACGTGCTTGAACTCGATCCGGCCGCCCATATCGGCGTTGGTATTACCCTTGCCGAAGTCGTGCTCCGGCTCTGCCTCCAGAATGTCCATAATGCGCTCGGCGGAGGCCATGGCGCTCTGGGTGGAGTCGGAAAGGTTGGCAAAGAAGTTCACGGGCTCGTAGAACATGGAGGCGTAGGAAATAAAGGAAACCAAAAGACCGATGGAAATAGCGTTGGGATCACCCGTAGCAAGACCCCGGATAACCTCCGTGCCGCCCACGCTCCAGATCAGCACCGAGCCGCAGGCAATGAGGCCGTTGACGATGGCGGGATAGGCGTGCAGGATCTTGCCCGCCTTGGAGTCGGTGACGCGCCATTCCTCCACGCACTCGGAGAAGCGATCGGTGGCGTTTTGCTCATTGGTAAAGGATTTGATCACGCGAATGCCGGGAATGGTATCGGTCAGCACCGATGTGACGGCCGAGGAACGGCGCCAGATGCGGCGGTAGAAGGGTGCGATCTTCTTGCGGAAGATGCGGGAGCCGATGACCACCAGCGGAACGGGGCAGAGGGAGAAGAGGGTGAGGCGCCAGTCCATCACCAGCATGACGATGATGATACCCACCAGCTTAAAGAACTGCACCACCACCTCTTGGGTGATGCGGAGCATAAAGGACTGCAGTGTGGCGGTGTCGCCGCTGATACGGTTGATGACCGCGCCGGTGGAGGTTTTGTCGTAGAAGCGCATCGGCAGATGCTGGGCCTTTTCGTAGACCTCGCGGCGGATGCGTGCCACGATCTTGTTGCCGGATATACGGAGCATATAGCCGCGAATGCCCGCCAGAAGGTGCCGCAGCAGATGTACGCCCACCAGGGAAAGGGAAACGACCATCAGCATATCCAATGCTTGGTTAGGCAGAATTTCGTCCACCAGGGTCTTGGTCAACAACGGGGGGAGTAGCGCGATGGCGGTGGTGATGATGGAGATGAATACCGATACCACCAGCACGGGCACCTCGGGCTTCAGATAAGTGGCCAGCTTTTTGAAGAGCTTGCCCTTGTTCATGCAGTTGATACAGGGTACACCGGGGGCAGAGAGGGTGCGGCCACACTTGGGGCAGACCGACAGCAGCTTTTCGTAGGCGCCGCGGATAGCCTCCATGGCGTCCTCAGGGTCGGAACCCTCCTTGATGGCCTTGACGAAGCCTACGGCCGCGTCACAGAGCGCCGCTACCGAGAAGGTGAAGCGGAAGATATCCCGACGCTCCCCCTCTGCCGTTTCGGCACGCACCAGGCCATTACCGTACAGGCGCTTGGTGTAAATTTTTTCCACATCGGCAAACAGCAGCTCCGGGGAGGCCTCTCCGGTGGAAAAATCAAAGGTGTAAAGGCGATCTGCACATACGACCAGGGCCGTTTCCCCGTAGCGACTGTTGGGCGACACCTCTCCGATCACGGAGAAAAGGATGGGATGCTCGTCGCTGTTCGTCTCCAGAAGAGCCATGGCCTGTTTGTCTTCCAACCGTTGGTTGGTCAAAAACGGAAGTTCCATAGTTATGTGCCGCAAACGCGGTCTTCCTTTCAACTTTGTCTGTACACTTTAGCACGAAAATCCCCCCCTGTCAAGCGTTTTTGACAAATTTTTTCAAAAAAATTTTTGGGGTCAAAAACTCAAAAAAAATCACCCGTTATGGCACATATTTTTTAAAAAAGGGGGTTGACAAAGGGAATTTTTGCGTCTATAATGAAAGGTGCGTTCCCTTTTTTTCGCAGGGACGCGGGAAAGGCTTTTTGTGAATTTTAAAAAAAATAAAAAAGCCTCTTGACATTTTTGCAAAAGTATTGTATAATAGCAAAAGCAAATGAAAAACAATACCTTTGGTAGTTTTCATGAGTATCTGGAGAAGTACTCAAGTTGGCCGAAGAGGCGCCCCTGCTAAGGGTGTAGGTCGGATTTTAACCGGCGCGAGAGTTCAAATCTCTCCTTCTCCGCCAGAAAAGCGTCCCCCATCCCGTTCGGGATGGGGGACGCTTTTCTGTTGTCGAAGTCGAGTCTTGAACGAGCGTCGGTTCGGCGCGGGAGGGACGTGCGCGACCGCCGCCGGGGGCGGAGGAAGGGAGCGCTAAGGAGTGGCAGGCGTCGCAGAGGCGGACTGAGCGAAGGCGAAGGAACGGCGATGCGGCAACGCCAACAGTGCAAGCAAGCGCAGAGCGCTTGCGCGATCAATCTCTCCTTCTCCGCCAGAAAAAAGCACACATTTGTCTACCGGACAAATGTGTGCTTTTTTCAACGAAATTTGCCCTTACGGGCAAGTGAAATAGCTTCGCTGTGAAATATTTGCTCCGCAAATGTGAAATATTCGCTGACGCGAATGTGGGCAAATTTCATTTCACATTGCGACGAAGGAGCAATATTTCACAATTTACGAAGTAAATTATTTCACATTCGGCGTAAGCCGAATATTTCACTTGAAAAGCTATCTTGAAACCGCAATTCCGATACAAAGGGATTGCGGTTATTCTTATTTTATGTTATAATGTACACAACATATGAAAGGAGGATATCAAATTGAGTAACATATCTTTTTCTGATCTGGTTGGAAAAACCATTCTAATTGGACTTACTTATTATACGGCAGATAATGAATTTATTGAGCAGAAACAATACTGGGGTACGGTGATTGAATCAAACGAAAACCGCATCTTGGTTAAGTTGAATGATGGTGAGATTTTGGGACTTCCCCCGGATTTATCTTCAACAAAAATTGCCCCTCCCGGTGAGTACCATTTGCGTTCTACCGGAGAGGTCGTTGTAGATCCTGACTATTTGACGACTTGGAATATCAACCGGCCCAAAGAAGATTAGTACATTTATCCGCTATTTACACCCCCTTAAACCCAATTTGCACCCCCTGACTTAAAAATGCACCCCCCTAAAATGACTTTGCGCTCCCTTACCTCAAAAAGGGGTGCATTTGTATTAAAATTAGGGTTAGTTTCCAAACAAAAACCGCAATTCCGATACAAAGGGATTGCGGTTTTCTGTTGACATGTATTGCATTACATGATATAATTGATATGGATCATGTGTTAATATGGTTGAATTTAACATATTTTTAGGAGGAATCCCATGAAAGAAATCGTTCAACATTCTATTTATGGCGAGATCGTTTACAACGAAAGCTTTTGGACCGGAAAAAAAGCGTTAACGATCAATGGTGTTGATGCCAAGCCTATTTCCAAAAAGGAATATATGGTAAATGAAAAAAGAGCTATTCTTAAAGGATCTTTTTTAACGGGTAGCACGCTACTCATAGAGGGCGAAACAATACAACTGTCACCCAAAGCAAAGTGGAATGAAATAATTTTGGCTATTATCCCATTCTTGTTTTTGTTGACATGGGGTAACAGTCCTTCACTTTGTTCTATTTTTCCTGTTGTAGGAGGAGCAATTGGCGGTGCTTTGGGTGGAGTCGGAGCGGTAATATCGTTGTTTTTGATGAAAACTCAAAAAAATCCCATAGTTAAAACTGTGGTAGGAATAATCGTGGCTGTTGCTACTATACTGATTGCATTTGTTTTGGCTCTTGCGATACTGTCATTTGCTTAATTCTTTGAAATGTTTTTGTATCATAATTACAGTAATTAGCCAGAAAAAGGGCATCCCCCTCGTGGGGATGCCCTTTTTCCGTGGTCGACGCCGGGATCTGAACCGAGCGCCGGCGTGAAGCAGGCAAAGCGGCAAGCTGCCGATGATTTCAGATGCCGGCTCCGGTTATTCCCGTTTCCCGCTCAAAGCAAATTTGGATTCCGTTCCTTGCATGCAGAAGATGCCCGTATATGCCGCCGCAAGCTGAAAATCCACGCCTTGGCGGGAGAGGAGCCACGCAAAGAGCCCCACGACGCCTGCGGCGATTACGGTCTCGCGCTTTCCCGGTATTCCTTTGGCGTCTTGCCGGTCATCTTCTTGAAGGTTTTGGAAAAATACTGCACGTCCATGATGCCGCAATGCAGCGCCACGGTCTGGATTTGCAGACGGGTGGTGGCCAGCAGATATGCGGCGTGCTCCATGCGCTTGGTACGCACGTATTCCGAAAGCGTTTTGCCCACATCCTTCTTGAACACGGTGGAAAGATAGCCGGGACTCAGCTTCTGGTGGCGCGCGAGGGAGTGCAGGGTCAGATTGGCGGACAGATCGGAGTCGATCATCAAAACGGCCTTTTGCACCACCGGCGAATAATGAAGCAGCGTGTGCTTACGTACCAGACGGCAGTAGGCGCGGAACATTTCCCGCATCAAGGGGAAACAACCGCTGATGTCGGAGAGCTGCTCGATCTTGGCGGCAAAGCCCGAGGAGACCCGGTCGAGATAGACGGGATGCACACCGCCGTTCTCTGCAGCCTTTCGCAGGAGGGTATTCATGATGATGCCGTAGTTTTTGGCGTTGCGCAGGGGGTCAGCCAGCCGCTTTTCAAAGGGCTGGTCGGAAAAGGCCGGCAGTAGCAGATTTTCCTTGTGCAGCTGCCCCAGTGTAACGGCGTGGATCAGCTCGTTTTCGAAGGCGTAGCGCTTTTCCATAGTCTTCATATTCACCAGCACGTCATCCAGCCGGTCGCTGTGCAGAGGCTCGTTGATGGGCGAAGCCGAGGCTTGGTGCCGCTTGTTGACCTCCACAATGGCAAAGGAGGGGCGCTGCCAGATCCGCTCGCAGAAGGTGGTGAGCAGAATAAACAGATGATTCCCCTCCAAAAGCAGGGGAATGCCGGTGTAATATTCCTCAAAATTCGACTGGCGGGAGGGGGAGACGCCCATACGTTCTCCCAGCTCCAGCAGTCGCTCCCGCGAGGGCACGGCGGTCAAATACGGGCCAATGAACAGAACTGTAGGGTGAAGCGTGTCGGGGAGGGAGAGGTAAATATAGCAGAGATCGAGCCCGTCGGTGAGGCGGTACATGGTGCAGGGCTCCAGCTCTCTCGGAAAGCGGATTTCCTCCCAATGATCGGCGAAAAACAGGTTGTTGGCTCTCATATGCTCTACGGTGGCGGTAAAGTCCGCCTCGGTAGCAACAAAAGCCTGTACGTGGCTTTTGCGCAGCGTATCACACAAAAGCTGCAGCTCGTTTTGATAAAACACGCTGTTGCCTCCCTTCGGCTGTTCTTTAGGATACAAAATCTCCCAATGCTTGTTATTATTATAGCATGCCTTTTGTTGATTTACAACAGATTTTTTGTGAAAAGATAAAAATAATACAAAAACACATTAAAATAATACTCACACGGTTCTCTGAAATACTTTATACTAAAGATAGCCTATTATGCTCATAGGGCGTAGTACGCCATTTCCCCCGCAAATAAAAAACGGAAAAGGAAGTAAACGGTATGAAAAAACAACCCAAGCTGGATGCCAACGGCAAGCGCCTGTTCGGCATGCGAGATTGCCTGGCCTACGCCGCCGGCGACCTCGGCTGTAACATGAGCTTCGCGCTCAAGAGCACGATGCTCATTTTCTGGACGCAGTTTATGCAGATGGATCTGTGGTATGCGCTGCTGCTGGTGATCGTGCAGATATGGGACGCCATCAACGACCCTCTCATTGGCTCCATCATTGACTCCGACCGCCGCAAATACAAGAGAAACAAGTTCCTTGCCTACATCTGGTTCGGATCCATCGGCCTCATCGTGGGCGGTGCCTGCTGCTTCCTGCCCTTCCCCAACGCACACCCCATTGCAAAGGGCATCATCTTTATTGCCGGCTATGTGGTATGGGATGCCTTCTATACCATCGCCAACGTACCCTACGGCTCTTTGCTTTCCCTGATTTCCGACGATGTCAAGGACAGAGCCTCTCTGTCCGCCTGGCGCTCCATCGGCTCCATCTTCGGCAATATGCTGCCTATGGTGATCCTGCCCTTTATTATGTACGATGAGAATGATAACCTGATCGGCGAGCGCGTGTTTATTGCCGCACTCGTTATGGGTGCTCTCGGCTTCGTCTGCTTCCAGTTTATGATCCGGAATACCGAGATCCGCGTGGAGACAGATGTGGTGCTGAACGAGGAAAAGCCCAAGTTCAATGTGCTCAAGGCCTTTGGCAACTTTATCAAGAATCGCCCTGCTGTAGGTGCCACCGTGGCTGCTATGGGCATGTTCATTGGTATGCAGGGTGCCGCTGCCGCCGTTACCGTTATCTTCCAGTCCTATTACAACAACGTGCAGATCTCCGGTGTCGTGCAGCTCTTTGCGATGATTCCCATCGTGTGCTTCACCCCTCTTGCGCGCAAGATGGTAGCGAAATTCGGCAAGAAGGAGCTGGCCACCTTCGGCTCTCTCTGCTCCATTGGTGCAGGTCTTGGCCTCTTTATCATCACGCCAAACAACACCAACCTTGATCTGATTCTTTACATTGTGTTCCAGCTGATCTTCTCCCTTGGCCTCGGCATCTACTCTACGGTATCCTGGGCAATGATGGGCGATGCCATCGACTACAACGAGTGGAAGACCGGCACCCGCGAGGAGGGCACCGTGTATTCTCTGCATTCCTTCTTCCGCAAGCTGGCTCAGGGTCTTGGCCCGTCCTTGATACTGGTGATCATGGTGGCCTTTGGCTACGTGGGCGAGAACGAGGGCAACCAGCTTTGGGAGGTGGCCGTCAATATGCGCTATATTGTTGCCGCTACCTACCTTTTCTCCGCTGTGCTGCAGTTTATCGGCCTTGGACTCATCTACAACCTGGATAAGAAATCCCTGAAGAAGATGAACGAGGCACTCGGCCGCGACGTGGAGGCCGACGACGCAATGGCGATCCCTATGGAATAACAGGCAATTCGTTTGATGACAACAGCGGCGCCCGACAGAGCTTGGGCGCCGTTATTTGAAATTTTATACCGAGACGATTGATTTTTCATCGCCGGTATGGTATCATAGACCCATATGAAAAAGGAGCTTTTACTGTTATGAGAACTGTTTTAAATCTGAACGCGGGCTGGCAGTTTATCCGGGGCTGTGCCGATCCCGCAGCCACCGAGGGTGCCGTTTCGGTCAACCTCCCCCATAGCTGGAACGCCACCGACGGTCAAGACGGCGGCAACGATTATTTCCGCGGTGCTTGTCTCTATACCAAGATGCTGAAGAAGGATGAGCTTCCCGCCGCCGACTGCTACTATCTGGAGCTGCGTGGCGCCAACTCCTCCGCCGATGTGTACGTGAACGGCGAAAAGCTGGCTCATCACGACGGTGGCTACTCCACCTGGCGGGTGGAGCTGACGGAAAAGATGGCCGATGAGATCACCGTCGCGGTTGTGGTGGACAACTCCCCCAGCGACGAGGTCTATCCCCAGATGGCCGACTTCACCTTCTACGGCGGTCTGTACCGCGACGTGAATCTCATCGCGGTGAACAAATCCCACTTTGACCTTGATTACTACGGCGGCAACGGTCTGAAGATCACCCCCACCGTGGAGGGCAAGGATGCCACCGTGGAGGTGGAGGTGTTCACCACCGCCCTCACCGAGGGGCAGAAGCTGGTCTACACGATCTACGATCACGCAGAAAACGAGCTGCAGAGGATCGAGAGCACCGACAGTAAGGTGACCTTTGAGATGAAGGGCGTGCACCTGTGGCACGGCCGCCGCGACCCTTACCTCTATTGCTGCGAGGTGGAGCTGACAGAAAACGGCGAGGTGCTGGACAACGTCTGCCACCGCTTCGGCTGCCGCAGCTTCAAGATCGATCCCGAAAACGGCTTTATCCTCAACGGCGAGGAGTACCCCCTGCGGGGCGTATCCCGCCATCAGGACAGACTCGGCGTGGGCAACGCGCTGCTGCCCGAGCATCACAGAGAGGATATTGATCTCATCCTGGAGGTGGGTGCTACCACCATTCGTCTGGCGCATTACCAGCACGACCAGTATTTCTACGATCTCTGTGACGAGAAGGGTCTTGTTATCTGGGCGGAAATCCCCTATATCTCCAAGCATATGCCCGGCGGTCGGGAGAACACGATTTCCCAGATGAAGGAGCTGATCACCCAGAACTACAATCACCCCTCCATCGTGGTCTGGGGTCTTTCCAACGAAATTTCCATTGGCGGCTCCGACGAGGATCTGCTGGAGAATCACCGCATTCTCAACGATCTTTGCCACGAGATGGATCAGACCCGTCTCACCACCATTGCGGCGGTCTCCATGTGCAAGATGGACGATCCCTACCTGCAGATCCCCGACGTGGTTTCCTACAACCACTATTTCGGCTGGTACGGCGGCGATACCTCCATGAACGGACCTTGGTTCGATAAATTCCACGAGACCCATCCCAATATTCCCATCGGCTGCTCCGAATACGGCTGCGAGGCTCTGAACTGGCACACCAGCGATCCCAAGCAGGGTGACTATACCGAGGAATATCAGGCGTTCTATCATGAGGAGCTGATCAAGCAGCTCTTCAGCCGCAAGTATATGTGGGCTACCCACGTATGGAATATGTTTGACTTTGGCGCGGATGCCAGAGCCGAGGGCGGCGAGAACGGTCAGAATCATAAGGGTCTGGTCACCATGGACAGAAAGTACAAGAAGGATGCCTTCTACGCCTACAAGGCATGGCTCTCCGACGATCCCTTCGTGCATCTGTGCGGCAAGCGATATATTGACCGCGTGGAGGACGTGACCCGCGTCACCGTCTACTCCAATCAGCCCGAGGTGGAGCTGTTTGTCAACGGCGAGAGCGTGGGCAAAAAGACCGCTGCCGACCACTTCTTCTACTTTGAGGTGAAGAACGAGGGCGAAAGCACCATCGTGGCCAAGGCGGGCGACCTCTCCGACGAGGGCAAGATCCGTAAGGTGGCCGAGCGCAACATGGACTACGTGCTGCGCGAGGTGGGCGCCGTGCTCAACTGGTTCGACGTGGTGGAGATCGAGGGCCGCTTCTCCCTCAACGATAAGATCTCCGATATTATGGAGTCGACGCGCGGCAAGCTCTGGTTCCTCGGTGTTGGTCTGAAGATCAAGAAAAAGATGGATCAGAGCAAGAAGGACAAGGCAAAGGGCGAAAAGAAGTCCGGCGGCTTTGAGGTGGATCTCAAGGCTGACGGTGGTCTCATGCAGATGATGGGCGGCTTCACCGTGCTGCGTCTTACCAGCATGATGGGCATGATGAATATCAGCTTCACCAAGGAGGAGCTTCTCAAGATGAACAAGAAGCTCAACCGCATTCGCAAGCCGAAGAAAAAGAACTGATCGGCAGAAAAAACCGCAGGCCCGAAGGGGCTTGCGGTTTTTTTTCTGATGTGGTATAATTATAATATAGAAAACAGTATGAGTGCGGAGGCATGTATGAAGCAAGCAACGGGAGGAAGAAACGTATTCCTCGATCTTTTCAAATTCTTTTTGTGTTATCTGGTCATTGCCATTCATCTGGCGGGGGAGACCTATCCCGTTTTTCCGCTGTACCGTTTGGCGGTGCCGATGTTCTTTATCATCAGCGGCTATTTCAACTATACCGCTGACAAGGATCGCCTGCGGCAGAAGGCTGTAGGCTTCATCCGGCGCACGCTGCGTTATCTTTTGGTGGGCTTTGGCATCTATATCGTGTTCGACTTCGTGATGTGCTACGTTAACGGCCACGGCGTCGGCTACTACTTCACCACCTTGTTTTACGAGGACTTTTTGCTGGAGTTTCTGTTCCTGAACCGGCCCATCACCTACACGGGCGCCCAGCTGTGGTTCCTCATCGCCCTTTTCGTGGTGTCGCTTGTGCATTACGCGCTGGTGCGCTTTGATAAGCTGCATTACTACAAGGTCATCATTCCCGTCTGTTACCTCATTTATTTCTTCTTTGCCGGGTATATGTATCTCCTGCAGAACACCGATATGCCCATCCGCTATACCCGCAACGCCTGGTTCTTCGGCCTGCCGAACTTTGCCCTGGGCTTTACCCTTGCCAAATTTGACTTTCACAAAAAGTCCTGGTACAAATACGTGTACCTCGTCCTTGGCGTGGTGTTCTTTTTCCTGCAGATCGGGGAATATCATCTGGTCAAAAGCCCGTACATCTCCCTTGAAATGTACATCACCAGTGTGATTTCTGCCGTTTGCCTTCTGCTCTTTTTCCGCGGGCTGCGGTGCGGCAGCGCGTCCTTCTACTATAAGTGGGTTGGCAAAAACGCCTCCTTTTACGTGTATATCCTGCATATGGCTGTGGCCGTGGTGCTGGCAAAGCTCCGGAGCTTTGAGGATCTGCATGTCAAGAGCCTTTGGGTGCTGATCTTTTCCTTTATCGTTTACGAGATCTGCTACCTCTCCTCGCTTTTGTATCAAAAAATCAAACGCAAATAAGAAAAAGCCCCTTGGGGTGCCTGCGATAGAGCAGGTGCCCCAAGGTATTTTTTTAATACCAAAGTCGTTTTAATCAAAGCATTTATTCATTATTGAAAAACACTGAAAAATATGATATAATATATCCAAGAAAGGCGGCGAAAATTATGGTTATGGTGTATTTGATTTTTGCTTTATCAATATTTTTTGTCCGACTTTTGGCAGGATATGATAGCCGTTTTCAAAAAGGAAAATATATTTCCATCAAAAATACCGTTTTAAGTATTGTTTTGTTAGACAGTATGTCGATTTACGGAAGAACCAGACGCCTGAAGAAAGACAAAAACAAGATGTCTTTTTGTGGCATTCCTTTTTATCTCGGCATAGGAATTGTTTTAATAACAAACATAGTTTTCTTGATAATTCCGGATATGCCTATTGAACCTTGGGGAATAGAAACAAATAAATTTATTGTTTATGCGAATACTCTTAATGATAAAATATCTGCCATTGCTATTTTAATACTATTTGTTTCAGTTATAGATTATATTGCGATGTCAATTATAAATTCAACGAAAGAAACAAAGCCGAAGTGGATAAAAGTATTTATTTGGATTGTATCAGCTTTAATGATTGTTACAGCTACTGCATCCGCAATCTATTTTATAGTTGAGTTAATTTCTTGTTTTTATATATGCTAAAACGCTTTTGTGTCCACAAAAGCAGTGCTTGTCAGGAAAATTGATAAAGCATAGATGAACATAAAAACGGCTCCCTTGTGTAAAGGGAGCTGACGCCGAAGGCGGCTGAGGGATTGTTTTACGATGGAATTTTTTCTTTTACAATCCCTCCGTCTCGCTTGCGCGAGCCACCTCCCAAGTTGCCTGCAACTTGTTTACACCAAGGGAGGCTCATTACCGCCCGACAGTACACATTAAAAGGTGTAACACACTATACCTTGAAGATCAAGACGTGTGAAAAAGGACAGAGAACGTGAAATTCTCTGTCCTTTTTGCCGTAGGGGCGAACTGCGTTCGCCCGCGGGCGTTCACAGAACGCCCCTACGAGGATGATTTTCTATCGGTAGGTAAAACCTGCTTTATGGAAGGCACCCCTTGTGCTTCTCCTTTTTGCTTTTTATCTATTACGCATGATGAATACCAAGCTCGGCGTTGGCGTGCTCGGCGTCGATGCCGTACTTCTTGGCCTTGCGGTACTCAAAGAATTTGAGTGCGACCTGCTCAAAGAGGGCATAGGACAATACGTCCTCATCCTGCTCCATGTAGGGAGCGATCTTCTCTCGCAGTG
>SVTA01000043.1 GCA_015064005.1 Oscillospiraceae bacterium
GCTGACGGATGAGGTGTCAAGCTTTAGCATTAACAATTTATTGCCGGATTTGATATCATCGCCGCATGGCAACATCAGACTCCCCGCCCACTTTTTCTTTGACACCACAGGCGCAAAGAAAAAGTTAGCAAAAAGAAACGCCCTTTTTTGTGGGCGCTGCCCACACCCGCAAACTTTTGAAAAAGTTTGACCAAAACTTTCAAACAAGAGCTTGTGCGAACAGAGCGGTAAATCAAAATTTGAAATTCTTGATGCAGCAAAAGAATGTGGGGCATTTGAACGAATCGGCCTCTTTTCTAATTGTAAACTTTTTGTGTCTTTGAAAAATTTTTCTTGACAAACGCTTTATATTATAGTATAATATCGAATTGATGCGGGCAGATCGGTGCAAACCCCGATCGCCTGTCTTCCTACTGCGCATAAATTCTGATGTGCGCGGTCTTTCAGTCCATAGGGAGGTGTAAAATATGGAAAAGGTTATCAATTCTTACGAAACCCTGTTCATCGCTGATGTAACGGGTGGCGAGGAGGCTACCAAGGCAACTGTCGCAAAGTTTACCGACATCATTGCCAAGAATGCCGAGATCGTCGAGATCGCAGACTGGGGCAAGCGCCGTCTTGCATACCCCATCAATGACATGCCTGAAGGCTATTACACTGTCGTAACGTTCAAGAGCGAGCCCGCTTTTCCCGCAGAGCTGGAGCGTCTTTACAACATCGACGAGAGCGTAATGCGTTCTATGGTCATCAAGCTTGAGTACGAGGCAGTTGCCAAGGCTGAGGCCGCACCCGCTGAGGAGGCTCCCGTTGAGGAGACTGCCGCAGAGGCTGCTCCCGCCGCTGAGGAGACCGTTGAGGCTCCCGCTACCGAAGCCACCGCTGAATAATCGGAAACGAAAAAGGAGACGTTTGTTATGTCGAGTTTGAATCTCAACAAGGTTGTTCTCTGCGGCAGATTGACTGCCGATCCCGAGCTGAAGCAAACGCAAAGCGGCATTGCCGTTGTCACCTTTACCCTGGCCGTGAATCGCAGATTCCAGTCCAGAAGCGCCGACGGCGCACAGGCCCAGCAGGCTGATTTCATCAGCGTGGTGGCATGGCGTCAGACCGCTGAGTTCATTTCCAAGTACTTCAAAAAAGGCTCCGCTTTGTGCGTGACCGGATCCATCCAGACCAGAAGCTGGCAGGATCAGCAGGGTCAGAAGCGCTACGCCACCGAGGTCGTGGTCGATGAGGCCATGTTCGTGGATAGCCGCAACGAGTCCCCCGCGCAAGGCTCCTATACGCCCGAGGCGTATAACAACACCCCCGCTTTCTCCACTCCCGCGGCCGCTGCGCCCAACTTTGAGGAGTTGAAGGCGGATGACGATCTGCCCTTCTGAGCAGACGTTCACATTTAAAATTACAGGAGGATTACGTCATTATGGATAGAACCGAGAACACGGTTGTGCGTCCCGCACGTCCCATGAACCGCAAGAGAAAAAAGGTTTGCATTTTCTGCGCGGACAAGATTGAGTTTATCGATTACAAGGACACCGCAAAGCTCCGCAAGTTCATCAGCGAGCGCGGCAAGATTCTGCCCCGCCGCATTTCCGGTGCTTGCGCAAAGCATCAGCGTGAGCTGAACACCGCTATCAAGCGTGCACGTCAGGTAGCTCTGCTGCCCTACGTGACCGACTGATTTACGGTCAGCAAAAAAAGAACCGCCTGCGGGCGGTTCTTTTTTTATGCAAAATCCCGGAGAAACCACACGTCCTCACGGGGGATGGAAAACTCCTTGCCCTTCAGGTAACCGAGGGGGCCGCCGTCATCCTTGAAATCAAAGCGGAGGCGATAAGCGTAAAGTGCCTGAAACTTATACCCTTTTGCCCTTTCCGCCCGATTTTCGCCATATTTGCCGTCACCCAGCAGCGGGTGGCCAATGTGCGCCATATGGGCACGGATCTGATGGGTGCGCCCGGTGATCAGCTCCACCTCGAGGAGGGAATTTTCGCCCCGCTCCGCTTTGACCGTATAGCGGGTAATGATGTGCTTGGCCCCCCGGAAGGGCTGATCCGCTACCCGCACCGTATTGGTGGCGGCATCCTTCAAAAGATAGCCGGTAAGAGTTTCAGTGCGCCTTGGCATTCTGCCCCGCACAGCGCAAAGATAGAACTTGGAGGTTTCGTTTTCCTTGATCTTCTCGTTCATCACCCGCAGCGCCTCGGCGGTTTTAGCGGCAATCACGATACCGCCGGTGTTGCGGTCGATACGGTTACAGAGTGCAGGCGCGAAGGACTGCTCCGAGGCAGGATCGTACTCGCCCTTTTGATAGAGATACGCTTTGATATGCAGGATCAACGTATTCTCGCCTCCGGCGGTATCCTCGTGCACCAGCACGCCCGGACGCTTGTTGAGGAGCATGATATTGGCATCCTCGTAGACGATGGAGAGCTTGGGACGGATAGCGGCAAGGGCGCTGTTATCCTTTTCGGGCGCGTCGAAAAATTCGTCCTTGATAAAGAGCTGGATCTCATCTCCCTCCACGAGGATCTGATTCGCTTCCGCCCGTTTGCGGTTTACCTTGATCTTTTTGGTGCGGATATCCTTATACATCATGGAAAGGGGCAGGCCTTTTACCGATTTGGTGAGAAATTTATCCAGCCGCTGTCCGGCATCGTTTTTGCCGATGGTTAAAATGCGCATCACTGCCTCCCTTCTGCACGTAAGCATAAAATTTCCTTTTTATTTTACCATATTAGCAGCTTTTTTTCAATAGCTCGCTGAATTTTTTTCCTCGCCCTTGACCCCCGCTATAAAATGTGGTAAAATAGAAGCATCAAAACGAAGGGAGGGAATCCGCTTGTCAAAAACCGTAGCCATTCTCACGCAGGGCTGCAAGGTCAATCAATACGAAAGCGAGGCCATTGCCGAGGCCTTTGGTGCCGCCGGCTTTGCCGTGATCTCCCCTACCCTCTCCGCCGACGTTTACGTCATCAACACCTGCACTGTGACGGCAGAATCTGACCGCAAGGCGGGGCAGCTCATCCGTCGGGTACAGAACCAGAATCCCGATGCCATCGTGCTGGTGACCGGGTGCTTTGCCCAGGCCGACACCGCCGCCGTGGCGAGCATACCGGGAGTGGATTATATCTGCGGCAACGACCGCAAGCTTTCCGTGGTGGAGGCGGCAAAGACGCTATTGGCCGCCGGAAAAAATGATCCCCCCACGCTTGCCGTGGGCAAGCTTGAGGAAGCCGCCTTCGAGCCTATGCGCATTACCCGCTTTGACCGCACCAGAGCCTACGTAAAGATCGAGGACGGGTGCGAAAACCGCTGCGCCTACTGTGCCATTCCCGGTGCCCGCGGACGGGTGCGCTCCAAGCCCCTCGCGGATGTGGTGGCCGAGGTAGAGGGCCTTGTGGCGGGCGGCTGCCGCGAGGTCGTGCTGACCGGTATCGAAACCGCCTCATGGGGACGGGATCTGGAGGGCGCCTCGCTCATGGATCTACTGGAAGCGGTAGATGTGATACCGGGGCTGGAACGAATGCGCCTCGGCTCGCTTTATCCTACCCTCATTACCGAGAATTTCACGCACCGTTTGGGGGCTTTATCCCATCTTGCCCCCCATTTTCACCTTTCGGTGCAAAGCGGAAGCAGCGCCGTTTTGGCGGCCATGCGCCGTCGCTATACGGCCGAGGAGGCAATGGCGGCGCTGCAGCGTCTGCGAAAGGCCGTCCCGCTCGCGGAGTTTACTGCTGATTTTATCGTAGGCTTCCCCGGCGAAAGCGACGCGCATTTTGCTGAAACGCTTCGCTTCGTGGAGGAAGCAGAATTTTTGCAGATCCACGTCTTTTCCTACTCACGCCGCAAGGGCACCGTGGCCGCCACCCTGCCGGGGCAGATCCCCACAGCGGTAAAAAAGGCACGCTCTGCCGAACTGATCGCTAAGGGCCTTGCCTGCCGCGATCGCCGGCTGCAAAAGGCCTTGGAGCACCCGCACCGCACGGTGCTGTTTGAAACCCTTGAAGAGGGCTTCGCCCTTGGACACACGGATCATTTTCTGGAGGTTGCCGTACCCTCCCACCGTCCCCTGCACGGGGAGCTGCACCCCGTAGTGCTGCGCGCGGTGGAAAACGGCCGTCTGATTGCCGAATGGGAGGATCGTCCATGCAAGAACAAATGATGCACACAACCCCGCCGGAGCAAAACTACGTACACGGCTTCCGAACGCTGCCACCTACTATGTTGGAGGTACTGCGGGCGCAGCTTGGCCTTCTGCTGACCGTTGAAGGGCTCATGCTTTGCCAAACCTATTTCCGCGACACAGAGCGCCGGGAGCCCACCGTGGGCGAGCTGCGCTTTCTCGACCTGTATGCCCGAAAGATGGCTCTCCGACCGGAGGTGCTGGCGCTGCAGGCACCGCAATTTGAAAATCCCGATGACGAACGGGTGTGGCAGGACCTCTGTCGCAAGGCGGCAGCGCTATCCAAAAATGGAATATCCCCCCAAACGGTACCGGAAATCCTCTCTGCTTGCACCAAATATCTTTCCCGCAGCGGAAGAGAAGCTCACTACCCCACTCTTAGGCTGACCGACCCCTGCAGCTATGCCGCCGCGGGATATCACGCCCCCAAAACCGACACGGATCTGATCGCCACTACCTCTCTCCGCAAGTCCCCCGTTCCCGAGCAGGAGTTGGCGCTGTTGGCGCTGTCCCCTACGGGCAACGCTCCCTTCCCCGCGGAGATCACCGCTTTTTTGCAGCGCTATACCAGCGCCATTCACCCTCTCGGCTATATTGGGGAGGACGGACTGCTTTCTCACCTCCTCGATATCGGCTGCGGGCTTGAGATCGACCTGGCGGGACTTTCCACCGACGGCGCAGAGCCTTCCGTAAGCACCGTAGAGGGACTTGCTGCAAACACGCTGCTGGTGCTAACGCCTGCCGCCAACCTTCCCCTGCTCTTCGCGCAAAACGCCACCCTCACGCTGCTGGGTCACTCCCTGAAGGATACGCGGGTGGTGATACGTCGAGGTGTTTTCACCCTCGCCTCGCTTTCTCTGGATTTCCTGCCCCGCTGGCATCAAAAGCGCAGGTTTTCTCCCCTTGTTCCAATGTCAACCGCGCACACAGCGACAGCTTCCGATATACGGACAGAGAGTGACACCTTGATCGGAACGGTGAAGGCCACCGGTCGCGGCCTGCCTGCCATTTTGACGCTGATCCACGACCTGTTTTTGCAGGGCGCCTGCTTTGCCGAAATGAGCATCACCGCCACCCTGACGCTGCCGCTGGCAACGGAAGCGGACATTGCCAACGCAATGCC
The DNA here is from genome assembly GCA_015064005.1 of Oscillospiraceae bacterium. Taxonomy (GTDB): domain Bacteria; phylum Bacillota; class Clostridia; order Oscillospirales; family CAG-272; genus Firm-07. The sequence goes on from SVTA01000043.1 coordinate 5,310, forward strand.
GCTGCTGTTGGACTATCATCGGGTGACGGCTGAGCTGGCCCTGCCCGGCACCGAGGGGCAGCTATATTGTCAAAAAAGCCTTTTGGAGCCGACTCTCACCGTAGCCATTGCCGTCAAAAAGGTAGCAGCCCCCTCCACCGAAACGGTTGAGCGACTGCAAGCGGCCCTTTCGACAGAGAATTTTGGCGCTTTACGTGAAATCCTCTACGAAAATTTATAAAAAATTGCAAAAAACACTTGCATTTTTCTTTTGGATATGCTATAATAATTGTCGCTGTTAAAAAATATATGAAATATAACGATTTGCACCGCAAGGTGCGCGAGGAGGTGTCAAGCATGGCAAAGTGCAGCATTTGCGGAAAAGGCGTGGTGTTCGGTCAGAACGTATCTCACTCCAACCGTAAGACCAACCGTTCTTGGAAGCCCAATATCCGCAAGGTAAAGGCTATCGTTGACGGGACCCCCACCACCGTGGCGGTTTGCTCCCGTTGTCTGCGTTCGGGCAAGATTACCCGCGCATAAGAACAATGCAAAAAAGGCGTCGCTGTAGCGACGCCTTTTTTGCATTTAGCCACCGATGTGGAATTTATCGCTCTCTTTGAGATCCAGCAGCGTGACGGCACGCTCGTAGTAGTCACAGAAGCCGTCAAAGTCATGCGGCACGTGGGCATCGCTGCCAAGATAGAATTTGCACCCGCAATCCTTGGCCACGCGGAAGGGACGCAGAATGACGTCTGCCTCGTAATCCTTGAAGCGCATATCGCAAAGGTTCAATTCAATACCGCAGCCAACCGCTGCCGCCTTAGAAAACAGCCGCTCCATCTCCGCTGTGGGGATCATCTCCAGCGTGGCCAGATGCTCCTCGCGGGTCTTTCCTTTGCCGCAGAGCAGCCGCGTCACCAAGTGCGCAATGCCAATCTTATGGAAGGGCAAGGGCTGATCCAGCACACCCTCCAGCCGCTTCACCCAAAGACGGGCGCGGATCTGTGCAGGGTCATCCTCCTCGTTGATGGTGAAGCCCTTCATATGCAGGTGCGTGGTGGGAATGATGATAAAATCAAAGTCACCGTAGCGGGAGGGCGGACACCCTACCGTCAGATACTGATCGAGGTCGGTTTCACAACCGAACATATAGCGAACGCCCTCTGCCTCCGGCAGCGGCTTTGCCTTGCTGATATGCTCGAAATTCTGGGGCTCGTACCATTTGGAGGCACCGGGCACGGCGCTATCCCAATAATGGTTGGTGAGGCAAATGCGGGAAAGCCCCAGCTCCTTTGCTTTGTTGAGGATATACAGCTCGTCCTGTACGGGATCGTGGGCGCAGGAGGAAAGGAAGGAGTGGATATGATAATCGTGGTCAATCTGATATCTCATTTTTCATTCCCCTTCAAGACTTCATAATGGCTTCAATGGCGGCAATGCAGGCGGCGCGGTAGCCGTTTTTCTCCAGCGCGGCAACGCCCCGGATGGTGGAGCCGCCGGGGGAGCAGACCATATCCTTCAGCACGCCGGGATGCAGACCCGTTTCCTGCTGCAGCTTGGCCGAGCCCTTGACGGTCTGGGAAACCAGCTTCATCGCTTGATCTCTTGGCATGCCGTACAGCACGCCCGCATCGGCAAAAGCCTCAATGAGCAGATCCACAAAGGCGGGCCCACAGCCCGAAAGCGCGCCACCAATGCCCATCAGCTGCGTGGGCAACACCTCCACCGCGCCAATATCGGAGAACAGTGCCTTGGCAAATTTCAGCTCCTCGGCAGTGAAGCTGGTGGTGGCCTCAAACAGGAACATTCCCTCCCCTACCATGGCAGGGGTATTGGGCATCACAAACTGCACCCGCACATTCTCCCCCAGCAGGGCGCGATACTTCGCGTGATCCCAGCCAAGAGCAATGGAAAGCAGCGCCTTACCGGAAAGCGCATCACCCATAGCCTGCAACGCGCCCTCTACGTGATAGGGCTTGCAGGCAACAAGCACCATATCCGCCCACTCGGCCACCGCACGCTCCGAGGGGAGCGCCGTGATGCCCAGCTCCTCGGCCATAGCGGAAAGCTTCTCCGCCGCGGGATCAAAGGCGCAGACCTCTCCGGCGGGCACGCCGGCAGCAAGAAAACCGCGGCACAGCGCCGTGGCCATATTGCCCATTCCGATAAATCCAAGCTTCATATCATTCACCTCGCGAGATTTCTATGCCTTCATTATAAGCGTTTCGGGCGCGGATGTCAAGTAGAGAAGGAAAATTTGACAATGCCCGTAAAATATGTTAAAATGGAATCGGAGGTGATCAAATGCCGCACCTGAGCAGTTACTATCAAGACAAGCTAAACGAGCTGGACCGTATGCTGGACACCATGTACAACGATCCTAACGCCCCCACGGCGGGCGAAAAAGCAAAAGAAAGACAAACCGCGCTATACGCCGAGATCAAGGCGGGAAAGGTGCTTGCTTATCCGGAGGATCCTATTTCCGAGCAAAAATTGGCGCACCGCACCTGGGCCAAAAAGCTGCCCAAGACCCTGTTCAAAAAGAAGGGCTTTTATTACAGAATAACAGATAACGAGGAAGCCGTAATTTTTGCCGCACGGGTAAAGGATCCGACGGCGCCGCTTACCGTTCCCAAGCGCCTCGGCCGCCATCCCGTAGTTGGCGTATGCGATTTTTCCCTTTATGGGGGAGACGGCTACGGCAAATATCGCGACGTCGCATTTACCGAGCGTCCGCAGGGGAAAAAGCCCGCTCTTTACGGCATTTTGTCCTTTCTCAATCTGAAGGGGCACGAGGCGCTGCCCGAAACGCAGCTTTGCGACAACGCCGAGGAGGTGACGGTGGCCCCTACCGTCGAGCGACTGCTGACCGCCGTGCTACCCTGCGCTCGCGTGCTGCGCCTGCCCTCCACCCTCACCTATCTGGGGCCGCTGTACGCCCCCATGCTGCAGCGCATTGAGATCTGCGACCACGGCGCGCCCACCAAGAAATGCGTCCTGTCCCCCGGTGCCTTCAGCATTTGCGAGCAGCTGACGCATCTCGCGCTCCCCCTTGGCGTCAAGCAACTGCCGGACGGTCTTTTGTGCGCCGTAAATCATTTGAAATATCTTCACATCCCTACGGGGGTAGAGGATATCGGCCAAAAACTGCTTTCCCACATAGAAAGCTTGGAGGAGCTGCGAGTCGACGGCTTGATCAGCAAGGGATCCACCCCGCTCCACGCGGAGCGGGCAAGCATTTACGCAGGCTCACTCCGCTGCTTTGGAGGCGACGTCAGACACCTGACGCTGACGGGCTCCCCCACGTCGCTGTCCGAGGTGCCCGTCAAGGTGGAGGAGCTAACGCTTCCCGACAGCGTCCGTATCCTTTGCCAGCGCGCGCTGGCAGAGCAAAAGGAGTTGAAGCGGCTGACACTGCCCGCGGGGCTCACCACCGTCTCCGCCTTCGCCTTTTCGGGCAGTGGCCTCACGGAGATCACGCTGCCCTGTGGTGTGCAGGAAATTGAGCCGCACGCCTTTGCAAATTGCAAGGCTCTTTCCTCGGTGCAGCTGCCTGCGGCCTTGAAAAAGCTGGATAGCCGCGCGTTTGCGGGCTGCACGGCGCTGCAGTCGCTGGCACTTCCCGATGGTCTTACCGAGCTGCGCTGCCGCACGGTAACCGCCCAAAAGCGCGTTCTCCTTGACATCGGCCGTGAGCTGGTGCTGCCCGACCTGCGCCCCTTGGGCGCTGCGGATGCCGCAGACGCCCTTCAACACGTGGAGCTGATTGCCAAGGAAGGCACCCTTGCTGCGGCGGCATTGGAACACTACCGCGCCCGACTGAACGAAAATATCGCGGAAAACCGTTCTGCCATTGAAGCCTATCTCTACGCCGACGGCAAGCTGACTGTCACCAACGAGAACATTGACCACGCAACCGCTGCCATTCGCTACCTTGCCGCCATCGACCCGGAGGACAATACGCTGCTGACCGGACTCACGACCGCACTGGCGGACTTTTTCCTGCAGCTGATGGCCAAAACCGATACAGAGGCTGATTTCGACCACGCCAATTATTTTTATGATACGCTGAAGCATCTGAAGCTTCACGGCGCGAGGGCCGCCTACGACACGCTGAAGCAATGTGGCCTTGTCCTGCTTGACCGCATTGCCGCATCCACCAAGCACACGCTGCTGGGCGAGAAGCTTCTGGCCGAAGGCACCCCAAAGGCGCGGGAGGACGCGCTGCGCGAGCTGGTGAGCGCCTACCGTATCTATCCCCGAAGCGCCCCCACCCTGATGGCGCTGATCCGTTGGTTTGCAAGCGATCCGCAGCTGTATGACACCACGGCACCGGATAAATTTCTGGATCTGATTAAGCAATGCCAAGGCGACGGCGATGCCGAGATCGACTACGCGGCAAAGGCTACGGAAATGCTGAATACGTTCCGCGAATCCCACAAAAGCCGCTTCTATCCCGAATTGAGTGAGGAAGACAAGCGCCAGCTGTATTGGAAGGATCTTGCTCAAGACGTCGCCCAGCGCTCCGCGATCTGCCCCGATCCTACGCCCATCACGGTCACGGAGAAGGACGTGCGCGACGGGCTGAAGCGGCCGCATCACCTTTCCTTCCGCATTGACGAGGCCTTTTTCGCCTCCGTGCGTCGGGAGGTTGAAAAACGCCTGACCTCCTCCTTTGACAGCACCGTTGAGGGCGGCGAAGCCGCAAGGGAGCGCAAGCTCTTCGCCATAGACGAGGTAGAGGCTACGTTATATCCCCAAAAGCGCGCCGATGTCAAAAAACGCAAGGATGAATGGTTGAGTGAGCAAAAAAAGCAGGCCACTTCCCTATTCAGCTTGACGCCCCCCACGCCCACGCAGGCGACCTATGCCGACGCCAAGGCAAGCGTTCCCTACGGCGATGCGAGCGACACCTCGGACTACGCATACTCTCCCTACAGCAGCCAGTACCCTTACACCTATGATAATCCCTACTCCCCTGTTACGGAAACGGCAAGCTGGGCACACGCCGAGGCCGTTGCCATTGAATGGGATATCATCGACCGGGATTATTATATGGATCTCGGTATTTTTGGCGACCACTCGCTTTGACGCTCGTCAAAGCAGCAAAGAAAAAGCCCGATCCTGCGGATCGGGCTTTTGAATATACACTTTTTTGCATAAAATCATTCTGCCATCGGCAGACGGTCGGTGATATAGGCCTCGATCTCATCCTCGTCAAGGCCAAGAACGTGGGCACACTCGCTATACAGCATGTGCTTGGCCAGGCGCTCGCACTCCAGATCCGTCACCGGAAAGTGCTTACGGGCAGCGGTCAGCTCCGCACGCCTTTGGTACACCGTCTTGATGACCTGCACGTACGCCTCCGGCCTCAAGGTGCCGATGGTGGCGCGATACAGCTCGCGCCGCTGTTTTTCCACAGGAACGGTAAGGGGCTCGATCCCCGGCATGGCGGCGATCAGCGTTTCAATCTCAGCAGCAGTCATCAGCCGACGCATGGGCACACGGTCATTATCCACAGGGGTATAAATGGTGGAGGACATGGGATTTTTAACGGGGATCAGCAAATAAAAGGTGCGGGGATCCGTTTTATCATAGGGGGAGGGGCCGATTCCTTCCACGCGGCAAATGCCGTTGGTGCCGTAGACGATATATTCTCCAATGTAAAACATGTCACCCTCCTGCATTCATCTTTATGTATATATTTTACCATAAATGAAATTTTTATGCAAGAGGCATTTTGGATAAAAAGCAGCCTCCCCCCTACCCTTTTTTGCGCAAAAAGCTTGTTTTGCACAAAAAGTAGCCTCTGCGCCTTGACAGTCTCGCCGTCGCTGTGATAAAATAAAAAGGCGGGCGTTGCCTCTCGCGGCGCTGTATTTCTATATCATAGGGGGTTTTCTTATGGCCAAAAAAGCAAACAATTCCGCCCTGATGTCGTCTTTGCTGTACATCGTCATCGGCGTGCTTCTCATCATTTTCCGCGATCAGACCCTTGGCTGGGCTATGACCATTGCGGGCATCGTTTTTGTGGTTTCCGGCGCACTGGATCTGGTGCGGCGAAACTATACCAGCGGCGCTGTCAGCCTGGTGATCGGCATCGCCATTCTGGTGCTTGGATGGACAGCCGCGCAGATCGTGCTGCTGGTCATGGGCATTCTCATCGCCGTGAAGGGCCTGTTTGCCCTGTTCGACGCGCTGAAAAGAAAGCGCAAGAACATCATTCTTATCCTGTATGCCCTGTTTTCCATCGTAATCGGCTTGCTGCTGGCCTTTGGCAACGGCTTTGGCATGATGGTGATGGTTGTGGGTATCCTGCTCACCGTAGACGGCGTGCTGGGACTTCTCAGCGCCTTGAAGAAGTAAGCAAAGAAAAAAGCGGACGCTGCGCGTCCGCTTTTTTCTTTGCAATCATCAGTCCTCGTAGCCGTTGGGGTTCTGGGACTGCCAGCGCCAGGAGTCACGCACCATATCCTCAAGACCGTGGGTGGCCTTCCAGCCCAGCACAGCGAGAGATTTGGCGGGGTCGGCATAGCAGGTGGCAATATCACCGGGGCGACGCTCCGCAATGCGATAGGGTACGGGCACACCGTTGACCTCGCTGAAGGCCTTGACCATATCCAGCACGCTGTAGCCGGTGCCGGTACCAAGGTTAAAGACCTCGGCGCCCTTCTTATCAAAATTCAGCGCCGCCACATGACCGCGAGCCAGATCCACCACGTGGATAAAATCGCGCACGCCGGTGCCGTCGTGAGTGGGATAATCGTTGCCGAAAACGGCAAGCTCCTTCCGCTTGCCTACGGCAACCTGCGTGATAAAGGGCATCAGATTATTGGGAATGCCGTTGGGCATTTCACCGATGGTGCCGCTCTTATGGGCGCCAACGGGGTTGAAATAACGAAGCAGAACCACCTGCATATCGGGATCTGCCACGCAGTAATCCTTCAGGATCACCTCGATCATATACTTGGTCCAGCCGTAGGGGTTGGAGCAGTTGCCGGTGGGGCTGTCCTCGGTGATGGGGCACTTTTCGGGAGCGCCGTATACGGTGGCGGAGGAGCTGAAGATCAGCTTCTTGCAGCCGGCCTTCTTCATGGCCTTCAAAAGCGTCAACGTGGAGCCAATGTTGTTCTCGTAATACTCCACGGGCTTGCTCACCGACTCGCCCACGGCCTTGTAGCCCGCAAAATGCACCACGGCGTCGATCTTGTGCTCGGCAAAGATGCGATCCATGGCAGCCTCATCGGCCACGTCCGCCTCATAAAGGGGCACCTTTTTGCCAATGATCTTTTCCACCCGCGCCACGGACTTGGGGGAGCTATTGGAGAAGTTATCCACCACAACGACCTCGTGGCCGGCCTCGTGCATTTCTACAATGGTATGGCTGCCGATGTAGCCGGCGCCGCCCGTCAATAATACCTTCATATATCAAACCTCGCTTTCACGGCTCTGCCGCGTTATGTTTCCTCTTTATTATACTGCGTTTTTCTTTGCGTGTCAATCGTTTTCCTAAAAATAGACCCGTGTAAAATCCTTACACGGGTCATATGTTACAGCACCTTGGCAAGGAAGCCGCGCAGGCGCTCGCATTGAGGATTTCCGAATACCTCCTCGGGGGTGCCCTGCTCGGCGATGATGCCGCCGTCCATGAAGAGCACACGGTCGGCCACCTCACGGGCAAAGCCCATCTCGTGGGTGACGATCACCATGGTCATGCCCTCCTCGGCCAGCTGCTTCATCAGATCCAGCACCTCGCCGACCATTTCGGGGTCAAGAGCGGAGGTGGGCTCGTCAAACAGCATCACCTCGGGATTCATGGCAAGGGCGCGCACAATAGCGATACGCTGCTTCTGACCGCCCGACAGGGTGGAGGGGTATACGTTTGCCTTCTCCTCCAGGCCAATGCGCTGGAGCAGCTCCATAGCACGCTTTTTGGCGTTGGCCACGATCACCTCTTTGGTGGTGGTGATCTCCACGCGCTCCTGCTTTTTCCGACGGAACAGATTGGTCAGGGGCAGGAAGAAATTGTGGCACTTGGCGCGACGGAGATTCCGTTTGCCTACGTACACCGGTGCCAGCATAATATTTTGCAGCACGGTTTTGTTATTGAAAAGATTGAACTGCTGGAACACCATGCCGATATGCTCACGGTGGGCGTTGATATCCACCTTGATGTCGGCAATATCCACACCCTGGAAGTATACGGAGCCCTCGCTGGGATCCTCCATGCAGTTGAGGCAACGCAGGAACGTGGATTTTCCGCTGCCGGAGGGACCGATGATGGCCACCTTTTCTCCCTCGCGGATCACCTCGTCGATGTGATCCAGCACCAAGAGATTGCCATAGCGCTTGGTGAGGCCCTTGGTTTCAATGACGTTGTTAGTGTCTTTCATTTTTTGCGAGCCTCCTTTCCATCAGCTTGACCAGCGAAGCGATTGCTGCTACGATCACGATATACAGCGCCGCCATCACCAGATACGGGATCATATACTCGTAGGTGTTGGCGCCCTGATCCTGAAAGTATTTGGTGATATCCACCGCGCCCACGTAGCCGACCACGGCGGTCTCCTTGATCAGCGCGATAAACTCGTTACCGAGAGTGGGCAAAATATTTTTGATTGCTTGGGGCACTACGATCTTGAGCATCGAGATCGAAAAGGGCAGGCCGACGGCGCGGGCGGCCTCCAGCTGGCCGGGGTCAACGGAATTGATACCGCCGCGCATGATCTCGGAAATGTAGGCGCCGCTGTTGAGGCCGAAGATGACCACGCAGGACATTACGGGCGACAGCTTCACGCCAAGCAGGGGCATCAGGATATAGTAGCCCAGCAAAAGCTGCACCACAATAGGAGTGCCGCGGAAAAACGCAACGTAAACCGAGCAGACCTTCTGGGCATAGCGCACCGGCTTTTTGTAGGGCGGGATCACGCGTATCACGGCGATCAGCGTACCGATCACAAGGCCGATCAGCATGCCGACCAGCGCGATGATACCGGTATTCTTGATACCCTTGATCAGATCCCTGTAGCCGCCGTTTTTAAAGAAATATTCCTCAAAGAAGCCCCATTTTTTGACGAAGTTGAACCGTGCGCCGATCGACAGCGCGCCAAACACCAGCAATACGGCCACTGCTATCAGCACCAGAATATCCATCCAATGCTTTTTCAAAAACCTTAGCATAATCGTTTCCTTTAGTGAAATTTTGGAGACAAAAAAATTCAAAATAACGCAAAACAAGGGGGAAACACTCCCCCTGTTTTGCAAAAACGCTTTTGATTAGTTGGCGTCGTTCATTCTCTTAACGATGGCCTTTGCGGGTCCCTCGTCGATCACAACGTACTTGCAGGTGCCGTTGATGATGTTCTGCACGGCCAATGCGCCGTTCTCATAGCCAACGGTCTCGAAGCCAAAGCCTTCAAACCCCCAATCGGCGTCGCCCTCGCAGTAGAATTTACCGGTGGTGCCGTTCTGCACGCCAACCTTTACGCTCTTGTCAAAGCCCTTCAGAATGGCCTCAACCTCAGCGGCGGTCTTGCAGTTATCGAAGGTGGTGTCGTCGGCAGCGACGATCAGCATCTGGGATGCGTTGTAGTAGGACTCGGTGAAATCCAGGATCTCGGCACGGTCGGGCTTAACGGTCAGACCGGCAGCGGCAACGTCACAGATGCCACCCTGAACAGAAACCTCACCGCCGTTCTCGCCCTCGTAGGTACCACCCTCGGTGGATACTGCAAGGCAAACAGCGTCAAAGGGCATGTTATCGATGTACAGCTCCTTGCCGATCTCCTCAGCAAAGAGAGCCATGATCTCCATATCCACGCCAAAGTACTTGTCACCGTTCTTGTACTCGAAGGGCTCGAAGGCAGCGTTGGTAGCCACGATCAGCTGGCTGCCGTCGGTCTTCTTCTCGGCAGCGGAGGTAACGGGGGTGGGCTCACCATCACCGAAGTACTTGTTGATGACGGCATCGAAGGTGCCGTTGCCCTTGATCTTGGTCATAAAGGCGTTCAGCTGGGTAAGCAGCTCGGTGTTGCCCTTGGATACGGCAAAGGCGTACTCTTCCTCGGTCAGCGCGACGTCGATGACCTTCACCACGTCGTTTTGGCCCTCCTCGGGCGTCTTGCAGGATGCAAGGGTTGCAACTGCAGTGAGAATCATCAGCAGTGCAAGTGCAAGGCTAAGAATCTTTTTCATGATGTGTGTTCCTTTCAAAATGAATAATAGTTCCCTTTCGGGGTACTTTGCAATTATAGCGCATATTTATGCAAATGTCAAGCACTTTTTTGAATTTTGTGAATCATTACACATTCCAAGGGGTATTTTCGCAGCACATTGTACATTTTAAGTAGCAAATATACACATTTCGTTCAAAAAAATCTCCGCTACGCTGTTACAAGAACAAAACGTAGCGGATCATCTCCACAAGATGTCATACACCTCGCCCGTTTATTTATACACGTTATGCGGAAGTTATTCAAAAAACATGTATAAATTCAAAGCACCTCAAAGATGGCCTGTGCCACCGCGTCAGGGGCGCAATCGGCATCCACGCTAACATCACAAAGCTCCTCGTTGCGGTACTCATCATCCAGAGAAAGGATGCGGCAGGTCATATCGTCGGGGGAGAGCTCCCTTGTGACGATATCCCGGATCACGTGATAGCGCTTCCGGCGCAGGAACACCAGCAGCGCACGCTGACGGTATCGGTTTTTGAGGGTCAGCGCGCCGCAGATGTCAATGGGGATCACGGCGATCTTGCCACCTGCAACGATGCGGTCGATCTCGGCCGACTCCGTACCAAAATGGTGGCCACTGTAAACCGTGGTTTCCAAAAAGCGGCCGGCCTCCGCCTCGGCAATGAAGCTTTCCTCGTCAAGGAAACGGTAATG
>SVTA01000044.1 GCA_015064005.1 Oscillospiraceae bacterium
AGGGTGACACGGATTTATATCCCCATTCTGTTAAAGTTTGTTTCGCAGCAATCGGGGTTTGCGTTTTTCGGTGCGTATGACTTCGGTTGTGCGCACTTTTTTAATTTGAGAATGGAGGGTACAAAATGGGATTAAGGTTTAGAAAAAGCAAAAATTTAGGCGGAGGATTCAAAATCAATTTAAGCAAATCAGGGATTGGCTACAGTTGGGGCGGAAAAGGTTATAGATTAACCAAGAAAGCTAAAGGGGGATTTAGAAGTACCTCGTCTATTCCGGGTACAGGAATTTCCTACACTTATGATACTCATAAGCACAAGAGCAAATCTCATGGTAGCGGTGGCGCAAATCATAATGCTCAACACCCTTCGGCTCCTATAGTCGATAATAATACCTATGATACGCAGACAATCGAAAATAGCACCGCTACAGGTATTGTTTCCGAGGGATTGGAAGAAATGATTGCATCTGCGACAAAATCGCTCCAATATAATACTTGGGCAACGATAGGGCTTATTGCATCTGTTTTGCTTGGATTTGGTTTTCCGTTGTTCTTTTTGGCATCTGTGGGTTTTCTTGTATGGAAAATCTACATAAAGAAAAACGGCATAATCGACTTGGATTATACGATTGATAGTGAGCAACAAACTCTTATCGATGAACGTATGAATCCGCTTTTTAAAATTGCTACAAGTAAAAAAGTATGGCGCATAATGGAAACAAGCAAAGTAATTGATACTAAATACTCAAGCGGTGCTAACAATTTAATAAAAAGAGTAGCTTGCCAAGCAAAAACAGTAGCGCCATTTCCTTTTGTTACTAATTCACAGGTTGTAACATTTAAAAGTGGGAAAGAAACATTAATGTTCCTACCCGATAAATTCTTTATAATTCAAGGAACAAAGATTGGGGCATTGAATTATGAAGATTTAACAACCACAGTGAAAGGTACACGTTTTATTGAAAGTGACAGCGTTCCCTCTGATGCAAGGGTTGTTGATCACACTTGGAAGTATGTTAACAAGTCTGGCGGTCCCGATAAGCGTTTTAGCGACAACAAGCAGATCCCTGTCTGTATGTATGGGGAAATGAGAATTAAATCAAATTCGGGAGTTAATTCCGTTATTATGTTCTCAAATATCGACATAGAGTGATTCCGCTTTGTCCACCCCTTGTACACCCGCACGTTACAAAACATCACAAAAACCACTCACAAACACACAATCTACCAAGCGTAAAATCTGCCTTTTCGGTGGATTTTACGCTTATTTTACACAAAAACAGTCTACACGCAGATAGGCACGAACACCTATGAAAACTCCTAAGGGGTAGTTGTGAGTTCGATTCTCGCCGCCTCGATGCCAAACGCCCTTTTCCCTCCCGTCACGCGGCTTGACATTTCGCGCAAAGCGCGAAATATAGTTCAGATTCCCGTTGGGGGTGCCAAAAGCGGTCTGCGATAACTTTTTGTAGACCGCTTTTTGTGAAATGATAGCGATACTATCGGAGGCTCCCTTGTGTAAAGGGAGCTCCCGACGGAGTCGGGTGAGGGATTGTTCTTGCGTAATTGTAGCTTTTTACAATCCCTCCGTCACGGCAAGCCGCGCCACCGCGATGTTTGCCAAAGGCAAACTCGCCGTGCCGCTTGTCGGCACAACTCCCACTTACACAAGGGAGGCTCATTGCCGCCCGACAGTACACCTAAAAGGTGTAACACACTATACCTTGTAAGCAAGGCGTGTGAAAAGGAGTACGAACAAAATGCTCGTACTCCTTTTCTTTTTCGGCAAGTATTACTCCTGCGTGTCATCTTGAGCGTAGTCCGCCCGAGATTCTGCTCGGCTGATGCCTCGCACTGATACGCAGTTCGACTTCGCTACGCTTCGCTCAGAATGACACGGGCGGACGCAGTCGAAACCCGGAGGGCGAACAGCAACGCTGTTCGGATCTCGCGGGGAAATAAACCTGCTTTATGATTCTCGCTGCGGGTGCCACAAAAGTCCTCGTCCTTGCGGCGAGGATTTTTGTTACCGCGGCGGGGGCTTTGTTGCCCATGACAGTAAATTTTGCCGATATTCAGGAATTATGACATCATTTTTCATCGTTATCAAACAATTTACAAATTCCCCCTTGACATTCCACTTGCTTGGTGCTATAATTGTGCGGTGCGCGTCCGGCGCTGTCCCATATAATAATATGTAGTGACTGTGGAGGAATTTATGGAAATCTTACTTGCCCTTGCCATCGCCCTGTTTGTGGGTCTGATGCTTTCCCGTTTGGCCAAGCTGGCGCAGCTGCCTGCTGTGACCGCTTATCTTGTCACCGGTATTCTCATCGGCCCTTACGTGCTGGGGCAGCTGGGCGTCCCCGGCCTCGGCTTCACCTCGATGGAGAACGTGCATTCCTTTGCCATCATCTCCGACGTAGCGCTGGGCTTCATCGCCTTTTCCATCGGCAACGAATTCCGCATGTCTGACCTGCGCCAGATCGGCAAGCAGGCCACCATTATCGGTATTTTCCAGGCCGTGTTCACCACCCTCCTGGTGGATGCCGCCCTCATCGGTCTTCATTTCCTGATGCCCCAGTATCTGCCCCTGCCTGCCGCCATCGTGCTGGGTGCCGTGGCCTCTGCCACCGCTCCCGCCGCTACGCTGATGGTTGTGCGTCAGTACAAGGCCAAGGGCCCCGTGACCAAGATCCTGCTGCCCATCGTAGCTCTGGATGACGCCGTGGGTCTGGTGCTGTTTGCCATTTCCTTTGGTGTGGCCAAGGCTCTCATTGCCGGTCGCGTGGACGTGCTCTCTGTGATCGTGGAGCCCATCCTTGAGGTGGTGTTGTCCCTGCTCCTGGGCTTCGTGATGGGTCTGCTCTTCACCTACTGCGAGCGCTTCTTCTTCTCTCGCTCCAAGCGCCTTTCCATGTCCGTTGCCTTCGTGCTGGTAACCGTTGCCATCTCCATGATGAAATTTGAGATCGGCGGCATTCACATCGGCTTCTCCTCCCTCCTCTCCTGCATGATGCTGGGTACCGTGTTCTGCAACATCTGTGACTTCTCCGAAGGTCTGATGGACCGTCTTGACCGCTGGACCGGCCCCATGTTCATCCTGTTCTTCGTCATCAGCGGCGCGGAGCTGGAGCTTTCCGTATTCTCCAACTGGGCCATCGTGGTGATCGGCGTGCTGTACATCGTATTCCGCTCTCTCGGCAAATACTTTGGCGCCACTATCAGCGCCAAGGCCACCAAGTGCGACCCCAACATCATCAAGTATCTGGGCATCACCCTGCTGCCCCAGGCCGGTGTGGCACTGGGCATGGCACTGAAGGCCAAGACCCTCGCCGACCTTGTTCCCCTGGAGCTGCTGGCCACCGACCCCGAAAAGTACAATATCCTGCTGACCTGCGGCACGGTGGTTTCCAACATCACCCTCTTTGCCGTGCTGGTCTACGAGTTGATCGGCCCGCTGCTGACCAAGATTGCTCTGCAGAAGGCCGGCGAGATCCAGCCCGAGGGCGCCACCAACGCACGTGTGGAGGACAAAAACAAAAAGACTGCGCAGTAAGCGCAGCTGCAAAAGCACCGCCCGTGGGCTCCCACGGGCGGTGCTTTGCTTTGTCTTATCGAATGCCGTAATGCTCGATCACGTAGTCCATATCCTTGTCGCCGCGGCCGGAAAGGTTGATCAGCACCGAGCCGGTGCCCATTTCCTTGGCCAGCTTGATGCCGTAGGCTACGGCGTGGGAGCTTTCGATGGCGGGAATAATGCCCTCCATGCGGGAAAGCTCAAAGAAGGCGTCGATGGCATCGTCATCACCGATCACGTCGTACTTCACGCGACCGAGGTCGTGCAGGAAAGCGTGCTCGGGGCCGGAGGAGGGATAGTCAAGGCCGCTGGCCACCGAATACACAGGGGCGGGCTCACCGTTTTCATCCTTCAGCATAATGCTGTTGAAGCCGTGCATCACGCCCTCGCTGCCATACTTCAGGCTGGCGGCGTGGTCGCCCAGCTTGGCGCCGCGGCCAAGGGGCTCGATGCCGTAAATATCCACGGGATCATTGAGAAAGCCGGAGAAGAAGCCTGCCGCGTTGGAGCCGCCGCCCACGCAGGCCACGATGGCATCCGGCAGGTGGCCGGTCATCTCCACGAACTGCTCTCTGGCCTCCTCGCCCACCACGTGCTGAAAGTCGCGCACCATCATGGGGAAAGGGTGGGGGCCGAGCACAGAGCCGATGCAGTAAATGGCGTCCTTGTACTCCTTGGCGTAGGCCTCAAAGGCGGCGTCGACGGCTTCCTTGAGGGTGGCAAGACCGTGGGTGACCTCCACCACGTTGGCGCCGAGGATCTTCATGCGGGCCACGTTGGGCGCCTGCTTCTTGATATCCACGCTCCCCATGTAAATGTCGCATTCAAGACCGAAATAGGCGGCGGCGGTGGCCAATGCCACGCCGTGCTGACCGGCACCGGTCTCGGCAATGACCTTCTTTTTGCCCATATACTTGGCAAGCAGCGCCTCACCCATACAGTGATTGAGCTTGTGGGCGCCGGTGTGGTTCAGATCCTCGCGCTTGGCGTAAAGCTGCACGCCGCCGATCTTGGTGGAAAGGCGCTCCAGATGGGAAACGGGGGTGGGGCGGCCTTGAAATTCGCGGCGAATGCGGCGCAGCTCGGAAATGAACTTGCGGGACTGGCAGATGGTGAAATAGGCGTAGGTGATCTCCTTCATGGCCGCCTGCAGCTCGGGGGCGATATAGGCGCCGCCGTACTTGCCGAAGTAGCCGTTTGCATCCGGATAGTGCTTAAAATACGTATCAAAATCAATACCGTTGAACTTCATGTTATCATATCTCCTTTAATGGCGTGTTTTTTCGGGTTTTGTGGGTGACGGCGAGGGTCGCCATCGTTTGGTCAATCGCTTCATACAGCAGCCTCCTGAAAGAAAAAAATCCTTGACGGCAGAGTACGCCTCTGCTTCAAGGACGAATTGCTTCGCGGTGCCACCTTGATTCACGGGTTCCCGTGCACTTTGTGGGATACGGATATATCCCCGGCAGCTAACGCGTGCCCTGCGTTGCGATATACTGGACAAAGCCGTTCCCTCGCACCCTCCGCGGTCCATTTGCCGTACAGCATCCAACCCGGCTCACAGCTCCCCGGGCTCTCTGTGTGGGCTCATACGACGTTATCTCCGCATCAACGGTTTATTTGCATTGAGTATAGCACACCGTGGCGTGTTTGTCAAGGTTTTTGCGAATTTTTTTCAAAAAAAGCACTCTTTCGAGTGCTTTTTTGAATTTAGGCTCATAACGGGGCGAGTTTCAGAGCAGTTGGGCACGCAGCTCGTCACCGCTTTTTGGGGAAAGATAGGCAGGAGGGATATCCAGCACGGTCTTGCAGCCGACGCCGCCCTCCCGATGGAGGCGGTAAGCGGCACGGGCATAGGCCACCAGCACCGAGGAGGTGAATTCCGGATTGGAATCCAGCTTCAAGCTGTATTCGATGACGTGGCTATGCTCCTTCTCAAAGCCGGTGCGGCCACTGCGGATCACAAAGCCACCGTGAGGGATGCCGGCGTGGTCGCGCTGCAGCTCCTCCTTGGTAATAAAATGGACGGTGGTATCGTAATCGGCGAAATAGTTGGGCATTGCCTTGATTTCGGCCTCGATGGCAGCCTTGTCGGCTCCCTCCTCTGCCACCACAAAGCACTCGCGGACATGCTTTTCACGGGTGGTGAGCCGCGGTGCCTTTCCGGCACGCACAGCCTCCAGCGCAGCCTCCACGGGAATGGTATACTGCTTGGCATCCGCAACGCCCGGCACGCGACGGATCGCGTCAGAGTGGCCTTGGCTCACGCCCTTGCCCCAGAAGGTGTAGTCCTCTCCCTCAGGCAAAATGGCGCCTCCGTAAAGCCGATTGAGGGAGAACAGGCCGGGGTCCCAGCCCACGGAGATCACCGCCACGTGACCGGAGGCATTGGCGGCCGCGTCTACGCTTGCAAAATGCTCCGGAATGCGGGCATGGGTATCGAAGCTGTCTATCACGTTGAAGTATCGGGCGAGATCCGGGGTCTGGGTGGGCAGGTCGGTGGCGCTGCCGCCACAGAGGATCATCACGTCGATGTCATCCTTCATAGACGGTGCCTTGTCGGCGTGATACACCGGCACACCGGGGGTGCGCAGCTGCACAGTGGCCGGGTCACGGCGGGTGAAGACTGCCACAAGAGAAAGATCGCTGCTTTGGCGGATGGCCGCCTCAACGCCACGGCCCAGATTGCCGTAGCCGTAAATACCAATACGAATACTCATTTCGTCATCCTTTCAGCCGCCCTGCGGCACTTAGCCGCACGGGAGTCGAACAAAACCGGTTTTGTCGGGCAGATTTCCTCGATCACTACGGTTCTTTTCTTGACAATATATCTATATGGTCTGCGAAAAGAACCTTGTCCTCAAAAAAATCTGTTCCGTCAAAACTGTGCAACACCTCACGGCGAATTTGTTTTTGATGAATTTTGGTGGGATTTTGCGAAGCAAGGTGTGTACCTTGCGAGTGAAAGCGCGCCGAAAGACGCGAAAACAAATCACCGTGAGGCGATTTCGTTCGGCTCCCGTGCGGCTAGGCAAGAGGGGGATATCCGAACTCGGTTTTGAGAGGCAAATACCCGCATTCGCTACGGGAAATTTTCTTGCAATATCGCATATTACTGCAAAAATTCCCCTTGCGCCTGCAAAATATTTGCTCTCTCAAAACTCGAAAGACCCTCAAGCCTTGATTTTTGATTGATTTTGGCACTTGGCGCTCGTAGCCAAGTGCGGACTTTGCAAGAGTGACAAGTGCCGAAACGCGAGAATGCCTTGGCGTTCTCGCAAAAGAATGGTGTGCCATTCTTTATGCGCCTTAAAAGCAAGGCTTTAGGGCGGGTTCGGATATCTCCCTCTTGCCTAACGTATGTATTGTAGCACAAACAAGCGCCGCTGTCAATCCAAAATTTTTGTGAACGCGAAAAAAGCGATCCGTCAAAGTCAACGGATCGCCTCATATTACGCTTGCTTTTTCTCGTCAAGCAGCTCCTCAAAATTGCGGCAAAGCTGCGCGAGCGTGTCAAAAAAGGCAGAAAGCTCCTCAGGAGTGAGGTCCTTTTGTACGGCATCCTGGATCTTGCCCAGCCCGCTTGCCACATCTGTAGCAACGGCCTCGCCCTCCGCGGTAAGACAATATTTCTGCTTATAGCGGCGGCCGTCCTGATCGTTGCGGTACACGAAGCCCCGGGCGGTCAGCTCCGCCATGCAGCGGGAAACCTGTGCCTTATCGATCTCGCCTTGACGGGAAAGCTCTGCGGCGCTGAGCCCCTCGCCGCTTTCCAGCAGCTGGCAAAGGCAAAGTGCATTGGTACTCTTCAAATCGTACTGTGCCATTTTCTGTGCTTTCATCTGCTGAACGGCACGGATCAGCTGAAGGATTGAGGTGGAAAAAATCTCAAAACGGTTGCTGCGCATCACGGAATTCCTTTCTTATACGTACGTAACGGATGCGCGACTCGACGGCATCCGACGGTCAAATTACGATTTATACACCATTATACATCTTATGCGGCATTTCGTCAATAGATATTACAATTATTTTACAACTACTTTTCAAATCGTTCTCAAATGGCTCAAAATGGTTGATTAACAAAATAATCGCACAACAATTTTTCGCTTTTTTCAAAGTTTTTCCGTGAAAATCGGTGTATTTTGTTACAAAATTATGAATCTTCATGCAATAAAAAAGAGCGACACCAGCGTGTCGCTCTTTTTTATCCCTTTCGGATCTCAGCACAGATTACTGGGCGTTCTTTCTTGCCTCGAAGCAAGCGCTGCAGTATACGGGTCTGTCGCTGGAGGGCTGGAAGGTAACCTTAGCCTCACCGCCGCACTCGGCACAGGTGGTGATAAAGTACTCTCTCTGAGCCTTGCCGGCGTTCTTCTTGGCGTCACGGCAAGCCTTGCAGCTCTTGGGCTTGTTCAGGAAGCCCTTCTCTTTGTAAAACTTCTGCTCACCTGCAGTGAATACGAACTCATTGCCGCATTCCTTGCACACCAGAGTTTCGTCCTCAAAGACTTCGTCGGTTGCGCCAACCATGGTTACTTCTTCGTTCATTGCTGTTTACCTCGCTTTGTAAATAGAGATGGTTTTTGCCCTCAGACGGATTTTGACCGACACCTTTGATAGAAAAACTTCAACGCTCTGTGTTAAGCTACAGGGGCATATAGAATGACGTCAGCCGCGGTCACCAAGTGCCCGACGGAGCTTTTGGCGAATACGGTAAACGGCATTTTCAACGGAATGGGGCTCCTTTTGGAGCAGGCGGGCGATCTCGCCGGAGCGAAGCCCTGCGGTGTAGAGGCTCCACACGCGGTTCTCATAGGGAGAGAGCACGCCGCGGATGCGGTCACGCAGCAGCGCTACGGCCTCCTCCTCCATGATACGGCCGGCAGGATCCTCCCCACCGTCCACGAAATATTCCGCCGGCAAGGGTATCTCTGCCGTGCGGCGGCGCACAAGGCGCAGCTGAGAGGAAATGGCATTGCCGATGCAGATCTTGGCGTACAGGCCAAACTCCACCTCGGTCTGAGAAAGATCGTATCCCATGGCGGCGCGGTACAGCGCCAGCAGCGCCACCTGTCGGAGATCCTCCACGTCAGCGGCGGAGATCCCACCGGCGGCCTTGGCCACCTCGGCGCCCACCAGCGGCTCATATGCGGCCAGCAGCTGAGCAAAGGCCTGCTGCTCGCCCTCACGCACCCGGCGGATAAGATTTTCTTGCTTTGCGCGATTTTCGTTTGCGTTCATAGCACCTCTCGGTCATCACCCAAAATGATCACCTTATATTCATTATAACATAATTTAACACTTTGTCAACATTTTTTCGTATATTTTTTTCGTTTTTTTTCGCAAGAGTAGACAAATTTCGTCGTCTTGCACAAAACGTAAACGAAATTTTGAACAAATCGTTTTGTTGATCGCGTTTTAGTCCAACAAAAAATTCATATTTCCCGCCAGCAGAGCGTGGGCACCTCGATAAATGACCTCGGGTCTGTCGCGGAAATTTTCGGCCATCCGCTTGGCGCGATCAGCAGAGTCCACCACCAGTGTGGTTTCAAAAATGACGGTTCCCCGCTCCACCAGCGCACAATACACGTCATAGCGGCCATCCTCACGGCGGGTGTGGTTGCAGCGCACCTCGATGCCCCGGCGTTTGAAATCCAAATACCGCAGCGCGGCGGTGAGGCTCTTGTCCAGCAGGGAGGAAAGAATGTCGCTGTGCAGGGATTCGGCTACGGTGCGGCCCTTTTCAGTGATGGCATACAGCACGTCTGTGCCCTCGAGGCCCGCCTCGGAGATCAGGCCGTCGTCCAGCATTTTATGAAAGGCCTCGGCAAAATCCAGATACATCACGAAATCGGTCTGCATCACAATATCGTTGAGAGTCACGAAATCCAGCGGCGTTCCCACGTTTTCCATCAAATACAGCACAAAAATTTTGACGTTTTGCATACCGCCCACGGCAGAGCCCATTGAAATCACTCCTTTTGACAAGATCGCTTTGAATTCCCTCTTATTTTATCACATTTTTTTGTTTTTTTCAAGAGATTTGATTGCAAAGTGCGAAAAAGTATGGTATAATAAATTATTATTTTGAAAAAACCTCACCGAAAGGACGTTTCATGATGATCAACGTAGCAATTCTGGGCTTTGGCGTGGTGGGCAGCGGTGCTGCCGAGGTGCTTTCCGCCAACGCCGCCGTGATTGAAAAAAATCTGGGTGTGGCCGTTTCGGTCAAGCGTATTCTGGACCTTCGGGAGTTCCCGGACAGCCCCTTCGGCCATCTGGTGACCCACGATTTTCAGGAGATCCTGAACGATCAGGACATTTCCGTGGTGGCAGAGATGATGGGCGGCAGCCACCCCGCCTACGACTTTACCAAGGCCTGCCTTGAGGCGGGCAAGCACGTGGTGACCTCCAACAAGGAGGTGGTGGCCCGTTTTGGCGCGGAGCTGCTGGAGCTGGCAGCCAAGAACGGCGTGCGCTACCTCTTTGAGGCCAGCGTGGGCGGCGGTATTCCCGTGCTGCGTCCCATGGTCAACGACCTTGCCTCCAACAAGATCGAGCGCGTGGACGGCATTCTCAACGGCACCACCAACTACATTCTCACCCGTATGATCCACGCCGGTGCCACCTTTGAGGAGGCACTGCGCGAGGCACAGCAGAAGGGCTACGCGGAGCAGAATCCCGCCGCTGACGTGGAGGGTCTCGATGCCGCCCGCAAGATCGTGATCCTTGCCGCCCTTTCCTTTGGCACGCTGCTCTCTCCCGATAAGATCCACTGCGAGGGCATCACCGCCCTCACCCTTGCCGACGTGGCCGTGGCAAGACGTCTTTCCTGCTCGGTGAAGCTGATCGGCCACACGGAGCTGGTAGACGGTCGGGTTCTTGCCATGGTCAGCCCCCGCATGGTGCCGCTTTCCCATCCCCTTTCCGGCATTTCCGACGTCTTTAACGGCGTACTGGTAGATGCCAACATGGTGGGCGAGGTGATGTTCTACGGCCAGGGCGCCGGCAAGCTGCCCACTGCCAGCGCCGTGGTTGCCGATATCATTGACATTGTGGCGCATATGAACAGCGACAACGTGCGCGCGCCCAAGTTTACCGTGGCCGACGACGGGGATTACGCCGAGTTCGGCGCCTACGCCTGCCGCTCCTGCGTATCCTTTGTAAACGAGGAGGGTGCGGCCGAGCGGATCGCCGCTGCCTTTGGCGCGGTGGAGACCGTGGTGGAGGGCGACCGCATCGCCTTCATTTCCGGCGAGATGACCGAAACAGAGGCCGAAGCCGCCATTGCGGCCACCGGCCTTGCCCTTGCCTCCCGCATCCGGATGCTGGGCTAAGGCGTTCCTCGCATACCCGAACTGAAAAGGACGGAGAGCAGAAATCCTGCTCTCCGTCCTTTTGTTTTTCGATACAAGTTGCCGTCAGCTCTCCTTAAACCAAGCATGGCCAACGTACTCGCTGCGCAAATAGGTGGCCCACTCGGCGGGATCGGTCGCGGCCAGCGGTTCTTTCGTTTCGCCGCAATACCAACCGTCAGGCGCTTCAAAGCTCACGCTTTTAAGCGAGTAACAATCGTAAAAGGCTTCCTTATCAATGCTCTTCAGACTCGCCGGCAAGGTTACGGCCGTCAAAGCGGCACAATTGCAAAAGGCACACGTGCCAATACCGATCAACGTTTTCGGCATCGTCACGTTCTTCAATGCTATACAACCGCGGAACGTATCGCTACCAATATATTCCAGTGCTTCAGGCAGCCGGACGCTCTCCAACGCGCTACAACCGGCAAAAGCCGCTATACCGAGCTCAACCATCTCATTGGGCAACACCACACTGCGCAGAGCCTTGCAGTTCATAAAGGCATTTGTGTACACAAGCGTCACGCTCTGCGGCAGCTCGAGAGCCGTCAGCGCCGTATTGCTGAAAGCGTACTGCCCAATCGTCGTGAGCGTCTGCGGCCAGTTCACCTCCGCCAGCGACGTACAGCCCTGAAAAGCATACGCACCGATGCTTTCCAACCCCTCGGGCAAGCGAATGTGCTTCAGATTCACACATCCCGAAAACAGGTTCCCCGTAATCCGCCGCGTACCCTCAGGCACGGTCACCTCCTCAAGGGCGGTACAATTGACCAATATCGACTGCGCCTTTTCAAACAGCATCGGCGGCATTCGCAGTGTTCTCAACGCAGTGCAGTTGCAGAAGGCCTCTTTGCCAATAGATTCTACGCTGTCGGGAATGAATATGGCGGTAAGCGCAGTGCAGTTGTAAAAGGCCTCTTTGCCAATAGATTTTACACTGTCGGGAATGGATATGGCGGTAAGCGCAGTGCAGTTCGCAAACACACGCTTGTCGATACTCTTCAGCCCCTCCGACAAGGTGATGGAGGAAAGAGCGCTGCAGCCGCTGAAGCAGTTTTTCCGTAGTTCATTCACATTCGCGGGGATCGCTATGGACTCCAGCGCGGCGCAATCGGTAAAGGATACCCTCTCCACGCTCTCCGGCACCGTGACCGAGCGCAACGCAGTGCATCCGTTCAGACTCAACTCCTTCAAACGGCTTCCCGCCTCAAAGCTGATTTCCTTTAGCGCCGTGCAACCGATAAAGGGGCTCTCATCGATCACGCCATCCACGCAGCAGCCACCACCCGAGCGATCCCAATATTCGTTTGAAAGGTACCTTGCGTTGGCAGGAATTTGAATAGCGGTCAGCGCCGTGCATCCCGCAAAGCTTCGTGCCTCCAAAACAATCAAACTGCTGTTGGGGGCAAAGCTCACATGCTTCAACTCCGTAAAGCCGGAAAACGCATCGTGGCAAATCGTCTCTACCGTATGCGGAATCACCAGCATTTCTACCTGTGTGGGGGGAAGGCTCTTACCGGCGCGGGGGCCGATCTCGATCACCTCACAGCCCTTGTAATGACTGGCGATCTTCACCACAGAAGAGGAAAAGCCCTCCTCGAATCCCACCACGTATGCATAAGGGCGATAAGGCTCAAGCTCATACAAAATACCCGGCGTACCTTGCTGATAGCAACAAATCGCGCAGTATCCGTTCTCGTCCAACACATGCTCCCCGACGATCGGCTCGCCCTCCAGCGGGCAACCGCACTGATAGCTTATCAGAGAATGCTCTGTCTCCGTGACGTCAAAGATCTTTTCGTGCGGAAGGATCTGCAACTCGAGGTCATATCTGGCATCATAGCATAAGTCGCTCCCATCGGGATATATTTTCACGCTGTTATCCTTCCTCAACCACCGGATCTTGTCCTCGACCCTCACACGGCCGTTTCCGCAGGCGGTGCAGAGCCAATGCTCCAGCCGCCCCTCCTGCGTACAGGTGGGTGCCACGTAAGGATAATGGGTCTCCGGTGCGGTCGCCTGACACCACGCGCACACCGGATACTCCGGCTCCCGGCAAGCACTGAGGCAAAAGATCAGCGCGGCCGCGAGGCTCAGTAACAGTAGCATTGAACCAAAGAGTTTCTTTTTCATAGTGCTTCTCCTTTCCGACAAAAAAGGCACACGAGGGCAAGGTGCCATCGTGTGCCATACGTTGTGTATCCAGACCAGGGCCTGTTTACGCTATCGCGTGCGATGGCTCGTTGGTGAATGTACACACATTATATGAAATATATATCAACTTCGTTTGTCTATTCTGTTAACATTTTGTAAATTGACCTCCCCACGTCCGGAAAAAGCGCGCGTTTCCGCCCTGACGCTGCCGCGCAGCAACAGCAACGCCGTAAGATTCAGCAGCGTCATCAGGCCAAGAACCAGATCGGTGGCGTTCCACACAAGGCCGGGGGCGCAAACCGCGCCGCCGACCACGGCGGCGGCCACGGCCGGCAGCAGGAGGCGCTTGGCACGGCGCTGCCCCAGCAGGTAACCAAGACTCTCCACGCCGTAATGCGCCCAGCACAGCACCGTGGCAAAGGCAAATAAGGCAACGGACAGGGCAAGCAGAGGCTCCGCCACGT
This sequence comes from Oscillospiraceae bacterium, assembly GCA_015064005.1. Taxonomy (GTDB): domain Bacteria; phylum Bacillota; class Clostridia; order Oscillospirales; family CAG-272; genus Firm-07. Next base: position 13,555 of record SVTA01000044.1, read on the forward strand.
CACCCAGCACCGCCCGGAAGGCAGAAATCGCCAGCGAAACGCCCTCCCCCGCCTCCAACGGCACACCGGAGGCAAGGATCACCAGTGCCGTCAGCGTACAAAGCAGGATCGTGTCCACAAACACCTCTAAAATACCCCAGAGCCCCTGCTCCGCCGGGCTTTTCACCTCGGCCGCTGAATGAGCAATGGGAGCGGTGCCGCAGCCCGCCTCGTTGGAAACCAGCCCACGGGTGACACCGTATCGCAGCGCCTTGGAGGCGATCACCCCCACAGCACCGCCTGCTCCCGCCCGCGGGGTAAGGGCACTGCGGAAAATGGCGCCGAGGGCATCAGGCAATGCCCCTCGCCGCAGGATCAGCACCGCCACCGCTGCCACCGCAAAAAAGAGGCACATCAGAGGCACCAACGCCGTGCAGACCCGCTCCACCCGTCGACCACCGCCCACCAGCACTGCCAGCGCCAGCAACGCCATCGCCGCCCCCACCGCGACGGGCGGCACCCGAAAAGCCGCACTCAGCGCCTCGGCGGCGGCATTGGCCTGCAGCATTCCACCCAATGTCAGAGCACAAAGCGCGCACAGCGCCGCAAACAGCACGGCGGCGCCCCGCCCCACCCGGCCGCCAAAGGCTTCCTTTATATAATAGGGCGCACCCCCGTGGGGCGTGCCGTCAGCATCCCGTCTGCGATGACGCACCGCCAACACGATCTCCGCGTATTTGAGGGGCATGGCCAGCAGCGCCGCCACCCACATCCAGAACACCGCTCCCGCGCCGCCAAGGGCAATGGCCGAGGCCACACCCGCGATATTCCCCACCCCCAAGGTGCCCGCCAGCGCCACTGCCAGCGCGCGGGCGGAGCCACTGCGCCCTCGATGCAGACACGGGCGCAGGTGCCGCGCCAGCATCACCGCAAAATACGCGCCGCACAACAGCAACGCCAAGGGCACCGCAGTGCCCAAAAGCAGCGTCATCCTTCCTCTCCCCCCTCCAGAATGTTAATAATATGTGAACAATACAAAATCCTCTTGATTTTTCCAAGATTTGGTTTATAATAATCTTATGAGTTAGCACTCCAATCCTATGAGTGCCAAAATTCTACAAGGTGCGCGACGCACCCTTTCCTAAAGGAGGCAAAAATTATGACAATCAAACCCCTTGCCGACCGCGTAGTTGTCAAGCTCGTGGAGGCTGAAGAGAAAACCAAATCCGGTCTTATCCTCACCGCCGCTTCTCAGGAGAAGCCCCAGGTTGCTGAGGTTGTGGCCGTTGGCCCCGGTGGCATCGTGGACGGCAACAAGGTCGAGATGACCGTAAAGGTCGGCGACCGCGTGATCACCAGCAAGTATTCCGGCACCGAAGTGAAGTGCGACGGTCAGGAGTACAACATCGTCCGTCAGAGCGATATTCTGGCAATCGTAGAATAAGGAGACAGAACAATGGCAAAAGAAATTCTTTACGGCATTGAGGCGCGCGACGCTCTCTGCCGCGGTATCGACAAGCTGGCTAACACCGTTAAGATCACCCTCGGCCCCAAGGGTCGCAACGTGGTGCTTGACAAGAAATTCGGCGCTCCCCTGATCACCAACGACGGCGTGACCATCGCCAAGGAGATCGAGCTGGAGTGCGCTGCCGAGGATATGGGCGCTCGTCTGGTGCGCGAGGTTGCCACCAAGACCAACGACGCCGCCGGCGACGGCACCACCACCGCCACCCTGCTGGCTCAGGCCTTCATCCGCGAGGGCATGAAGAACGTGACCGCCGGCGCCAACCCCATGGTGCTGCGCAAGGGCATGAAGAAGGCCGTTGACCGCGCTGTTGAGTGCCTCATCGCCAACTCCAAGAAGGTGAACGGCTCCGAGGATATCGCCCGCGTTGGCACCATTTCTGCCGGCGACGAGGTCATCGGCACGCTGATTGCCGACGCAATGGAGAAGGTTTCCGCTGACGGTGTCATCACCGTGGAGGAGTCCAAGTCCGCTGACACCTACTCCGAGGTGGTTGAGGGTATGCAGTTTGACCGCGGCTATCTCTCCCCCTATATGGCCACCGATATGGATAAGATGGAGGCTGTCATCGACGACGCCCTCATCCTCATCACCGACAAGAAGATCTCCAACATTCAGGAGGTTCTGCCCCTCCTCGAGCAGATCGTTCAGGCCGGCCGCAAGCTCCTCATCATTGCTGAGGACGTGGAGGGCGAGGCGCTCACCACGCTGGTGCTGAACAAGCTCCGCGGCACCTTCACCTGCGTTGCCGTCAAGGCTCCCGGCTTTGGTGATCGCCGCAAGGAGATGCTGCAGGATATTGCCATCCTCACCGGTGGCGAGGTCATTTCCTCCGATCTCGGCCTCGACCTGAAGGAGACCTCCATTGCTCAGCTTGGTCGCGCCCGTCAGGTGAAGATCAACAAGGAGAACACCATCATCGTGGGCGGTGCCGGCAATCCCGACGCCATCAAGAGCCGCGTGAACCAGATCAAGAACGCCATTGAGGTCACCACCTCCGACTTCGACCGTGAAAAGCTGCAGGAGCGCCTGGCTAA
>SVTA01000045.1 GCA_015064005.1 Oscillospiraceae bacterium
CTTGCTGTGCTTCATACTATCTCTCGTTGTTCAATTTTCAAAGATCATCGCCGCCGTTTTCACAGCGACCCCGTTATTATACCACAACCTTTTCCGCTTGTCAATACCTTTTTTGAAAGTTTTTTCAACTTTTTTCAAGCTTTTTCAAGCCGCCGTGGCCGCCCTCTCAGCGAGAGCCTTTATATCATACCATCTTACAGCAAAAATGTCAAGCGTTTTTTTGATTTTTTACAGATTTCGCCGCTTTCCCCAAAAACGGCCAGGCATTTTTTCGCAAAAGCATAGCAAATTATACATAAAGGCCTAAAAAGTGTTTGCGCGAGGTGATATTATGACAACCATTTTGATTCGCACGGGGATCGTCTACGTGCTGCTGATCGCCACCGTCCGTCTGATGGGCAAGCGTCAGCTGGGCGAGCTGGAGGTTTCGGAGCTGGTAACAACCATCCTGCTTTCCGAGATCGCCTCCCTGCCCGTGGCCGACCCCAGCATCCCCATTATGCACGCCGTGATCCCACTGGTGACCATATTGACGGTGGAAATCACGCTGTCCATAATTTTGCTGAAATGTCCGCGGCTGAAAAATCTGGTTTCCTCCCGTCCCAACATTCTGATCCGCCACGGACGACTGGATCAGCGGGAAATGCGCCGCAGTCGTATCTCCATCGACGAGTTGCTCAGCGAGATGCGGCAGGCCGGCCTTGCCGCACTGGAGGATATCGACTATGCCATTCTGGAGCAAAACGGCAAAATCTCCATTCTCCCCAAAAAATGCGCAACGCCGCCCACCGCCTCCGATCTTGGCACTACAGTAAAGGAAACGGGGTTGGTGCACGTGCTGGTGGAGGACAGGCGGATCAATCGGCACGGTCTGCACATCTGCAGCTTGGAAGAAACGGCGCTGCGAAAGCGACTGCGTAGGGAGGGGCTGATGCCTGAGGAGCTATTTTTTCTTGGCATGAACGATGCCGGCGATCTGTATTATATTAAAAAGGAAGAAAAGTGATGAAAAGCTTTTATATTGCTCTCTGCGCCTTTGTCCTGTTGTTTGCTGTCATTGCATGCAATTATGTGTTTATCAATCAAACATCCGATGAGCTGGAGCGCCGCTTGACAGCACTGGATGTCGGCACGGCAAAAAAGGACATTGCCGAGTTAAATATCCTTTGGGAACGGAAGCGCGTGCTAATGAGCTTTTCCATTCCCAACGCGGAGATACAGGCCTTTCAGGAGCGACTGACGGCACTGCAGTATGCCGTTTACTTCCGTGACCCTGCCGAATTTGAGCGCTGTCGGGCACTGGCACTGGGGGCAGTTTCTGATCTGCGGCGACTGGAGCGGTTTTCCGTGGAGAATTTGCTATAATAAAAGAAGGAAGGCAGGCCTTCCTTCTTTTATATACGAAATGACTCCGCCAAAACATACGGCAAGCACTCCTCCAGCGTATCCACTACCGGCACGCCGCAGGCAAGCAAACGCTGTCTGCTATGGTAGCCGGCGGCGATCAAAATGCAGTCAGCGCCAAGGCACGCGGCGGTTTCGGCATCGTGGGTGGTATCACCCAGCATCACGGCACGGGCCTCCGGATGCGTCTCCCGCCACAGCCTCGCCAGCTCCAGCTTTCCGTGGGCATAGATGCTGTCAGTGCCCCAGATTTCGTCAAACAGTCCGGTGCCGCCCCGCTCTGCCAGCTGCTGCTCCAGCATGGCCTTTTCCGAGGCAGACAGCACAGATTGATGAAGCCCTGCCCGGCGGAACGCCGCCACTACCGGAAACACTGCAGGGAAGATCCGCATCAGCGACCCGCGAGAGAGGTAGCCTTCCACCCAGCAGGGTGCCAAAACGTCATCGTAGCTTTCCTTTTCAAAATCGAATCCAAGGCGGAGATAATAGTCCCGCACCGGAAAGCCAAACACCTCTCGCATGGCATCGACCCCGTTCAGTACGGGAAGATTGCGGGCTGCCAGCATATCGTTCACGCTTTCGAGGCCGGCCTGCATATCGTCCAGCACCGTTCCGTTAAAATCCCAGATCACGTGGGTGTAGCGAGATTGAAGCATATCCTTTTCTCCTCAAAAAAAGCGCGGCGCCCCGATGGGACACCGCGCGAAGTGCTTTTTATTCAATACCGTTCTTGGTGCACCAAGAAATGTACAGCGCGTAAGCGGAGGCATCCTGATCCGTGTAGAGCACGGAGAGCTTGGAAACGCGCAGCGCCTCGGCCAATGCCTCGACGGTGATCGCCGTGGCAGTGCCGTTCTCGGTGTAGGAAACGTCACCCACAAGGCTCAGCAGGAATGCGGCCATCTGCGTATTGGCGGCCTCGTTGGAGGCTGCGGTATACAGAGCCATTACGTCGCTGGCAGTATGTACGTTAGACTCCAGGTACGCATCCAGCTTTTCGGACACGGCGTTGATGATACGAACGGTCTTGGTATCCAGCTTCTTGGCGAGCACATCCAGCTCCAGAGAAGCGGTGGGGTAGGATACGGCATCCAGGTTCTGCTGCTTGTCGTACTCCCACTGCAGCACGGAGTCGGCGCTGTTCGGGTAAGCAATGAACTCGTTACCGGTCTTGGAAACGTCCATCTGGTAGATGTTATCCACCGTGGGAACGGCGTAGGAATATTCCTTCTCGTTGACCGTCACCTTCTCAAGGGTATAGTTTACGCCCTCTACGCCATACAGAAGAATGTTGCGCAGCTCCTCATTGGTGTTGAGATAGGTGATGATTGCCGCAGAGGTAGAAGCGGAAACGGTGTGAGAGCCAATGGCGAACATAGAGCCGTAGATCTCCTCAGTGGTCATGGTAGGATTCTGCATCACCAGCACCTTGTAGCCCTCTGCCTCATACTTCTGCTTCAGCTCCCAGCCGCCCTTGACGATACGGACGGCGGCCTTGGCGTTAGGATCGGTGGTCAGATATCCCTCGGTATTCTCGTAATGCTTTTTAGCGGCCAGGCGCTTCATGTAAGAAGCGTCGGTGAGCAGGTTGTTGCAATCCAGCTTTTTCTTGCCACTGTAGTTAGAGCCAAAGAGATTGAAGCTGGTGTTGTTCAGCAGAGGCACGTCGGCAACGGAATCAATATCAAAGCTCCAGTAGTGAGTGTAGTTGATATCCACGGTGCCGGTTTCACTGTAGATGGGGTAGATCTTGTTCTCGGCATCAGAGTAATTATTGTAGACAAAGTCGAGATAGTTCTGGAAGGTGGTGTCGTAAATACTGGCAGTACCAAGGCTGCCGTAGCTATCCATCAGCGCGGAGTCGGCCACCAGATACACGTACTCGCCCACGCCGTGATTGTTGGGGAAGGCGTAGAGCATGCTCTGACGCAGAGCTGCGTTCATAAGCGCGGTGCTGATGTAGGAATTCAGCTTCAGCGCGTTCTCCTCCTTCACAACGTTCAGATCCTTCAGCCAGCCGTTGCGCACGTAGGTCACGTATCTGTCGTATTGGCCAAGGTACATGATATCCACCTGGAAATCGTGCACGTTGGGGTATCTCAGCTCCGGGATACCGTACTCGTTCTTGACGGTCTCACCGGCCTGAATGTCGTCGGTGGGCAGAATGCCGTTGTTCTTTTCGAGCTCTTCCTCGTGCTTGGTGAGGGCTCCCTCTACGGCGGTGTAATACTCATCCTCGGTGAAGAACTTCAGATTCACCTTGGTTTTGAACTTGGCCTTGGTCACTTGGTTAAAGGCCTCGCTGACCTGATAGACCTGCAGCAGAGCAGTCATCTGTTCCTCGGAAAGGGCAGCAAGGGTGGCCTTTTCCTCCTCGGTCTGCTTATCCTCGGGCTTGGTGGGATTCAGACCCGACAGCACCAGCTTGCCTGCGTCGGCAACCAGCTGGCTTTCGGTAATGAGCCACATATTGATAGTCGTTGTGTACTGCGAAGCTTCATCGTTAATGTTGTCCATAGCATCGCCCTGATCACAGGCTACCAAAAGAGGCAGCACCATCAGCAATGCGAGCGCAAGGCAAACGATTTTTTTCAGCATAAGGAACCTCCACTCTCTTCGCGCAGCATAACGCGCGAATATAAATAATCATATAAACGTATTTTACACTAAAACTGCAAATCTGTCAAGATGCAATTTTAACACCGAATGTTGACAAATTTCATTTTGCGCACGCAATGGCGCATTCTCTTCGGTCACCTTGACCAAAATGAGGTTTTTACATTCTACAAACAAAACATAAAAACCGTGAATGTGCAAAAAACAGATCTGCCCGGCTTGTGCAATTCAACGATAATTGCAAAGAATTCGTTAAGAATCCAAAAATCCGCGCAAATGACGGGCACGGCTGGGATGGCGCAGCTTGCGAAGCGCCTTGGACTCGATCTGACGAATACGCTCGCGGGTGATGTCAAACTCCTTGCCCACCTCCTCCAGCGTGCGGGAGCGACCGTCGTACAGACCAAAGCGTAGCTTGATCACATGCGCCTCGCGGGGGGTGAGAGTGTTCAGCTCCCGCTCGATCACCTCACGCAGAATGGTGGTGGAGGCAGACTCGGAGGGAGAAGGGGTATCCTCGTCGGGAATAAAGTCACCAAGGTGGCTGTCCTCCTCTTCACCGATGGGGGTCTCCAGAGAAACGGGATCCAACGCGACCTTCATGATTTCACGCACGCGCTCGGCGCTCATCCCCATCTTCTCGCCGATCTCAGCGTGGGTGGCCTCGCGACCCAGCTCCTGCAGCATCTGGCGCTGGTAGCGGGAAACCTTGTGAATGGTTTCTACCATATGTACAGGAATGCGGATGGTACGGGCCTGGTCCGCAATGGCACGGGTGATGGCCTGACGGATCCACCAGGTGGCGTAGGTGGAGAACTTGTAGCCCTTGGTATAGTCAAACTTGTCAACCGCCTTCATCAAGCCAAGGTTACCCTCCTGAATGAGATCGAGGAAGAACATGCCCTTACCGACGTAACGCTTGGCAATACTGACTACCAGACGCAGATTGGCCTCCACCAGCTCGGTCTTGGCGGTATCATCGCCCTCGGCCATACGGCCAGCCAGCTCCTTCTCCCGCTCCGCTGTCAACAGCGGCACCTTGCCGATCTCCTTGAGATACATACGAACGGGGTCGTCAATAGCAAGGCCCTCCTGCTCCAGCATGCGTTCCATATTCTCGCCGCCGCCAAAGCGCTCCACCTCGCTCTCTATCTCCGACATTTCGCTGTTGGAGATGTCGTCGGGCAGAGAAACGCCGTTGTCCTCAAAGGCCTCGTACAGCTTCTCCAGGCTATCCATATCGAAGTCCATGCTCTCCATGGCCTCGTCCAGATCATTGCTGGAAAGCGCGCCCTTCTTACCCTTTTCGATCAGCTCGTTCATATTGAGCCTTTTGGGCTCGATCATCTCCTCCTGAGCCGCGGCTTTTTCCGCAACGCTCTCCTCTTCCATCATTTCCTTTTCCTTGTTGCTCATATCTTCCTCCATTATTTTGTTCCGTTTTCTTTTCTTTTTTTCAGCTCTGTGCGGCGGCGCAGCAGATCGGATTGCCAATCGCCGGCATCCTTTGCCTCCCGTCGCTCGCGCTCCTTGATCAGTACCGCTGTCGCGGCCAGCAGAACCTCTTTGCCATTATTTTGCAAGGCTTGTCTATCCTGCTGCAGTCGCACCAGCCGTCCCATTTCGTCCGGGCTGAGCGACGCACCCAGTGCGGAGAAGCTGAAGCCATCCTGCCCCCGCTCCATATCCGCAATCATTGTAAAGGCACGCCTTCCAAGATCGGTAAAGAAATCCTCGGGCTTCAGATGCACGTCACCCGCCACCACCGCCTGGCGGTGCTCCGGGTACAACAGCATCAGCCCCAGCACCACCTCCTCCGCGGCGGCTGCCGTGGGGTTTCGGGCGGCATCGGGATTCACACGATCACCAAAGCTACGGGCGGAAAGCTGCAGATCGCGGCTCTCCTTCTTTTTCGCCTCTCGGATACGCCTCGCCCGCGCCCTTGCCACATCGTTGGCAAGGCTCTCCACCGAGATGCCCAGGCGCTCCGACGCCGTGCGGAGGTAAAGTTCCCGCTCCACGCCCGAATAGGTTTCGGCGATCAAGGCAGTCAGCTCCCTCGCGGCGCGAATCTTGCCCTCTGCCATGGAGATATCGTATTTTGACAGGATCTTGTCCATCTTGAAATCAAAAGCGGTATGGCTGCTTTCCATCATACTACGGAAGGCGTCGGCACCGTATAGCTTCAGATACTCGTCGGCGTCCTTGGCGCCCGACAGCTTCAGCACTCTCACGGGCAGCCCCACCTCGTCCAGCAGGCGCATGGCCTTGTCCGCCGCCTTTTGCCCCGCCTCGTCGCTATCGTAATTGATGATCACGCGCTTGGTATAACGGGAAACGAGCCTGGCATGCTCGGGGGTAATGGCGGTACCAAGGGTGGCCACCGCGTTACTGAAGCCCGCGGCGTGCATGGCGATGGTATCCATATATCCCTCACAGAGGATCAGCTCCTCGGCGCAGCTGTCCTTGGCATAATTCATACCGAACAGTACCCTGCTCTTTTTGAAGCCGGGGGTGTCGGAGGAGTTCAGATACTTGGGCTTGCTGTCATCCATCACGCGCCCGCCAAAGGCCACGATGTTGCCTGCGGTGTCAATGACCGGAAACATGACGCGATTGCGAAACAGGTCGAAAAGTCGCCCCGTTTTCTGGGATCTGCCCGAAAGAAAGGCGGCGATCAGCTCCTCCTCGCTATAGCCGCAGGATCGCATGTGCCGGGTCAGCAGCCCGAAATCGTTGGGCGCGAAGCCAAGGCCGAAGCGCTTGATCACGGCGCCCGAAAGCCGACGGCTCTCGGTAAGATATTGCATGGCATCCCGCCCAAGGACAGGATCAAACAGATTGGCTCTGAAGAACTTGGCCGCCTCCAGATTCATTTCATAGATCCGGCGGCGGGAGATCGACCGCTCCCGCTCACCGGGGGCGTCGTTCGGAATGGTAATGCCGGCACGTGTGGCAAGATATTCCAGCGCCGCCACGTAATCCAGATTTTCTATTTTTTGAATAAACGTAATCACATCACCGCCCGCGCCGCAGCCAAAGCAATAAAAGCTTTTGGTGCCCGGAAAGACGGTGAAGGAGGGGGTTTTCTCGCTATGGAAGGGGCAAAGCCCGTTCCGGTTAGAGCCGGCACGCTTCAGCGTAACGTAGGTGCCGATCACATCCTCGATATCACATCGGTAGCGAATTTCCTCAATCACTTCCTTTGGAATCATTTGACGCGCCACACCTCCGGAACAAACAGATTGCGATACAGCTCAATGGCATAGCGATCGGTCATGCCGGAAAGGTAATCGCATACGCACCGCGCCACCGATTCGGTCTTGAGGTTTTTGCCGTAAAGCCCCGGCAGCTCCTCCGGATGCCCCATAAAGTAACGGAACAACGTGGCCAGCATATCCTTTGCCTTGCCCTCCTCGTATTTAGCGGCGCTGTCGCGGTAAACGCGGGCAAAGAGGAATCGACGCAGCTCGTCGGTGGCCTCCTTGATCTCATCCTCCATCAAAATATCCGGAATATCCTTGCTGGCACGCACTACAGACCCTACCATGGTATCAATGCGGTCGCCGTGGCTCTCGCCCAGCACGTGGCGAATCTCCGCAGGCAGCTCCGCCTGGGTCAGGATCCCTGCCCGCAGCGCATCGTCAATATCGTGGTTGATATAGGCAATGCGGTCGGCAATGCGAATAATCTTGCCCTCCATGGTTTCCGGCAAAACGGGGCCGGAATGATGCGCGATACCGTCTCGCACCTCATAAGTAAGATTCAGGCCGCGGCCGCCGTTCTCCAGCCGCTCCACCACGCGCACGCCTTGGGCGTTATGGGAGAAATCGGAAGAAAACTCGCTCTGCATCACCATCTCGCCCGCATGACCGAAGGGGGTGTGCCCCAGATCGTGCCCCAGACCGATGGCCTCGGTGAGATCCTCGTTCAGAAACAGGGCTCTGGCAATGGTGCGGCCGATCTGCGTGACCTCCAGCGTATGCGTCAGACGCGTGCGATAGTGATCGCCCGCCGGCGCCAAAAACACTTGAGTCTTATACATCAGACGGCGGAAGGACTGGCTGTGAATAATGCGGTCACGGTCCCGCTGAAACTCCGTGCGGATGTCGCAGGGCTCGTAGCTATGCTCCCTGCCCTTGGTATCTGCCGATTGGCAAGCAAAGGGCGACAGCGTACAGCGCTCTCGCTCAATCAATTCCTCCCGTATACCAAACATCGTTTGCACCGTCCTTTCGTCAAAAAATCGCTCTCATTTCGTTGTAGCGAATAAAATATACGAGCAAAAAAAGAAAATCTCTTTTTTTCGGCAAATTTTTTTATAAATTTATTTTAAAAATCATAAGTATTATAAAAAAGCAGCGTACCGCGCCGGGCGCGATACGCTGTCGATGCCGCAGACGGCCAAAGCCATCCGAATGTATCAAAACGTGAAATTTGCGAAAAAGTGCCGAAACGGGGCGGAATCAGAGCGTTTTGCTGTCCAGCGCCGTGCCCATCTCCTCCGGCACGCACCGTCCGGCGGTGAAATCCACGATACGGGCGGCAAAGCGCTCTCCCTGCTCGGCGGGAATGCCCACGGTCAGCCGCACGCGATCGGCAAACTCCGCGCCTCGCTCCCGCCCCTCAAATTTGGGGATCTCCTGCAGGAGCTTTTGGTAATCGGGATAGGTGCAATCCAGCAAATAGTCGGTAAACGGTACGAATTCCGCTACGCCTGCAGCGTCCAGCACCTGATGGGCGGCACCGCCGTAGGCACGGGTCAGGCCGCCGGTGCCCAGCAAAATGCCACCGAAATAACGGGTGGTGGCAATGCACACGTCGGAAAGGCCGGCGCGTCGGATGGCCTCCAGCGTCGGCAGCCCCGCGGTGCCCTGCGGCTCGCTGTCATCCGCGTACCGCTCCGCGCCTTTTTTTAAAATATACGCATAAACCGTATGCCGCGCGGAGGGGTGCAGGCGGCGGCGCTCCTTCACGAAGGCCTCCGCCTCCTCCTCGGTTGCCACGCGCCGCACGGCGGCAATGAAGGTGGAGCGCTTTTCCTCCAGCTCGATCTCCATATCCCCCGCAACGGTGCGGAAAATCTCACCATTCATCCTTCTTTACCTCCGCAGGTGCCACGTCGTAATCCCGCAAGGGGCCGTAGGTGCGATCGTCAACGATGGCCGTGATCTCCACCGCCTCGGGACCGTATTGCACATCCTCTACGGTGGCGTTTTTATAGAGGCCGGAAAGCAGCCCCTGCTTCGCGTTGGGAATGCGGAAGGTCACACGACGGTGACCGCTGTGCAGCATCTCCTCGATCCGCTGGAGCAGCAGCTCCACGCCCTGCCCCGTGGCGGCAGAAATATACAGCACGTTCTCCCGCACCCGGGCGACGCCCGGCACTGCCGCTCCAAGATCGCATTTGTTGAACACGTAAAGGGTGGGCTTTTCCCCGGCGCCAAGGCTCTGCAGCAGCTCCTCGGTCACCGCCAGCTGGCTCTCGGCCTCCGGGTCGGAGGCATCGATGAGGATCAGCAGCAGATCGGTATGCACCGCCTCCTCCAGCGTGGAGCGGAAGGCGTGCACCAGGTGATGCGGCAGATTGCGAATAAAGCCGACGGTATCGGTAAGCAGCACCGTTTCCCCGCCGGGCAGCTGACATTTACGGGTGGTGGGGTCGAGGGTCGCGAACAGCTGATCCTCCGCTAGGATCCCCGCGTCGGTAAGGTAATTGAGCAGGGTAGATTTGCCGGCGTTGGTATAGCCGACGATGGCCACGCGGGCAAGACCTGAGCGATCCCGCGCCAGGCGCTGGGTGCGGCGGTTGGCAGCCATTTCCTCCAGAGCATCCTCCAGCATACGGATGCGACGCTGCAGATGTCTGCGGTCTGTTTCCAGCTGGGATTCACCGGGGCCTCGGGTGCCGATGCCGCCGCCAAGGCGGGACAGCTCCGTGCCTCTACCCATCAGACGGGGGGCGGTATACTTCAGCTGCGCCAGCTCCACCTGTAGCTTGCCCTCGCCGCTTTCGGCATGGAGTGCAAAGATATCCAGAATCAGCATGGAACGGTCAATGACCCGCACGCCGTCGCCCAGCACCTCCTCGATATTGCGGATCTGGGAGGGAGAAAGCTCGCAGTCAAATACGGCAAGGTCGATCTCGTTGCGGGCACAGTAAAAGGCCAGCTCCGCCACCTTTCCGCTGCCGAGGTAGGTGCGCACGTCCGGCGCATCCTTATTTTGTACAAGGGTGAACACGGCCTCGCCGCCGGCGGTTTCCAGCAGCCGGGCAAGCTCCGCGAGGCTCACCTCCACCTCACGCTCGGTGCGCTCACGGGTCACCACGCCAACCAGCGCGGCGCGGGCGCCCTTGGGGGATTCTATTTTTTCCATAAGCCCTCCTTGGGATACATTTGAAAGCAAAAGGGGCAAGTATGCCACCGCACGACTTGCCCCTTGGTTGCCGATCGCTCGGTGCGATCCGCAGGAAAATGATTACTTTCTTGCCTGGAGTCTTCTGTTGAACTTATCAACACGACCGCCCGCATCAACCAGCTTCTGCTTGCCGGTAAAGAACGGATGGCACTTCGAGCAAATTTCAACCTTCATTTCCCCGCCGTTGGTAGACTTGCTCTTTACCACATTGCCACAAGCGCAAATAATGGTAACGTCTTCATAGGTCGGATGAATTCCTTGCTTCATGTTTTCCACCTTCCTTTCACAGAATACGGTTCATTATATCACAAACGCTTCCCTTTTGCAAGGGGTTTTTGAAATATTTTTTAAATTTTTCCTTCGATCTCCTCGCGCAGCTCCGCAATAATCTTTTTTTCAAGCCGCGATATGTAGGATTGAGAGATGCCCAGCATATCCGCAACCTCCTTCTGCGTCAGCTCCCTGCGGCCGGAAAAGCCGTAGCGCAGCTCTACGATCAAGCGCTCCCGCGGCGTGAGGCTTGCCACTGCCGCATGAATGATCCTGCGCTCCTCCTTCTTTTCCAGCTCGAAGCTCACGCCGTCCTCCTCACTGCCCAGCACGTCGGAAAGCAGCAGCTCGTTGCCGTCCCAGTCGATATTCAAGGGCTCATCAATGGAAACCTCTCCTCTGTGAGCGCTGCGCTTGCGCATATACATCAGGATCTCGTTTTCAATGCAGCGGGAGGCGTAGGTGGCCAGCTTGATGTTCTTATCCGACCGAAAGGTGTTGATGGCCTTGATCAGCCCCACGGTGCCGATGGATACCAGATCCTCAAGGCCGGTGCCGGTGCTTTCAAAGCGGCGGGCGATGTAAACCACCAGGCGGAGATTGTGCTCGATCAGCGCCGCCCGCGCCTCCTCATCCTCCGGCAGGCGGGAGAGCGCCTCGGCCTCCTCCTCGGCGGAAAGAGGTGCCGGCAGCACATCCGGCCCATTGACATAATACACACCGCTGATGCGGTGAAACAATCGCCCCAAGAGGCGCGAGAAAAAATTCGGCATCATATCCTCCTTACGATTGACGGTTTTAGCCGAGAAGCTCTGCAGGCAGCAGTGCTTCCGTGTCGTCGGTATTGCCCGCAAGGGGCGCAAAGGCAAGCAGCAGCTCCACCGGCTGCGGGCCCTGTCCCGTGTCCACAAGGGCCGCGTCGGGGAGAACTGCCAGCAGCAGTCCTCTGCCCGTAACGGTGGCGGCAGGAAGCAGGCGCACGCGACGGGAAAGCGAAACGGGTAGCGCGGTAAGCGCCGCAGGATCTCCGGCTCGCACCGCATCACAAAGGGCGAGCGGTAGCAGTGCCTCCGCAAGTCCCTCAGCCACGATCACCACGCATTTGCCGCTGACGGGATCCTGCAGGAGATTGGCGGTATCCACCATGCAGCGGAGCGTCCGCTCCCTCCCCTCCAGCGTGATCCGCAGCAGCGCGCGAGTGCCCTTAGCGCGCCGCTGACAGAAGCGACCCCAAAGCAGCGTGACGGCGCCCCCCGCCGCTGCCAGCAAAAAGAACATTGGAGAGGATACCTCGCCCGACGCATCCAGTGGCAGCTCCACCCTGGAAAGCAGTGCCGCCATCCCGCTCATTGCTCCTCCAACGGCAAAGGAAACGACGAAATAGACCCCAAACGGTACGAGAATTCGCCGTATCTTCAGATTTTTCTCCAAAAATGTACCGAGGCACATCAAAAGCCCCACCCCAAGATCGGCCAGCAGCGCCGGTAAGCCGCCCCCCTGCCAAAACAGTGCAGCCACGGCATAAAGCGCGCCCACAGCGGAGGCAACCGCCCCCCGCCACACCGAAAAGGGGCGGCGCAACAGGCGGGATGTGAGAAACAGGCATTGGAAGTCCATACAAAAATTCACGAAAAAGAGCAGATCGCCCCAAACGGTCTTGATCATTCCCTCACCTCACCTCAACAGTATAACGCAAGCCCCCCGCAAATACTGTCAGAATATGGCGGGTGAAAAAAAGATAGTTCGACGGCGGCATGCCGCCCTTTACGATAAAAACCGCCCCGTTACGGCCGTAACGGGGCGGTTTTTGCGTTATTTTACTTAATTCGTCTGCACTCGAGATAGAAGCGCTTGTCCTCTGCGTGCCCCATGGAGAAGGTCTTGCGGGGCAAACTACCCTCTCGCACCACAGTGCGGAAGAGGTCATCCTTTTCCATGCCGGAGAAGAGGAAGCCGACGGTGTTCTCTTTGGCAGAAAGCGCCTCAACGGTGCGGGATCCGTGGATATAATCCACCTCTGCACCGGGATGCTCGGCCAGATATTTGTCGATAAACTGCTGCAGCGTTCCCACGGTCAGCTGGGCGGAGGGCTTTTCGAAATGAATGGTGCCCCGCCGCTTGGCGGAAAGGAATCGAGCCTGCTGAGCAGGACAGGTGCCATGAAGGGAGAAGGAATACTCCTGCAGCGCGGCCAGCACCTCGTCGGGATCAACGCCGGTCATCACGCGGTAAATGGGCTCAAACTGCAGCGCAGGATCGTGCAGGTTGACCACCTCCACCAGCGCATAGCGGGCGGGATCGCACTTGGCAGCCTCGCCGCGGGCGGCCTTGATCTCCTCGTAATTCGCCTTGGCCACGGCAAGGGAATGGTTACCGTCACCCACCGCAAACAGCAGAGGCGCCGCTCCCTCTCCGTAGCGCTCGGCAATGCGGGAGGGCTTCAGAAGGCGCTCCAGCGCCATCTGCACCCGACCGAGTCCCACGGAATCCACCAGCGCGCCACGCACGGCACCGCTGCCGGGGATCAACGGGAAATCGTATATGACCTCCAGGCTATCCCGCCGCTCCGCGAGGGGTTCGATGACGGTCTTTTCCGGGTCGTCCACCAGAAGCATCACGTGGGGCAGCTCCAGCACGGCCTCGCGGCGCACCGCGAGGCGGGGCGGAATGCGCTCCTGCACGGTGGCCTCCGTGGGACGGATCAGCGAGGTGGAGGTGGAAGAATAATCATAATTTTCAAGGTCAATCATGCCCACAAGGCCACGCCGCACCTTGCCGCCCGACAGTGTGCGCTCCAGATAGATCATGCTGTTCGGGTGCTTCTTCAGCAGCTGGCGCATGTATTGCTCCATGTGCTGATGGATCAGGGGCAGACGCTCATCTGTTTCGTTCAGGAAGGCCTCCGGCAGGATCAGCCGCAGGGTGCTGGGCGCATCACCCACGCGGGCATCCAGGCTCTGCCAATAGGAGGGGTCACTGGTGAACTGGTCACAGGCAATGGTGGCAAAGGCAGTGCCGTTCACCGTTTCAAAATCCGGGAGCAGAATATCAGAGGGGAGTAAGTATGCAGGCATAGCGTTTTTCCTCGCTTTCATGGTTTCTGTATACATTTTACCATAGATGGCACCGCAAATCAAGTCGGTAGGGGGAATTTTTTTGTATTTTCTCTTGGGTTTTTCACAATATTCTTGCGAATTCTGATGTTTTATGCTATAATGATAAAGTAATATATGAATCAAGCGGAAAGAAGGTGCTTTCGTTGTCTGAAAAGCGAACCCCCACCGGGCAGTACGAATACGAAAAGGTGGCGCCGCCGCGCTCCCTTCTGGACGTGCCTCGCTTTCTGAAGGAGCTGCTGGGCGGCTTTTTCTCGCGTCTGTTTTATATCTTCAGCCTGGTTTGGAAAAGTGGCCCCGTCTTTCTCTTTCTGATGTGCTTTGTGGCGCTGTTTGAGGGCTGCATGCCGGTGCTGGGCTCCCTGCTCTCCAGCCTGATCCTCAACGAGCTGCAGATCATCATCACCGAAAGCGCCCTCGGCAAAACCTTTGAGCTGGCCGCGTTTCTCGGCTCCGCCGTAATGCTGCTGCTGATCCTCTTTTTCAGCTACAAGATCCTCAGCAAGGTGGTCACGCGTCTTTCCAACGCCGTCAACCGTATGGCGGGAGAGCGGGTGGTGCGCCACGTCAAGGTGGAGATCATGCAAAAGGCGCAGGCCTTGGATCTCGCCTCCTTCGACCAGCCCGCGTTTTACGAGAAGCTGGAAAACGCCAACCGTGAGGCCGGCAACCGCCCCATTTCCATTCTAAGCTCCACCTTCAGCGTCATCAGTACCGTCATTTCCCTCGTCGGCTACGTGGTGATCCTGGCCAGTGCCCTGCCGCTGGCCGCCCTTGCCATTGCGCTGGCGGCCGTACCCTCTGCGGTGGTCAATTTCATCTACCGCCGCAAATCCTTTTCCTATATGCGCTTCCGCTCCGTTGACCGCCGCCAGATGAACTACCTCTCCGGCCTCACCGCCAACAAGGATCTGGCCAAGGAGGTGCGGATGTACGACCTCGGCGACGAGCTGACCGAGCGCTACAACAACGTATTTGAACGCTACTACAAGGGGCTGCGCAAGCTCATCATCAAGGAAAACGTATGGCAGATCGTGTTCGCTGTGCTTTCCGCCGTGCTGAACTGCCTCTTCTTCGCTCTGATCGCCTACGGCGTCTTCCGCGGCGAGTACCTCATCGGCGATTATCACCTGTATACCGGAGCGCTGACCTCCATTGCCTCCTCGGTAACGACCCTGATCTCCACCTCCGCCTCTATCTACGAGGGCACGCTGTTCATCGATAATCTCCTATCCTTCCTGAAGGAGGAGAGCCGCGTGGTTCCCCGTCTGGAGGAGCCGCTGATCCCGCAGCAGGGCTGCACTCACACCATCGAATTCCGCAACGTCACCTTTGCCTACCCCGGCACTACCCGTCCCGTGATCCAAAATCTTAATCTCACCTTCCGCCCCGGCGAAACCGTGGCGCTGGTGGGTCTCAACGGCGCCGGCAAGACCACGCTGATCAAGCTGCTCACCAGACTCTACGATCCCACCGAGGGCGAGATCCTGCTGGACGGCCACGACATGAGGGATTACGATACTGCGGCGCTGCGGAAGCTGTTCGGCATCATCTTTCAGGATTTCGGCAAATACGCTGTCAGCGCCGGGGACAATATCCGCTTCGGTGCGCTGCACAAGGGCGAAAATGACGCCGAGGTGCGTGACGCCGCCGAGAAGGCGGGCGCCGACGAATTTATCAGCAAGCTGGAGGCCGGCTACGACACCCAGCTGACCCGAATGTTCGACCGGAACGGCACCGAGCTTTCCGGCGGACAGTGGCAAAAGCTTTCCATCGCCCGCGCCTTTTACAGCGACGCGGACATCATCATCCTCGACGAGCCCACCGCCTCTCTTGACCCCCTCGCGGAGCAGGAGATATTCCGCCGCTTTGACGAGCTGCGGGGCGGCAAGACCACGGTATTTGTGTCCCACCGCCTTTCCTCTGCCACTATTGCCTCCAAGATCGTGGTGCTGGAAAACGGCCGGCTGGAGGAGGAGGGCACCCACCGGGAGCTGATGGACCGAAA
>SVTA01000046.1 GCA_015064005.1 Oscillospiraceae bacterium
TGACCGCTCTTCAGGGGATACCGTCAATATAAAGAGTGGAGGTAACGTCGGCACCGTAGCCGCAAACGCAGCTGCCCTCTGTGCTGTGCGGAGCGTAGCCAGCGCCTGCCAGCGCACGGTGCGCGGGGTGATCCGCAGGAAGCGCGCAATCCGCCGCGAGGCAAACGTGCCGGTGATGCGTGCTGTCATACACGTAGCCGTCATCCCACGCGGGCTGCAGCGCGGCGATCACCACATAGGGCACAAGACCGCCGTGTTCGTCAACGAGCATGGTCGCATTGTTGTTCCGGAAGATCTGAGCATTACCGGGAGCGAGGGTCAGCTCCTCACCGATAACGATATGGTCGTCCGCGCTGTTGCTTTCGCAGTAGATCGACTCAGATTCGGAGCTGATGGCCAAAACGCTATCCTTGCCCTCGATCCGGAAGATCCCCTGGCAAAGAATGCCGATCACATCCACGTCAAGCAGGATCGTGCCACCGCTGACCGTCACGCTGCTGCCCACAAGACCGTGGGAGGCTTCTCTGCATTCGATCAGACCTCCGGTGACGGTGATCGCGCCCTCCGTTCTGAACAGAACGGAAACGCCTGCTGTGCGAACCGCGCCGCCGCTGACGGTGATATCGCCATTGACATCCATCGCCAACATGGCGTTCGTAACGGTCAGCTCGCCGCCGGATACGGTAACATCACCCACACAGGCAATGGCCATATACGTCCCGGCATATTCTATCTGCAAATGGCCACCCTTGAGGATCAAGTCGCCATCCTGCACCATAAAAGCATAGGCTGCAAACAATTCAAGATGGCCGTCGCCCTCTACGGTAACGGTACCCTTCACCGCATGCACGGCAGCTTCTCCGTCGATCGAGGTGCCGATCACGCTCCTGCCCTTCAGCAGAACGGTGACATCATCCGTCAGGGTGATCGCAGCGACTTCCGCCCGCTTCAGCGGATCAGCCGAGCGATTGAGGGCAACGAAATCCTTCAGCGTCAGCACGCCGTTGGCATAATGGATATAGCCCCCCGATGCGGGTGCCGTTTTGGTAGGCACAGTACCCATGCTCGGCAGATACTCTCCCTCATACAGAGGAATGCTGCCCACGTAAACCGGCGCCACCTCCTTGAAGATGGCATACAGCGTGAAATCCTCCTCGGCAGCAATATACGCGCCCTTCAGGATCTCGCCGTCCGCGCTCAGCGCCCAGCCCATGAAAATAAAGCCCTCCGGTGCCTCCAGCGTGCACTCGGGCAGCACGCAGAATCCCGCGATCGTTTCAAGAGGAGCCATGGTGCCGATGCCAATCCCCGGATCCACCGTAACGGTAACGGAATCGGGCGAAGGATACAGGATCTGCTCGTTTTCAAATATTGCACAGAGTCCGGGGACAATGCGCACGGCCTCCTCGCCCGCGATGCTGACCGTAAAGGAGCATTCTTCGTCGTAGGCGCCCTTCGACCACCGCAAAACGTATTCCGCCTCGGGATCGTAGCCTTCATAGAAATACCGATCGTTAGAGCCAAAGTCCATGGTTACGGTGGCAACGTGCACACCGTTTTCAAATATCAGAATCGCGGCGTCGTTCCAGCCGTCGCTGTATAGATCCTCCATGGAGATCACGATGCTCGTTTTCTCAAGCTCCGTTATGTCAAACTCCGCACTACGTACCGTGTAGACCCCGTCCTCCTCCAGCGAGGTGGTGACGGTATATTCACTGTTCAGTAGCGCATATCCGTCCGGCAGGAGCAGCACGTCCTCTACGGCGCAGCTCGTCTTGCTGGTGAATATCAGCCCGCTTGGATCCGCATGACCGGAAAGATCCAGCACGCCGCCATGGGTTTCCGCTGTAAGTCCGATACACGAAACACCGGTAACGGCGGCACGCTCACCCATGCTGATCAAGATGATCTCGCCCTCCTCGGCGATAAAGCTGCCGCCCTCCAGCGTCAGCTGCGCAAGGTTCTGGAAGGTATTGCGGTAACCGGTAAAGCTGCCGCCCTTGACGATCAGCGTACCGCCGTGGTCGTTGCCCATGCCGGCGATATCGCCCATAAAGTTGCCCCCCTCGATCACAGCCGTGCTTTCCTTATGAACGATCAGGGCAGCGGCGCTACCGCCCGTGCTGATGATGCTGCCGTCCTCCTCGGCGGTATCGACCACCGTGACGTAGGAGCCCTCCCGGATGTCAAGAGCATAGCTTTGGGCGGTGAGGGTAAAGCCGGCAAGATCCAGCGTGATGTTGGCGCCGACCACGATGTGCTCACCCTCCACGTCACACAGCAGCCGCACGTAGCGGACGCTGCTGTCGCTGCCGGCCTCTTGGAAGGCCTGCCGCAACGTACCGCTGAAGGAAAGCTCCTCCGCGGAGCTGCCCCACGCAGCCTCGTCCGGCACCTCCTGCACCGCATAGTAGCCATTGCCGAGGTTGACGCGCTCATAATCATCGGTCAGGTAATGCACCAGCTGATCGCCACTATAGTTGTCGGCAAACTGACCGCCTGTGATAGCTGCCGTGACGGAGTCCAACGGGAAATCCACGCTCTCGAAGATGCCGCCGCTGATCTCCATTGCAGTGGCATCCGTTGCATAGAGCCATTGAATATGACCGCCGCTGACCTTGACGGCGCTTTCCGCATGAATGGCGTTGATCTCGCCACCGGTCACCGTCAGCCGCGAGGTTTCGAGGGCATAGATGACCTGCGGAAAGCTGCCGGCCGTGACGGTCAGCGAGCCGTCAAACACTTGGAAATAAAAATCATAGACGCCTGCGGGATCGGAAAGAGTGTGATCTCCGCTGCGAATATATATGGAATCATCCGGCGTTGCGGCCGCCAGTGCCTCCTCAAGCGTCCCGAAGAACATCAGATCGCCGTTTTGGGTGCCCTTGTCTAACGGCAGCAGCTCCACGGGAGCGCTCTCCACGGCACCTGCCGCAAGACCCAGAGCCACCACCAGTAGCATAACGAGCGTTGTGAACAAAAATAGCTTTTTCATGTGTTTTCTCCTTTTGCGTGATCTTTATATATCAAAGCGACGTGTGTTGCGATTCGTTTCTGCGGTTTTCCTCGCAGTGGCAAAGGCCGATGAAGTCCGCCCCACGGCGGTAATGTCGGCAGCCGTAGCAGCCGATGTCCGGCTCCTCTCCGGCAAAATACCGGCAGGGGTCCTGCATATCCGTAGCAAAGGGGTAGCCATCGCTGCTGTAGACGGGCGTCCGGCGGAAATCGGGATAGATGGGCACCGGCCCGCACAGCGGATTTTGCCGGTCGCATTCCTCGTAGTAGCCGTAGTAGACGGCAAATTCCCGCCCCTCAAGGGCAATGACGCGGTAAAGCTCTCCCTCACGATGCTCTTTCATGGCCTCCTCCCTTCCGACGGCGACAAAAAAGCGCGCCGCCTTTTATCCTCAGATAAAATTATAGCACGCTTTTTCCCATTTTTTTATTACCCAAACGGGTCGTTTGAGGTCTTATTTTACAAGGAGAGATATATCTTTTTGGCTCCTTGCGGATATATCAACTCAAAGAATGGCCGCAAATTCCTTACGGGGCATACCGGACTTTTCCATGGTCACGCGGATGGCCTGCTTTACCACAGAAAGCGACATATGCAGCTTTTCCGCAATCTGAGCGTTGCTCATACCGAAGGCGGCCAGCTTGGCCACCTCCCGCTCCTTGGGGGAAAGGGTGGTAACGATCCGCTTGCCCCGTACGCTGCCGCTGAGAGCCGCCCACCCCTCGTTATAGATGCGATGCAAGCGCTTTACCTCCCGCCACGCCGCCTCGTCCACGCGGCTAAGGCGCTCCTCGATCAGGATCCCCAGCACCCGACAGTACTCAGCCAGAAGCCCGAACAGACGGTCGGGCAGCGCCAGGGCAATGGCACGGTCAACGTGGCGCGCCGCCTCCTCGCGCTTGCCGCTGTTGTAGTACACAGCGGCGGTGGTCATGCGCAGATAGATCTCGGATACCACCGTCCGATTTGCCTTCGCCCAGGCGATCAGCGGCTCCAACGCGTGAGGTACCACCGACATCAAGGAAAGCCCCTGCACACCCTCCATCTGCAGCGTGCCTGTGGCCACGGCATAGGCAGAGGCATAAAGATATTTGGCATAATAGACCTTGGCGGCGGGGAGAGCATCCTGATGCAGCGCCTCAAAGCTGCCAAGCTTGAACCAATCGGGAAAGCTGGTGACGTTATAGAGCATGATATCCACGGCGCTGATGGCCAGCTGCATCATATCGCGGTCAAAGTCGCTTTCCGCCGGCGCCTCCGCGATATGCACCTTGGCGCGGCGCCACATGGAAAGATCCCCCTTCCAGATGGCACACATGGCCAGCAGCATGCCGGCAGAGAGAATGGCATAAAAGCCGGAATGCTGCTGCAGCAGGTAGCTGGCGCTTTCATATACCCGATCGATCTCGCCGCGGGAATAGGCCACCTCCGCCCGAAACAGCACCTCGGCCTCGTGGTGGTAGGAGAGCCGCGCCGCGCACTCCTCCGCCGTACCCGGCGTGTGATAAAGATCACTCATATAAAGGAACGGCGTTTTGCGCGGCAGAGGCTGGGGGCTGCCGCCTTCCCCCGCGCCGGCTCTGCCCGCCTTGGTGCGACCGTCCACGGGGCGGGGCGCCCCCTCCGGGATCATCCAATCCCGCCCTACGCGCAGGGCGCCGGGAATGCGCCCCGCAGCGCACAGCGCCTGCACACGGCGGCGGGAGATCTGCCACCCGGCGGCAGCGGCTTCAATATTGATATGATGCTTGGGCAGGATGCGTTCCATATGAAAATCCCCTTTTTCTATCCTTCGTCAGGCGCCGTTTATATCCTTCGCCTGCCGTCATTTATTATAGCAAAAAAATGAAAAAATGTCAATACCTTGAGCAGGACCCGCCTCCCAAGCTCTGATCTGAGTGAGTTTGAAGCTTGTCGCTCTTGCCTATCCGTATACCCGCACCCGGGCGCCCAAGCCCCGCAGCTTTGCCTCCAGATGCTCGTAGCCCCGCCCGACGGTGGCAGCGTTGGAAATCTCTGTGCGCCCCTCGGCGGCAAGGGCGGCCAGCAGCAGTGCCGCCCCGCCCCGCAGGTCGGGAGAGCGCACCTCCGTGCCGTGGAGGGTGGAGGGCAAAAACCGCGCCTCGTCTTCCGCGATCCGCACCACCGCCCCCATGCGCCTTAACTCCTCGGTGTAGCGGAAGCGGCTCTGCCACACCCGCTCCCGCACTCTCCCCTCCCCCACGGCGCGGCCGCCGATGCAAAAAAGCGCTGCCATCTGCGGGTGCAGATCGGTGGGAAAGGCGGGATAGGGGCCGGTTTCGATGCGCATGCAGCGATAGCGCTCCGGCGCATCCAGCGAAATGCCGTCACGGCGCAGCTGCAGGCGGGCACCCATGCGCTCCAGTACCCAAAGCAGCGCGCCGAGATGCTCCGGCACCGCCTCCCGCAGCGTGATCCGCCCGCCTGTGGCCATGGCGGCGCAAAGATAGGTGCCCGCCTCGATCATATCCGGGATCACCCGCACGCGGCAGCCGTGCAGCGGCGCACCGCCACGCACCCGAACGGCGCCCCCCTCAAAGGGGGAGATATCCGCTCCCGCGGCACGCAAGAACTCTGCCAGCGCCTGCACGTGCGGCTCAATGGCGATGCCGGAAAGCACCGTTTCCCCACGGGCGGCGGTGGCAGCCATCAGTAAATTCCCCGTGGCGCCCACGGAGGGCAGCGGCAGCGGCAGCGCGCAGCCGGAAAGCCCGGACTCCGCCCGCAGCGTCAGCGCCTCGGCATCCTGCTCCTCCACGGCGCCCAGCCGCTCCAGCCCCCATAGATGCAGATCAATGGGACGGCTGCCGAAATCGCACCCGCCCGCCCCCGGCAGCGACGCGATGCCAAAGCGCCCCAGCATGGCGCCCAGCAGATATACTGAGCCGCGAATGGCCGAGGTAAGGGTGCCCGGCGGCACTTCGGGGCGCACATCGCGGTAATCCACCTCCACGTCGCCCGACCGCTGAAAGCGGATCCGCGCCCCGAGAAAGCGCAGGATCTCCAGGGTCTGCAGCACGTCGCTGACCCGCGGGAGATTCTCAAACACGCAGCTATCCCCGGTGAGGATCCCCGCAAACAGCAGCGGCAGCGCCGCGTTTTTGCTACCGCCGATCCGTACCTCGCCCACCAACCGCTTGCCACCCGTCACTACAATTCTATTCATATCGCAACCGTCCTTTCGGGCATTACTCGTTGCAGTATATGAAAAAACGCCGCCCCCGGTGAAGACCGGGGACGGACAGCTTCAGCCCTCCTTGGCAAAATAGGCAATGGCGAGATCTACCACAAGACCGTAGCTGGCGGTACCGGCCTCGCTGCCGTTGAGCTTCAGATAGGCATCGTTGACGGCATCGGAAACATCGGCCGCGGCGGAATCGCGGAACTCTTCAAAAAAGTCGCTGTAGGCCTGCAGCTCCGCGCGCACGGCGGGAGAAAGCAGCGTCGTCACCTCGCGGTAGGCCTGCGCGTCCACAGCCCAGAGCGCATAGGACACGTACTCAAACAGGTTGAGATACCCGCAGTAGCGCACGTAAGGGTCGTCCGAGGCCTCGGTCACCAGAAACGCCACGAAATTGGCCTCGTTCTCCCGTGCGATGCCTCGCTGGTGCGCCAGCTCGTGGGCGGCGGTGTACACCACGGTATAGCTTGGGAAATACACGTTGATATTGGCCTCGCCCGTAAAATAGCTGTACACGCCGGTGATATGAGTGTAGGACATGGCGTGGCTCAGCATCACGGGCTTGAGGCGGCTTTTGAGGGGCTGAATGAAATCGTAATCCTCGCAAACACGCTCATAGGCCCGGAGCAAATGCCCGTTCATGCCGTCAAGGTCGTAGGGCATAACGGAAAAGCCATCCTCGCCAAAGGTGACCTCCTCCGCTGCCTCATTGACCGCCAGCGCCAGCACCTCGGCGGTGGCGCGGAGCGTTTCCTTGGATACCTCACTGCTCTCAAGCCCCAGACGGCGATCCAGGGGCGCTGTATGGTAGCCGGTGCCCAGCGTGAACACAAAGCTGGTGAAAAAAAGGCTGGCAACGGAAAGCATCACCGCAACGGAGCGCAGCGCTGCCCGCCAGCTGCTACATCCAAAGCACCATAGCAAAACGGCAAGCAGCACCAAAAGCAGCGGCAGCGACAGCAGCATCAGCTCAGCAAGAGAAACGGGCAGCCAGCCGGTGAGGTGTGCCAGCAGGGCGCGGAAAAAGGCAGCAACGGTGCCGTTGAACCACGCGGCAAAGCCGGGAGAGAGCACCGCGACAAGATAGATCAGGCCGCTGATCGCGGCAAGACCGAGTAAAACGAAGGAAAACAGCGGTAGTCCGAGGGGCAGCCGCCTCACAGGGCGCCGACGGCGCCGCAGATCAGGAAAACGCGGTATTGGCAAGGGCAATTCCCTCCTCTCCAAAGAATTCCCGCACCACCGTCGCCATATCTGACGGCAGAGGGGCGTGGATCACCGTTTCCTCCCCGCTTACGGGATCGGGAAAAACCAGATGCGCGGCGTGCAGGGCGTGGCGGCCGATGCGGTCATCCGCCTCGCCGTAAAGCTCGTCACCGAGAATGGGATGGCCGAGATGGGCCATATGCACCCGAAGCTGGTGAGTGCGGCCGGTTTGCGGCTTCAGCTTCACGAGGGAGAGCGCATCCGTGGCAAGCAATGGTATCAGCTCTGTAAGGGCAAGATCGCCCTCCCCCGGCACGCAAGCTTCCCTCAGAATGATGCTCTCCTCCCTGCGCCGGATGCCGGTCTTCACCGTGGCAGCGGCCTCCACTCTCCCTTTTACCAGCGCCAGATACCCCTTTCCGATCTGCCCCTGTACCATGGCGCGGGAAAGCACGGCAGCGCCAAGCGCGTGCCGCGCCACCAGCACCGCGCCGGAGGTGTTGCGGTCAAGGCGGTTGATAAAGCGGGGACGAAAGCCCGCATCCTCCCGCCCCAGCGCAAAGACCAAGGCATTGGCCAGCGTATCGGTAAAATGGCCGTAGGAGGGGTGGGTGGGCATATCGGGGGGCTTGTTCACCACCAGATAATGCGGCGTTTTCCGCAGCAGCTCCGGCTCCACGGCAGCGGGCAGCAGCTTTTCGCTGGGCGACGCATCCTCAATGGCCAGGCTCAGCACGTCGCCTGCCTGCAGCACCGCCAGAACGGTCACGTGTCGACCGTTAAGGAGGATCCCCTCCTCCCGCCGCTTCAATTTGGCACAAAGAGAGGAGGAAACGCCGACAGAGCGCAAATAATCCCGCACCAGCCGCCCGTGATCCCGCGCCTCGATGATAAATTCCATCGGATCCCCTCCTTTTTTCTTTACGCCTGCTCTGCCTCCCGCGGCAGGTCAATGACGATGGGGGTGTGCCCCAGCGCCGGTAAAACCGTATTTTTAAAATCCTCGGTACGGATGCGCAGGCTGGTGGTATTCACCAGCGGGTGACAGCCCACATACTCACCCTGCAGCACCTCCCGGTCAATGACCAGCTGTACCTCACCCGCGGTGTCGTGCATCAGCCCCAGCACGCTGGCGGAGCCGGGGAGTGTGTGAATGCAGCGCTCCATCACCTCCGGCGGCGCAAAGGACAGCCGCGACGAGCCCACCTGTGAGGAGGCGGCGCTGGTGCGGAAGGGCTTGTCCCCCGGCATCATCAAAAGATAGTATTTGGTTTTCTGTCGGTTGCAAAGAAACAGATTCTTGCAAATGGTGGTGCCAAGGCTTTTGTCGATCTCGGCGCAGGCCGCCATGCTCATGGCCGCCTCGTGATCCACCCGCACGTAGGATACGCCCAGCGCATCCAGAAAATCGTACGCGGCGATCTCCTTTTCCTCTCTGCCCGCGGTGTCAGCGGGTCTTCCTGTTGTCAGCTCCATGTTGGGTTTCCTATCCGTTTTTTGTATTTGTATGTGCAAGAAACGGAAAGGAGTTTCCGTTTTCTTACGTTATGCTTGTTGCCGCTTCCACGCACGGTAAACGGCCAACGCCCCCACGGAGGAGGCAAGGCGGGCATCCTCGTCGTTCACCACGGTCAGATCCTCCACGCCCGCGTGCGTCAGCAGTAAGTGAAAAATATCCCGCAAGGGATTGCCGCCGCCCAGCACGGTTCGCTTTCCCTTACAGCGGGCAGCGGTGGCAACGATGTTATCGTGCAGGATCGCGCCTACCAAAAAATTGGCGGCCTCATCCAGAGTATGCTCTCCCCAGACGTGAAGCATACGGGATTTGATCAGCGCGTTGGAGGTGCCGTTCCGCTCACAGTACCGAAAGCCCTCCAGAAGACGGGGGGCGTCGATCTCACGGATCACAGGGGTGGGCAGGGTGTTTTTCAAGAAGGTATGCTCCGAGATGGCGGCGATCAGATCGCCGCACATGCAGGTGAACACCGAGGTGATGCGCCCCGCACCGTCCACCGCAAAGGTCTGACAATAGGAGCCGGGCATCACCATCATATAATCACCCGTAAGTTCCATAGCGGCAGCAATGCCGTAGCATTCACACTCCTCGCCGCCCATGGAATCATATAGCTCAAGGGCCTGCAAGGGATCCTGCTCCTCTCCCGTGGGCGCGGTGCGGACACCGGGGATAAACAGCATGGGAATGGAGGTGATCTCCGGGAGCACCACCGACTTGGCGTGGGCGGTACTTTCCGCAATGCCAATGGGGGCGAGCGCGTGCACCACGTGGTACAGCCCTGCATTGGAGGCCAGCGTGCCTGCGGAAACGATCATTTCCACGTCCGCTTCCGTGATGCGGTTTCTCTCCGCCAGCTGGCCGATCAGGGTACGCAGGCCCCGCGCCAGAGGCGCGTTGCTTCCCTCAAAGGCGGCGTTGCGCGTGCCACAGGGGAGCTTTGCCTCGTCGATCAGCATATCGTTATCATCAAATAAGCGACAGCGCATATTGGTCGCGCCGCAATCTACAGTTATGATCATTTCACTCACCTCGGCAGATATACGCCGTCACGGCGAAGCGTGTCGATCAGCACCGCCGTATCCAGCGCGGCGGGCATCACGCCCGTGCTGACCGCAAGCGCGGCGGCAACGCCTGCCGCCTGCCCCATAGCCATGCAGGGTGGCATCACGCGGATGGCACCTGCCGCCGTGGAATCAGCACTGACACAGCGGCCTGCCATCAGCAGCCCCTCGATGCCCTCGGGCAAAAGACTGCGATACGGCACGCCGTAATGATCGCCGTTGATAGGGGTATATTCGTTGCTTTTAGGGCCGAAGCGACCGTGCACGTCCACCGAATTGGCGGCGATCAGCACGCTGTCCTCCGGCACCCTCGCCGCGATCAGATCCTCCGCGGTCAGACGGTACACGCCCTTGATGTGGCGGCTCTCTCTGATGCCCACGTGGGGGGCCGTAGCCTTCAAGCTGGCGTTTTCGCATCCGGGCACGTATTTGCGCAGGAAACGGAGGATCTCATCCGCCTGCCTTCTGCCCTCGATCTCGGCACGGGTGAGGCTTTCGTTATCGGTGCTATCCACACCCATGATGCGGGAGGTATTGACGCACCACTCATCCTCCCTCGGCATACGGAACAGACCGATGCTGACGCGATCCAGCGTCCAGTCGCCCGCCTCTCGCGCCTCGCTGACGCGCCAATGGAGCGAGCGGTAATTCACGCCGTCACGGCGGTAAAAGCGATGAAGATTGGCTTTAATATCCGCCTCCACCGCTGCGGAATCCACGTGGCTGATGTGAAAGAACATGGTCGCCGGCTGCATCAGACCGAGACTCTCGTTTCCCATTTCAAAGGGCACGCCGGCGCGGGCGGCCACGTCGCCGTCGCCGGTGGCGTCGATCACCACCCCGGCTATCACCTCTCCGATGCCTGCCTTGGAGGCGATGCGGATACCCGTGATGCGGTTTTCCTGCAATACGGGCTCTAAAAACGCGGTGTGATACAGCACCTTGACGCCCGCCTCGACCAGCATCTCGTCAAGGATCAGCTTCAGTCCCTCACTTTCAAAGGGCGTCACGTGATCGTGACCGATCTTGATCCAGGAGGTAAAGGCGGTGCCTCCCATCACCTCGCGGGGATGGATGGCGTAGCCTCTCGCCACCAGCCTGTCCACGATCTCCTCAAAAATGCCGCGGATGATCATGGTATCGCCGCTGCTGTTATAGCAGGTCATAAAGGGGCCTACCATGCCCGCCGTGGCCATACCGCCACAGCTGCCGCCCTGCTCCACCAGCAGAACGCGGACACCGTGCCGCGCGGCACAGATGGCGGCACAAACGCCGGCAGGGCCGCCGCCCACCACGGCAACATCGGTTTCAAAATGTTGTTTTTTCATATTTTTACCTCGCAAAAATATAATATATTTCAATTATATCGCAATTCTTGACATTGTAAATGCAGAATGCTATAATAAAAATATAGAATATTTCACTTGTGAGGGCTTATGAAAACACTGATCGACTGCAGGCACATCTCCCTGAGTGAGTTTGCCATCCGAAAGGGATATCAGCCGCAAAACGCGCTTTTTTACATCACGTCGGGCGAGATCGAATTCCTGATGGCGGGAGAACGCCAAAGGGCCGGCGAGGGGGACCTGGTCAGCTTCCCGCGTGACGTGTATTTTGAGCGCAGGATGCTGCGCCCCACCGAATTTTATTACGTCCGCTACGAGACGGCCGACACGGGGGCGCTTCCCGTCGGCATCATCAGAGTCAACAATACGGGGCGGCTGCTATCCACGCTGCAATATCTCTTGCAATTAAACGAGCTGCCCCACACCGCGCATCTGAAGGACGCCTTTCTGGCGGATGTGTTTCATCAGCTGGAGGTGGAGCGGCTGATGTCCGTGAATACCGAGGATTCCGTGACCGTGGCGGTGCGGTATTTTTACGAAAAAAATCTGCACCGCAAGATTACGCTGGCGGAGGTGGCTGAGGTGGCGTGCCTGTCCCCCTCCGGTCTCAATCGCCATTTCAAAAAAAGCGTGGGGGTAACGCCCATGGAGTACCTCACCGCACTGCGCCTCAAAAAGGCTGAAGCGCTGCTCTGCCACACGGCCATGCCGATCGCAAGGATCGCCGCGCTTTGCGGCTTTGAAAGCCCTTATTATTTCAGCAACACCTTCAAAAAGCATCGGGGCGAGTCGCCCGCCGCGTACCGTCACAAGTACGAGACCTGAGCAAAGCCTTACACCCGATACGTATAATGCTTCTTGCGTGGGGCGGCGGCAGGCCGCTCGCCCTCGCCGTAGCCGAGAATGAGATGGCCAACGCCCACGAGGTCGCCCTCCACGCCCCATTCCCGCAGCAGGGCACGGCCCTCGGCGGAGTCAAATTCCTCCCTTGCCCGATGGATCCAGCAGGAATCCACCCCAAGGGCGTGGGCGGCGTTCATCATATTGCCAATGACGAGTGAGCCGTCCTCCACGCAGGTGTGAACGCTGCGGTCGGCCAGCACGACCACCACCGTGGGCGCACCGTAGAAGGGATCGCCCTCTGTGCCCATCACAGCGGCGTTCATGCGGCGAAGCCGCTCCCGCGCCTCGGGATCCTGCACGGCAACGATCACCGGCGACTGCTTATTTCTGCCCGTGGCGGCATAGGTGCCCGCATCCAGAATGGCGGCAAGCGCCGCCTCGTCGACCTGCTTTTTCTCATATTTTCTCACGCTTCTGCGTGTTTTCAGTATGTCCAAAAAATCCTGTGCTTGCATATCCGTTTCCTTTCTTACGGCAATTTTTTGCCGCAGCCCTGACAAAATTTGAAGTCCGCATCCGCTTCCGCGCCGCAATAGGGACAAAAGCGCCGCTCGCCCACGGTTCTCTCCTCCGCAGCGCCCCTGCCGAACCGCTCCTCAAAGGGATCGGGCTCCTCCGAGGCATCCACGATATCAAAGGAGGAGGTGCGGTTTTTGCCGGTGGCGTTTTTGAAGTTGTGTACGGTGGTGACAACAGCAATGCCCGTCCACAGCACACCAAACAGCGCAAAAAAGGGATTGGCAAGGGCGGCCATCACCGTCCACAGCACCCCAAAGCAGATCATAAAAATACCGATGAGGCCGCTCATCATCGAAGGGCCTCTGCCGGGCTTGATGCTTTTCATCGCAATACTCCTTATTTATAAGATCTTTCCCTTAATGGTATCATAATGAGGGGGGCTTTGTCAATCTTTTTCACCCAAAATTCGTTATTTTATGTCCAATGCTTCAGAATGTGTTGACAATGTCACTGCCCCGTTGTTATAATGATCATATATCACCGAAAGGAGCGCCATATGGATACGACCCGGGTTCCGAATCCCGTCCGATACACGGAGGATCTTTACTATATCGGCACACGCAAATCCCCCTGCTGGCTGCTGCGGGGCACGGACGGCCTCATTCTCATTGACACCGCCATGCCGGAGGATCTCCCGCTGCTGCTCTCCCGCATGGAGGAGCTGGGGCATCGGGTGGAGGAGGTGCGTCACATCGTGCATTCCCACGGCCACATCGACCACATCGGCTGCACCGCCGCGCTGGTAGCGCTGTGCGGCGCCACCACCTATATCAGCGCGGCTGACGCAGACACCGCGCGGGGCAAAAACGGTCTGCAATGGACAAACGAATATCAAATTCCCTTCACCGGCGCCTTTGAGCCCGACGTGCTGCTCTCGGACGGCGACGAGCTTGACATCGGCGGACATCATTTCCGCTTTGTGGCCTCTCCGGGTCACACGGCGGGCACGCTTTCCCTCTTTTTTGACGTCACCGACGGCGGCGTGCGCTACCGTGCGGGCATGTTTGGCGGTGGAGGCCTTGCCTCTATGGCGCTGGCCTATCTCGACCGCTACTCCCTGCCCCACACGCTGCGGGAGGATTTCATCAAAAGCATTGACCGCGTGCTTGACGAGGACGTGACCGTCCACGTGGGCAACCACCTGGGCGACAACGGCCACTTTGACAAGCTGGCCCGGGTGGGCGAGGGGCCCAACCCCTTCCTTGACGGCAGCACGTGGCGGGAGTTTCTCATCCGCCGCCGCAAAGAGGCCATCGAATACTTCAAGACCAACTGAGTGCGGCAGAGCGTCCTCCCACAGGGAGCACTCCATATCAGAAGCCCCGACAGACTCTCTCGGAATCTGTCGGGGCTTGCCGTTTATTTACTGCGATGCAAATTGGATCATTTTGGCCGCGCGGAATGCCGATCACAGGCTGATCTCACCCGCTCCGAGCCACTCGCCACACTGCTCCGTGAACTCCTCCAGATCGAGATCCCGATGCACCGGCACGCTGTAGGTGCTGCCGTCACGGTAACGGAAAACCAGGCGCACATCCCTTGTCTCAAAGGCGTGCTTTTCAAAGGTAAGGTGCTTTTGCTCCTCGCACAGCTCTACGCCGCAGATATCGGAAAGCGCCACCTCCACCCGCTGCTCACGCCAGTCGCTACCCACCAGCGAAACGGTGCGCGTCACCAGGAAAAAGCCGTCCCGCAGCAGGTATAGCAGCGTCCTCGAAAATTCCGAGGAGCGCAGGGTGTTCACCTTATCCCGTCGAAGCATCAGCCCCTCGCGGTACTCGTACCCCTCCAGCACACGGGGGTGCTTTTGCGGCAGCAGACGCTTGCGGTATTTATCCTCCTCGGCGGCGGAGATCTCCAGCCCCATCAGCTGATCCTCTATATGCTTGTCGATATTTTCCTCATCGGTGCGCATGGTGCCCGCCACGATGAACAGCACCAGCCCCACGGGCATGGCGATCCACGCAAAGATCACCAGCACGTATTTCACGTCGAGATATCCGGAGCAAAAAAGCAAAATGAAGCCCACCAGCAAAAGCCCCAGTCCCACGATGCGGGGCGCGTCACTTTGCTTGAAATAATTCTGCTTGCGTTTCAGATCCTGACGGTCATCCATTGTCATTCTCCTCTCGTCTAAGGAATTTCCTATATGGTAAAACATTTTGCGGGAAAAGTCAATGCTCTTTGTGTAAACAAATTTTAAAGTTTCACCAAACGGCGGCTTGACAATATATTTTCTGCACTGTATAATAAAAACAGGAGGTGGTACCATGAAAACATATCTGTTGCCCATGCTGCAACGGCTGGCCACAACGGCGCTGGTTGCTTTTCTTTTGGTACTGGTGCCGGGAGTTCCCGTCACCCTGATCGTATCACTTCTCGGTGGCAACACCAATATTCCAATGTTCATCACCCTTGCACTTTCCTGGCCGCTGGCCTTTTATATCGTCTACGCCCGGCGACAAAGCGAGGCGGCAGCCAAGAATTTTACCGATCACTTTCACCCCCTTACCG
Source organism: Oscillospiraceae bacterium (assembly GCA_015064005.1). Lineage (GTDB taxonomy): Bacteria > Bacillota > Clostridia > Oscillospirales > CAG-272 > Firm-07. Next base: position 15,284 of record SVTA01000046.1, read on the forward strand.
ATATGAAGCTGTATCTGCGCGGCGAGGGAAAATACCTGCTCTGCCTCTATCTTCTGGCCGCGCTGCTTGCCATCGCTTGCCGCGAGAGTGAAGCACTGCGGGTCGTTACCTTTGCGCTGTGCGCGGTGTTCCCACTGGGGCTCGTTTCCCTTTATGCCGCATGGCCGCTGCTGCTTTCCCTGCCGCTCACCGCTCTCCTGTCCCTCTTGCTGGTGTCCCTTGCCCATTACCGCGCGTGGCGCGTCTGGTACGTGGAGGATTACCGCCTCTCCGACCAGGATCTCGAAAACGCCAACGCCCGCCGGCGTATCCTCTACAGTTCTTTTGGGCGAATTGACCGGAAACGACATAAATAAGTAAAACAGCTGCAGCTCCTTTTGGGACTGCGGCTGTTTTTATGGAATAGTACGACACATAGCGGCTGCAAATTTTGATTTGTCGGTGAGGCGCACTTACTACGGAAGGCTTCCCCTTGAGGGGAAGCTGTCACCGCAGGTGACTGATGAGGTGTAGCCGCCGAAGGCGGCGTCA
>SVTA01000047.1 GCA_015064005.1 Oscillospiraceae bacterium
TAAAGAGGCTCATAGCGAGGGGTCAGCTTTGCGGCGGCGGGCTCGTTCGGCAGCAGCTGCAGCAGCATGCCGCAGATCTCCTTGCCCGCGGTGGCGTAACGCTGCAGCTCGCCGTAGATCAGTGCGCCCTCCTTCGATTGAAAGGGAGCCGCTCCCAGCTTTTCCTGCTTCTCGGCAGAGGAGAGCAGCAGCTCGATCCCCTCAGGGTGCTTGATGAGGCGCTCTCTGACGGTGAGCAGCTGCTCAGTCAGCGCCGTTTCGTTGCGTACGTCGGCAAATACGTCTGCCAAACGTGCAAAATCCGGCTCCTCGGCGTACATACGGTCAACGGCGGCGTTCATCAGATCACGGCGCAGGGTATAAAGCTCCGCATCGTCTGCCATACGGAAGGCGGGGGAAAATCCGGCCGTTTCAAAATTGGCCTTGACCAGCTCCAGATAGAAGGAGTCGATGGTGGAGATGTGCGCGCTGCCAAGAAGCATCAGCTGTCTTGTCAGATGCGCGTTGTTCTTATTTTTCAGCATCGCCTCGTTCAGCGCCTTGGCAATACGCTTGCGCATTTCGCCGGCGGCGGCACGGGTAAAGGTCACGATCAGCAGATCGGTGATCTCTACGGGATGCTCTGTATCGAGGATGGTTTGGATCACTCGCTCGGTCAGCACCGAGGTCTTACCGGAGCCTGCCGCAGCGGAAACCAGAAGTGTGCGGTCGCGCTTATCGATTGCGTTGCGTTGAGCATTTGTCCAATCTCTTGCCATAATGTCACACTCCTTTCTTGTATTTCTTTGCGGCGCGGCAGACGGGGGCAAAGGCACAGTATTCGCAGGGAAGCCTCCCCGCGTTTTTTTGCGGATCCGCATCGGCACAGCCGCTGCGCATTTTGGCGGAGAGACGCTGGATCGAATCGGAAAGCTCGTCAAACAGCTCCTCAAAGCCGGCCTCATCCAAGCGACTAAGGCTCTTACTCTTGCTGCTGCCAATGATGGCACTGTTTCCGGAGCGGGACATGGCGCCTGTGACCTCCTCGTCATCCAGGAGGACACCCTCCCGTCTCATACGCAGTACGGCATCCTGCAAAGCGGTGCTCTCATCCACGCGGGCGGGGGTGGAGTCGCTGGAAACGGCGGTGGAAAGATAGGTCACACCGGCAGGGCGGAAAACGGTATCCTCGTCAAGTCCCAGGCGCTTGGCCAATTCCGGGTGCTGCCCGCGGCAAAGCGCGTAGAGGTAGAGGGGCATCTGCAGGCAGAAGCCGCCGGGAATATCCTCGCGCCGGAACTGCTTGCGGCCTGTCTTGTAATCTGCCACACGGAGATAGGCGGTCTTGTCCTTGGCAAGGAACAGATCCACGCGGTCGGCCTTGCCGGAGAGGGGAATCTCCTCTCCGCTTTGCAGTCGGGCAGTGGATCTGGAGCCAAAGGCCGTCAGATCCATCTCAAGAAAAGCGGGGGTGAAGTCGCTGTCCGAGAATTCTCCAAGAAGAGAGGTAAGGGTCAGATCGGCCAGAGTAGAAAGGCGCTGCAGCAGCGCCTCTGCCCTTGGTGTCAGCTCGTTTCCGGTAGAAAGCAGCCGCGCTCTGTAATCGGCAACGGTTTCCTTTACCAGTGCCTTCACCTCAGCTTCGGTGAACTGATGGATATCCTTGCCTGCTGCTGTAACGGCGGCGAGGGCGTGCTCCAGAATATAATGGATAAAGGTACCGACGGTTGCCGCGTTCAGGGCATCACCGGGCTCCTCGCGCAGCCGCAGGATCCTGCTGCAGTAATAAGCAAAGCTGCAGGAGGCAAATTTTTCAAGCCCCGTAGGGTTAAAGGAGCTGCTGTCAAAGAGTCGGCTTGCCTCCTCCGGGGAAACCGAGGCCTTTTCATCGGTTACGGGCGGGGCAGCGGTAATGGCAGCCAGCTGAGCGGTGCTTTCCCGGTTGGAAAGAAGCTCGGTGACGGCTGCGCGGGCGTCCGGATCAAGATCCCGCAGATGCTCGGCGGCAGCGGCGGGGGAGTAGATACGCTCAAGGGGATCGGCTGCCTCCGGCAGCACCGGATCCTTTCTGTGAAAGAGATACAGCGCGCGGTCAATGCCGATGGAGGGCTCCGCCTGCTTTCCGTCGGTGGTGTTTTCCGTGTAGGAAAGCAGCAATCCCTCACGGGGCAGTGAAAGGGCGCGGCACAGGAAAAACAGCTCGTCCGAGGCGGTGGTTGCATTGTCGGCAGAAAGATGAATGTCAAGCTCGGCAAGGCGCCGCTTGTCCGCGTCGCTGAGCAGTCCCTTGTCCTTGACAGCCGCGGGGAACTCGCCCTCGTTGAGTCCCAGCACCAGCGCAAAGCGGGGGCGGTCGGCACGCAGGGTGGAGGCGGAGCCGATCAGCACCTCGTCGGTGGAGGTGGGGATGCTGCCGATATCCGTCGCGGCAAATACCATTCGCAGCGCGTCCAGCAGCTCGGCAACGGTGAGTGTCTCCTCACCGAGAACATCTGCCACGGTTTCCAGCGCGTCGGCAGTCACGCCCCACAGGCGGGAAAGCTCCTCTGCCTCGCGTCGGTCTCCGGCAGCAAGCCGCGCGGCGGCCTGTTCCTTCAAGCGGCGGGGGATCTCAAGGGTGAGAAGAAAGTGATAGAGTGCCTTGCACATTTTTGCGGCGTCCGTTGCCTCCTTCAGCTGCTCGGCAAGTGCCAGCAGGGGGGGCGCAAAGGCCTCGCGCACCCGATTGGCGGCCTCCAGAATGCGCTTTCCGCGAGCGGAAACGGTATCGGCATAGCCGTCGGGATTCTTGGTGAAGGGCTGCGCAAAGGTGCGGGCGCCCTTCAGATGCCACAGCTCGGCATAGCACTCAAAAAAGCTGATGTCCCGCGGCTCCACGCCGCAAAGTCCGGTTTTCAGATAACCGATCACGTCGGCGGTGCGGAAGCCGTAGATCACAAGGCGCAGGGAAAAGAGCAGCAGCTTGATGAGCGGGGAGAGGGAGATATCGGTTTTTTCGGACAGGAAAAAGGGGATCCCCTCCTTTTCCAGCGCTGCGTCGATGATGCCGACCTTGGTGCCGGCATCCCGGTAGATAATGGCAATATCGCGATAGCGATAGCCCTCCCGCACCAGCCGCTGAATCACGGATGCGGCGTATTCCGCCTCCGCAAAGGGAGTGGAGCATCTCACCACGGTGAGAAAATCGCTCTCTGCCAGCTGCAGCGGCGCCTTTTCCGCGTTCATGTCAAAGAGATAGCGGCGAAGAAAGGCTCCGGGGGAGGCGAGGGGGGATTCCTCCGGCTCCTCGTAAAAGATCTGCACACCGTGCTTGGTGGCCATGCGCCGCAGATGCTGATAGGTGGCGGCGGAGGAAACCGTGTGGATGCTATCGTCGTTTCGGCCTTGTAGTGCCAGTGTCACGGTCAGGGATGGCGCCACCTGCATCAGCACCGCCAGCAGATTCAGCTCCTGCCCCGTAAAATCGGTAAAGGAATCAATATAAATATGCGTGTCGGCAAAAAGATCGGGATTCTCCCGGATCAGCGCCGCGGCACGAGTTACATCCTCGGTCATATCGTCAAAGCGGGCACGGAGCTGCTCCTCGTAAATGCTGTAGACCGTGCCCACATCGGTGAGCTTTTGCCGCAGCGGATCCTCCTCGGAGAGCGTGTCGGCTGCCTGCAGCAGGGTATCCGGCGCCACGCAATAGGCCTTCAGCTGAGAAACAGTGGAGAGCATATGCTCCGTGAGGCGCGCGTCCGGCGTTCCATCACTGCCGTAAAGCTGCAGCGCTGCAGCTTGTGCGCGCAGCGTTTTCCACATCAGAAGGGAGGTAGCACCGGGGGTGGCGTAGCGGTAGCCAAGTCCGCCAACGGTACGGAACACGCGGTTGGCAAGACGGGTAAAATTGGATACCTCAAAGTGCAGCTGCGCCTTGGCGGAGAGGGTGGTGAGCATGTCGCGCTCGCGGCTGACGGTCTCCTGCTCCGGCACCAGCAAAATAGCCCGCTGACCCTGCTTCAGATCCTCCTCAATATGCTGCCGGAGCGCTTGCTTGGTGGCCTCGCTGCCCGCGTTGAACAGTAAACGGATCATTTGGCATCCTCCTTTCCTTCCAATAAATAAAGGTTACGCAGTATGACGCTTCGCCCCCGCCAGCTGTAGGCGCGGGCGGCAAATTTCTCCTCGCTCATGGCGGCTACTGCTTCTGAGGTCAGATGAGGAATGGCGGTGTCGTTAAAGTATGGAATATCGCTGTACAACGTGCCGTCGCGCTTGGCGGACAGCGTCACGGGACAGGTCTCCTGGCAGCGATCACAGCCCCAGGCAATGCCGTGGGCGCGAAGGGCTTTTGCTTCCGCTGCTGTCAGCTCGCCCTTCTTCTGCGTCAGGGCAGAGAGGCAGCGGGGCATATCCAGCGCCACGGGGCAGGCCTTCTGGCAGGCGTTGCAGCCGGGGCAAACGGTGATCTCACCCTTGGGAGCGGGCAGGATCGCGTCGGTGACGATCTCTCCGAGAAAAACGTAGGAGGAATGCTCCTTGGTGAGAAACAGGTGATTGCAGCCAAAAAATCCAAGCCCCGCCCGCACGGCGGCCTCCGGCTCCGCGATGGGGGAGTGATCGGTAAAGCCGGCAAAGCGGTGCTTTGGAAATGCAGTCCGCAGCACGGGCAAAATTCGCCCGAAAAGCGAGGCGAAAAATCCGTGGTAATCCGCAGAAACGGCATATGCGGAAATATTTCTTGCAGAATGGTCACAATGTGTGGTATAATAGGGTACGGCGAATAAAATAGCCGTGCCGGTGGAAATGCCTGCCCTTGTCAGCAGATAGGGCTTTTGCACGGTGCAGTCGGCAAGGGAAAGCGGCGCCACCAGGCGGATGCCCTCGGCCGCAAGCAGACTTTTGACGGTATTCAGCATTGCGGGCTCCTTTCTTTGTGGAGATTTGCTTGATCGTATCATATCACATTCATTGTACCATAAAAGGGACTCGTTTGCAAGGATAAAACGTTTTTCAACGGATTTTTTTGCCGTAGTCATAAAACCGTCACATTAAAGGGATATACTAACGACAGGAAAAGAGGAGGCGATTGCAGCATGGATTATGAAAATCAGCTTCACGACGAAATGACCCAAAAAACCACAGACACAACACCCGCACCGATGCCCGAGGCGGCCACAGAGCCGATTCCGGCACCGGCCGCAGAGCCTGCGCGCGACGCGCAGCAGGAGCCGGCATCCACAACCGGGGAGGCTCCCGCCTGGTACGGCGTCTCCTATCACGGTGACGGTACCTCCACGGCCAACGTGTCCCGTCCCACCTATGACGATACGAAAAGCCGGCGTCGGTTTTCCAAAAGGATCGCGCTTTGTGCCGCGCTGGTGGCGGTCTGCATGATGCTTTCCGGCCTGGCGGGCTTTGGCGGCTATATGGTGGCCGACGCGCTGTTCGGCTCCCTGGAGGGTGAGCAGCCCGGCGGCGGCTTTCAGCCAAGCGTCACCCCCGGCGGTGGCAGCCTTGACAATAACGTCTACGAAAGCGCGGGCGCTTCGGACTATCCCTACAGCGGCGTTACCATCGCGCAGGCAGATACCTCCACCAGCAGAAACGAGCAGTACGGCTCTGCCGGCAATCGTGGCACCTCACTGATCAGTGCCATTGCTGCTGCGCGGGATTCCGTGGTGGAGATCACCACCACTACCGTTTCTTACCGTGGTCAGCTGGTGGCCGGCGCCGGCAGCGGCGTGATCATTCACGCGGATGGCATTATCGTCACCAACAATCACGTTATTGAGGGCGTCAGCTCCATTTACGTCCGCCTTACCAACGGCAACACCTACGAGGCCTATTTGCGGGGCAGGGACGAGGAAAACGACATTGCCGTTTTGAAGATCCAGCCCAAGGAAACGCTGACCGTGGCCAAAATTGCCCACAGCAGTGAGCTGGCGCTGGGCGAGGAGGTCTTTGCCATCGGAAATCCCCTCGGCGAGCTGGGCGGCACCGTTACCAACGGTATCATCAGCGCCCTTGCGCGTCAGGTGGAGATGGAGGACGGCACTATGACCCTGCTGCAGACCAATGCAGCCATCAATTCCGGCAACTCCGGCGGCGGTCTTTTCAATATGGCGGGTGAGCTGATCGGCGTGGTCAACGCCAAGTATTCCGCCACGGGCGTTGAGGGACTTGGCTTTGCCATTCCCGTGGATACGGCCATTACCACCGTCAACGCGCTGCTGCAGTACGGATATATTCCCGGCCGCGCCTCGCTGGGTGTGAGCCTTTCCGAAACCAACGTCATTCTCTCCGGACGCCTGACCACCATCCCGTACGTGTACGAGAGCGTTGAGGGCTCACCGTTGCAGCAGGGCGACTATATTTATAAGATCGGCGACGTGGTGGTTAGCACCGCTGCAGAGCTGAACCGAGCCGTGCGCGCCTTTGAGGTAGGAGATACCGTCACGCTGACGATCTTCCGCTCCGGCAATCGCGGCAGCCTTGAGAAGAGCGTGATCGAGGTCACGCTGGTGGAGTACGTTCCGGCTGATAGCAGCCTTGATTTTGGACAGTAAAAGTAAAGCGAGGGAGCAAATATGTATCATATTTTAGTGGTTGACGACGAGATCCGCATCCGCTCCATGATCCGTAAATATGCGGAATTTGAAGGCCATACCGTTACAGAGGCAGGCGACGGCATGGAGGCCGTGCGCTTGGTGCGAAACGGCGATTTTGACATTATCATTCTGGATATTATGATGCCGGAGCTGGATGGCTTTTCCGCCTGCCGCGAGATCCGCAAGAGCAAAAATATCCCCATCATCATGCTCTCTGCAAGGGGAGAGGAATATGATAAGATCAACGGCTTTGAGCTGGGCGTGGACGACTACGTGGTCAAGCCCTTCTCACCGCGGGAGCTGATGCTCCGCGTGGAGGCGGTGATGAAGCGCACCAAGCGCCCGGAGGCGACTGCTCAAAGCGAAAACCAAATCGTGGAGTTTGACGGCGGCGGGCTGCGGGTCGATCTGACCGCCCGCATCGTTTACGTGGCGGGCAAGCGGGTGGATATGTCGCCCAAGGAGTACGATCTGCTGTTTTATATGCTTCGCAACCGCAACGTGGCGCTGGATCGCGAGCGGCTGATCCGCGACGTGTGGGGTTATGATTTCTTCGGCGACGCCAGAACTCTGGATACTCACATCAAGCTGCTGCGTCGGAGCCTCGGCAAGTATAGCGAATACATCGTGACTTTGCGGGGCGTTGGCTACCGCTTTGAGGAGCTGCAATGACGGAATCGGGAAAAGCGCGTGACACGAAAAGATCTCACACCACCGGCATCCGATGGCGCATTTTCCTTTGTCTTGCACTGTTTGCGCTGATGATCCTGATGACGCTGTGGTTCTTTCAGATCAGAATGCTCGGCTACTTTTACGCGCGCGAGAAATTCGATGAGCTGGAGAGCGTGGCGGAGGATCTGATCTCTCATCTGGAAACGGAGCATTTTGACGATCGCGTGGATCTCACCGCCAAGGAGCAGAATCTTTGCGTGTGCGTGTTCCGTATCGAGGGGAGCGCGGCCACCGCCGTAGCGGATGCGGATGCCAGCTCCAACTGCGTTGTGCATCAGCTGCAGGACGAGCTGCTCTCCGATCTGTACGACAACGCCAGAAAAAACGGCGGCACCTACGATAGGCGCATGCAGTTCGTCAAAAACGATAATCCCGGCGAGGACGATTTCTATGTACCGGGCATGCACGATCCCTCCAAGGCCGTCAACGTGCTGTACGTGCGACTGGTGACAGTGGAGGGCAGGGAATATATGCTGGTGCTGGACAGTATGCTTTCGCCGATCCGCACCATCATCACCACGCTTCAGGTGCAGTTTTCCTGGATCGTGATGCTGCTGCTCATTGCCACGGTGCTGATGGCCTTTATCATTTCACGGCTGATCGTGGCGCCCCTTACCTCCATTACCCAAAAGGCGGGAGAGCTGGCGGCGGGCAATTACGACGTTTCCTTTGAGGGCTTTGGCTATCGGGAGGTAGAGGAGCTGGCAGATACGTTGAACTTTGCGGCAGGGGAGATCAGTGCCACCGACCGGCTGCAAAAGGAGCTGATTGCCAACATTTCCCACGATCTGCGCACGCCTCTGACGATGATCAAGGGCTACGGTGAGCTGATGCGGGATCTGCCCGGCGAGAACAACGCGGAAAACGCCCAGATCATCATTGACGAAACCACCCGCCTTTCCGAGCTGGTCAGCGACCTGCTTGACCTCTCCAAGCTGCAGGCCGGCACCAAGAAGCCGGAGTGCGACGTCTTTGATCTGACGGCGCTGGTGGGGGATACCATGAAGCGCTATGAGGCGCTGGTTCGGCGCGATGGCTATCGCATTTCCTTTGAGGGAGAGGGCGAGGCGCCGGTGCTGGCGGATCGCACCATGATCCTGCAGGTGATCTACAACCTGATCAATAATGCGGTGAACTATACCGGGGACGGAAAATGCGTGCGGGTCACGCTGACGCGGACGGCAGAGCGCGTGCGCTTTGCGGTGGCCGATGACGGCGAGGGTATCCCGCCGGAGCAGATCAACGAGATCTGGGATCGCTATTACCGTGTTGATAAGGTGCATAAGCGCGCCGTGATGGGCACGGGACTTGGCCTCTCCATCGTCAAGAGCGTGCTGGAGGCGCATCACGCCGCGTATGGCGTAGAGAGCGCCGTGGGCGTGGGCAGCATCTTCTGGTTTGAATTGCCGCTGCACCAAAATCCAAATATGAACTGACCCTTGCCTTTTTCTCTGTTTTGTGCTACAATAGGGAAAGAGGCGTCAACGGGCGGCACCTCCGGGTGCCGCCCGCTTTTTTGGAGGATGTTATGGAGCATTGGTGGAGAAATCGTTTGGTCTGCCCTGTGTGCGGCAGCGCCCTTGTGCTGACGGAGCGCAGCTTTGCCTGCACCGGCCCCCGTCGGCATTGCTTTGATATGGCGGCGGAGGGCTACGTGAATCTGGCGCCGCCCAAGGCGGCGGGCGGCGGTGACGACGCAGGGCTGATCGCAGCCCGCACTGCCTTTTTGGAGGCGGGATACTATCGCCCCTTTGCGGATCGGGTGGCGGCGCTGATGCGGCAGCATTGCCCGGGCGGCGTGCTGGTGGATGCCGGCTGCGGGGAGGGGTACTATACCAACCATCTGGCGGGCGGCGGTGCCCGTGTGTTTGGATTTGATCTCTCCAAGCGGGGCGTGCGCCACGGCGCAAAGCGCGCGGCAAGAGAGGAGCTGCCCGCCCTGTATGCGGTGGCCAGCGTGTTCACGCTGCCCTTGGCGGATGCCTCCGTGGATGGTATCGTCAGCCTCTTTGCCCCGGTGGCGGAGGTGGAGTTTTTGCGGGTGCTGAAGCCAGGCGGCGTGCTGCTGATGGCGGGCGCGGGCGCGGAGCATCTTCTCTCGCTGAAGCGGGTGCTCTACGATACCCCCCGCCCCAACGAGGCGCGCGGCGACCTGCCGCGAATGATGCGGCAGCTGCATGCGGAAACGCTCCGCTTTGAAATGGAGCTTCCCCGGAGCGCCGCGCAGGATCTGTTTGCCATGACCCCCTACGCCTACCGCACCGCAGCAGAGGGACGGCAGCGCCTTGCCGCCGTGGAGCACCTTACCTGCGAGGCGGAAATGGATATTTTCGTGTTTCAAAAGGCATAAAAAACCGGGAGCGAACGGAGTTCGCTCCCGGTTTTGTTATAGCTCAATAAAGCGTGCCGGTTTTGGTGCAGGAGAGGCGACAGGCGCCCTCCACGGTAGTGGTGGTTATAAAGAGCACCTTCTCCTTAAATACGTAGGTGCCACGGGCGTCCTCTCCGTCGCACCAGGTGGAGGCGCTGTCAAACTTCCAGCTGGAATCAGCAATTTCGTATTCATAGTAGGTGCTGACGCAGGTGACGGAAACGTTATAGTTCACCTCAAAGGTGGCGTAGATATAAAATACAAACGGCGTACTACCATCGTCGTTTGTATGAGCAATCGCCTTTCTCCCCGATATGGTCTGGGTGGAGCTGCGGGCGTTGGTAGTCACGGAAAGGATCTCGCAGGTTTCGGTGATGCGGGAGCCATTCTCCAGCAGGGTCACGTTGGTTGCATCAGGTGCCTCGGCAGCAAAGGCGGGCAGGGCAGAGCATGCGCAAAGCAGTAGCGCAAGCAAACAAATCAAAAGCTTCTTTTTCATCATTGTTCTCTTCCTTCATTGGGCTCAGCGGGCCCCAGTGGTGTTATGACTTCGGGCTCGCCATATGTTGTGGTCATATTTTTGTCATTGTATATTTCATAAATAACCATTCCGAAAAAAACCAACACGGCCAGTAGTATCGCGGCTACAGCGCCCATTATCAGCATTTGCACGTTGTGCTTTTTACAGGCGGATATCTCCTCTGCTGACAGGATAGAGTGTGCCGCGCTTTTTGATGAGCCGAATTGGCGTTGAATGTCCGCCATGGTGGCCTCTGGGTTCTCTTCCGCAAAAGTGTTTATCTGTGCAAAGATCACCTTCATGTCAGTGTGACACCGGCGATTCAAAAGCGGTAATTGTCGTTGGATGCTTCTTTTATATGCTTTGAGTTCTTTGTCAAGTGTTTTGTTCATTTCGCTTCTCCTCCGTTGAAGCTTGGTGAGTGGGTAATAGGCTTTACAGTAGGATTCTTACTTGTTGGAGTCAGAGAGCTCGCTTGGTGCAACAGCCTCCGGTTCGTCGAAACGATGATAGTTTTTTTCGTTCAGATAAATATCCCCAAGGATCACCGCCATAACGGACAGCATAACCACCAGCAAAAGAAGAGCTGCGCCGGCGATCAGCACCCGTTTGTTTTGCTTTTTGAGCATAGCCGCCTTCTCGTCAGATAGAAGCGAGGCGGCAACTGCCTCCGGCGAACCGAATTTTTCCTTAATTTCCGCGATAGAGGCATCGGGACATTCTACGGCGTAATTCTCCATTTCGCAGAAAAAATCTCGCAAAACCAAGCGGCAGTTCTTGTTCAGGAACGGCAGCTTTTTGCGAATGCTTTTTTGATAAGCCTTTAGCTCCTTTTGTAGCGTCACGTTCATTTAGATTCCTCCCGGTCTTGGTTCAGTAGGGCCATACCCTCCATCATATTTGCGTACTCGCGCCGCAGCTGCGCCAGATATTGCCGCCCGTTTTCTTCCATATGATAATAGTTGCGGTAGCGGCGCTCGCCGGCCGACACCTTACGCTCTGATATCTCGCCGTTTTGCAGCATCCGGCGGATGGGCGTGTAAAGCGAGCTGAGATAAAAGGTCAGCACGCCCTTGGTGCGTGATTGCAGCTCCTGATTGATCTGGTAGGGGTACATATCCTCCTTCTCCAATAGGGTAAGGATGACGAGATCAATGATGCCGCGCTTAAAATTTTCTTGAATGTCTTCTAAGCTCCGCATAAATGCCTTCCCTCCTTTCGCATATAGTATAACACATTTGCTTGCCGCCGTCAATATTATTTATGAAATAATATTTTTTTCAAAAAAGTATTGACAAAAATAATATTGCTATGTATAATGAAATCGAGGAAATAAAAGGGAGGTGAGTCCGATGTTTTGTTAAGCCTGCGTAAGCTTTCAAAACGATAACGTCAAAATAAAAAAGAAAGGAATAAAAATGATGAAAAGAAATTTTGTAACCGCTCAGATGAAGAAGCTGCTTGTTCTGTGCCTCGCCCTGATGATGATGGTTAGCGGCACACTGTTTGTATATGCAGCAGAGTTCCCGGAGGATAACGATGCTTACGTATGGCATCAATATGGCGTATATGGTTTGCGCACCAATTACTATAATCTTTATATGAATAAGGACGGAACTTGGGCAAACGTCGTGATGGACTGGAGCGGCGGCGCTGGTGCACAGAGTAACGGCGTAGCGGCTGATAGTATGGTGTTGGAGACATGGCTGATCTTTAACGGAAATGATGATCCGCAATACAGCGGAAGCCAACTGGCAGAAAGGGTTGCAGAGGGTACGGCAGGAAGTAGCGGTATCGTGACAGAACGTGAAGCAAAGGACAATGGCGATGCATATATGATCAGGCACACGTACAGCTCCAGGGTCAGTATTATGCACTCCTCTTTCGACTATGCAATCAACGGGAAGGACATCGTGACCAAACAGGAATATGGAACGTACGCTCGTGCAGTTGTAAATGGAAGGACCTATCAAATTCAGGCTACGACAAACGGTAGCAAGCTGCCCGATCACTCATCTATACCCGTAAACGGCGAATGGTCTTATGAGCTGGATGGCTCTTACATTCGTATTGTTGAAGAATAATAGTCCCGTCAGGGGAGGGGAGATTCCTCTCCCCTGCTTCTGCATTGCATACGGAGGTCAATATGAAGCAAAAACGCATATGGATTATCATCACCTCGGCTGTTCTGGCGACTGCTATGATTATTACCGGCTCATATCAGATCTGGAAGTGGTGCTTTAAGCCTTTAGAATTTCGCAATTATTCTATAGCCTTGACGTATAATATGGCTTACATGGCCGAATATTTGGGCGAAACCGAGGCTGTTGAGCGTATAGGCAAAAAAGTGAAGCGCCATATAAATCGAATGGTCATCAAGGAAACAGACGATATCAGCAATATTGTTGACGTATATGAGCTTTTGTGGCTCTGCGAGAAATTTGAACTTTCTTTTGATGCAAAGGAAGGACTTATGCACCATTTGCGCAAGTTCTATATAGAAAAAGTGGATATGTTCGGTGATACCGATGTAAAATACGGTGCGCCGTATGAAACGATTATTTGGACAATTTCATGGATGTTTCTGAGGGATTGCCCGCAAATATTGGATTATGAGGAATTCTCTTATCGTGAGGGTATTCTTCGCGGGGCTGAAAACTATGTTCTTCATTACCCGGAGGAGAATTACGGAACGATCTGGGGGTCCGGCGGAGGCTTGATCATGACGCTATGGTATCTTTCGTACTGCGACGGCGTAGATTACAGCTATTTGTTGCCGGAAGACGTAGAGAAATGGTATGCTGCCTGGGAAGCGTATGAGCCGGATAGCAATTATGAAACCAAAAATTATTACGGCCTGTCGATTTTAGGTGTTGCTTTGGGCAAGGAAGAAAAGGGGAAATATTTTCAAGATATATATAATCAATTAACTGACGCTTCTCGATTGGAGCTAAACGGCCTAACTACGGTTATGTCGTATTTGGAGTGTAACTGCGTTGATATCACGGAAAACGAGGTCTTTACGGAATCCTTGCGCCAGCGCATCAGAGAGCTATCTAAAAGCTTTAAGTTTATTTACGTTGATTAAAAAGGAGGAGGCACTATGTTAGAGCTAAAGGGATTGACCAAGCAATTTGGTGAGACCGTTGCTGTGAACGGCGTCGAGCTTTGTCTCAAAAAGGGCGAGCTATGCTGCATCGTGGGAGATTCCGGCTCGGGAAAGACCACGCTTTTGCAGATGCTGGGCGGTAGCGAAGCACCCACGGCGGGAGACGTGCTTCTTGACGGCAAAAGTATTTTTGAGGATGTTTCTGCCCACAGGGCGCAGCGCGTGGGCTTTGTATATCAGGATTTTAATTTGATTGAGGGGCTTAGCGTAGAGGAAAACGTGCTGCTGGGCGCGGAGCTTTGTGGAAAAACGGTTTCTCGGGAGGCGGTGAGGGAGCTGCTACGCTCTCTCGGTATTTCACGGCTGGAGCAAAAGGTAGAAACGCTTTCCGGCGGCGAAAAGCAGCGCGTTACACTGGCGCGGGCACTCTTTAAGGGCGCGGACGTGATCTTGGCAGACGAGCCTACGGGAAATTTGGATCCCACCAACGCGGATAAAATTTTTTCACTCCTACAGGAGCTGAAGGAGGAGCGCTACGTGGTGGTGGTCACCCACGACGTGGAACGAGCATCGCGTTATGCGGACCGTATCGTTCATTTGTCCGTTGGTCGTGTGGATCAGGATTGCAGGATCGCGCAGGAGCCGCCAAAGCTCAACGCAGCCAAGCCGTCTGTGCCTTCCTCCGGTGGCCGTAAGCTGCGGCCGCTTTCCACTCTGGCAGCAAACAGCCTGCGCAGGCGCTGGGTGCGTGTGCTTTTGATCGCCTTGGTAATGGCGCTTTCTGTCAGCACCATTACGATGGCGCTGGAGCTGCAGGGGCTTGGCCGTCAAGTGGAGGGAAACGTCAATATCAATTATTTGGAAAGTGACCTTGTTACCGTTTATTATCGGGATGCAAATTGGACGATAACCGAAACGCCGCCGAAGTTTACGGCAGAGGATATCGCCGCGCTGGCGGCGGAGTACGGGGCGGTGGATTTCGTTGGCAAATATAGCGGCAACAGCCCCACGCTGCTGCTGCACGAGGATAATTCCCTCGGCAATCAGGCCTCGGCCTCGGGGCTGACCGTCAAGGTGGTCAAGCTGAATGAGTTCTTTGAGGAGCGGGTGACGTCCTATGATATCGAGGGGCGCTTTCCCACGGCGCCGGGCGAGATCGTCATCGCCGCAGATGCAGCGAAGCAGCTTTTTCGCGGTGAAACCGCCATCGGGCGGCAAATTTATCTCCGTCAGAGCAGCCGAGCCAAGATCCCGGTGACGGTGGTAGGCATCAATCACACCGTGAATCCCCAGGAGAAGATCTATACCGTGATCTCCGACGCGGACGCCACCCAGCTGGCCGCGATGGAGATTGCGCATCTCATCGAAAACGGTAGCCTCGACGGTCTGCTGCTGGTCACCGGCCGCGCTATGGTAGAGGTCGGTCAGACCACCGGCCAGTATCAGCTGCTTTGCGGAAGGCTCCCTTCCGCCTCCGGTGAGGTGATGGTCTCCGAGAGCTTTTTTGCCGAGGGTGAGCATAAGGCCCAGTCGCTGCCTACCTGGGAGGAGGTCAAGGCAGGCAACGTGCCGCCGTCGTATTTTGAAAGCTTTTTGGGCGAAACCTTTACGCTGGGTGGAATGGAGGCCACGCTGGAGCAGCCCGTTACGGTGGTGGGCGTTTATCACGTGGATAACTACGTCCCCCGTGAGGACGGTAGCGTACCGCGCTATATGTTGTTCTCCGAAACCGGCTGGAAGGCGCTTCACACTCCCCTTTTCCAGGGCGTTGATCTATATTTCGGCGATGCGGAGAGAGCTGTGGAGGTCAAGGAGCAGGTCACACTTGAGAAGAATCTGAAGGCCGAGGCCAAGGTGGAAACCCTGCGTGATCGGGTGGAAAACTGGTCGGTGCTGTATACTCTGGTCGTTGGCGCGATTGGACTTGTATTGATCTTTATTTTGATCATTACGCTGCTTACGTTTTCTAAGATTCTCATAGCAGAGCGAAAACAGGAGATCGCCATATTGCGCTCGTTGGGAGCACGGGGCGCACAGATCGTGCGGCTTGTGCTGGTCGATTTTGGCACCATTTATTTGGCTGCGGCGGCTATGTCGGCGCTACTGGCAATTTTGT
Organism: Oscillospiraceae bacterium; assembly: GCA_015064005.1. Classification (GTDB taxonomy): domain Bacteria; phylum Bacillota; class Clostridia; order Oscillospirales; family CAG-272; genus Firm-07. Next base: position 15,421 of record SVTA01000047.1, read on the forward strand.
TTCCCAGTGCACTTGGCAATATCATTACGGGAGCCTTGCCGTATGTGAAGGTGCAGTATCCCGTACTGACGCTGCTGCTGACGAATGCGGCGGCGCTACCGCTGTTGCTGCTGCTTTCCTTGCCTACGGTTTCGAGAATGCTACGTATCACGCCGGCTACCTTGCTAAAGCGATACGCTTGAGCGCTTAGCGGTAGCCATAAATTAAAAACAGCCGAGAGGTGTTACAACGCCTCTCGGCCGTTTTGGCCGGGGGATCTCAACTATAAACAAAGTGTAAATTTTGTAAATAAAATGAAAACAAAACCCGGAAAGTCTTGACAAAATTGTGCAAAACGATTATGA
>SVTA01000048.1 GCA_015064005.1 Oscillospiraceae bacterium
CCACGCCCTCCGTTGTGGCCTTCTCCAAGACCGGCGAGCGTATGATCGGTCAGGTGGCAAAGCGCCAGAGCATCACCAACCCCGACCGTACCGTCATCTCCATCAAGCGCGAGATGGGTACCAACTATAAGGTTACCATCGACGGCAAGCAGTACACCCCGCAGGAGATCTCCGCTATGGTGCTGCAGAAGCTGAAGGCCGACGCCGAGGCATACCTGGGCACCACCGTCAGCGAGGCCGTGATCACCGTGCCCGCATACTTCTCCGACGCACAGCGTCAGGCTACCAAGGATGCAGGCAAGATCGCCGGCCTTGACGTCAAGCGTATCATCAACGAGCCCACCGCCGCAGCGCTCGCTTACGGCATGGATAAGGAAAACGACCAGACCATCATGGTATTTGACCTTGGCGGCGGTACCTTTGACGTATCCATTCTGGAGATCTCCGACGGCGTATTCGAGGTGCTGGCCACCAACGGCGACACCCGCCTTGGCGGTGACGACTTCGACCAGCGCATCATCGACTGGATGGCTGACAAGTTCCTGAAGGAAAACGGCGTTGACCTTCGTCAGGACAAAATGGTGCTGCAGCGTCTGAAGGATGCCGCAGAAAAGGCTAAGATCGAGCTTTCCGGTATGACCAGCTCCAACATCAACCTGCCCTTCATCACCGCTACCGCCGCAGGCCCTCTGCACTTTGAGGCTACCCTCACCCGTGCCGAGTTCGACCGCCTGACCGCCGATCTGGTTGACCGTTGCATGGTTCCTACCAGAAAGGCTCTGGCCGATGCAGGCAAGTCCGTTTCTGAAATTCACAAGGTGCTGCTGGTTGGCGGCTCCACCCGCATTCCCGCCGTGCAGGAGGCTGTAAAGAAGTTTACCGGCAAGGATCCCTTCAAGGGCATCAACCCCGACGAGTGCGTGGCAGTAGGCGCGGCCATTCAGGGCGGCGTGCTGGGCGGCGATGTCAAGGATCTGCTGCTGCTGGACGTAACGCCTCTGTCCCTCGGTATTGAGACCCTCGGCGGCGTGTTCAACCGCATCATCGACCGCAACACCACCATTCCCGTCAAGAAGAGCCAGGTGTATTCCACCGCCGCTGACGGCCAGACCTCCGTGGAGATCCACGTGCTGCAGGGCGAGCGTGAGATGGCTGCCGGCAACACCACCCTCGGCCGCTTCAACCTGGACGGCATTCCTGCCGCTCCCCGTGGCGTGCCTCAGATCGAGGTGACCTTTGATATCGACGCCAACGGCATCGTGAACGTCACCGCTATGGATAAGGGCACCGGTAAGGAGACCCACATCACCATCACCTCCTCCACCAACATGAGCCAGGAGGATATTGACCGCGCCGTGAAGGATGCGGAGAAGTTTGCCGAGGAGGATAAGAAGCAGAAGGAGGCCGTGGATACCAAGAACCACGCCGAAACGCTGATCTTCCAGAGCGAGAAGACCATGAGCGAGATTGGCGACAAGCTGCCCGAGGAGGATAAGGCCGACGTGAAGGCCGCCATTGAGAAGCTGCGCTCCACCCTTGCCGGTGGTGACACCGCCGCCATCAAGGCAGACAGCGAGGCACTGGAGAAGGCGTTCTACGCTCTTTCCGAGAAGCTCTACAAGCAGCAGGGCGGCGCCGCAGGTGCCGGCCCCGATATGGGCGCCGATGCCGGTAACGCCGGTGGCGAGGGCTTCTACAACGCTGACTTCGAGGACAAGACGGATAAATAATTAAGAGAGTATTATGGCAGATAAACGCGATTATTATGAGGTTCTGGGGGTAGACAAGGGCGCGGACGAGGCCACCATCAAAAAGGCTTATCGCTCGCTTGCCAAGAAATACCACCCGGATATGAACCCCGGAGATCAGGAAGCCGAGGTCAAGTTCAAAGAGGTGAACGAGGCCTACGACGTGCTCTCCGACGCCGATAAGCGCGCCAAATACGACCAGTTCGGCCACGCAGCCTTCGACCCCGCCGCCGGCGGGGCCGGGGGCGGCTTTGGCGGTTTTGGCGGCTTTGGCGATTTCGGGGATATTTTCAGCAGCTTTTTCGGCGGCGGCTTCGGCGGCACGCAGCAGCGCAACGGCCCCATGCGGGGTGACGACATCGGTACGCGTACCTCCATTACCTTTGAGGAGGCTGCTTTTGGTGTCAAGAAGGAGATCAGCTACAACCGTGTGACCAAGTGCCCGGACTGCGCCGGCAGCGGCGCTGCCAAGGGCAGCTCTCCCGAAACCTGCACCAAGTGCCACGGCTCCGGCCAGATGCGCGTGATGCAGCGTCTCGGCGGTATGCAGTTCCAGAGCACCACCACCTGTGACGGCTGTCGCGGCAAGGGCAAGATCATCAAGACCCCGTGCCAGAACTGTCGCGGCACGGGCTTTATCCGCATTACCAAAAAGCTGGAGGTTTCGATTCCTGCCGGCATTGACGACGGCGAGCGCATTGCGCTGCGCGGTCAGGGTAACGACGGCCGCAACGGCGGCCCCGCCGGCGACCTCATCCTGCAGGTGATGGTCAAGCCCCACCCCATCTTTGAGCGTGACGGCTATCATATCTTTTGCGAGGTGCCCCTGCCCGTGACCGACGCCATCCTCGGCGCCGAGATCGAGATCCCCACCCTGGAGGGTAACGCCAAGTATACCATTCCGGAGGGCACTCAGCCCGGCACCCGCTTCACCATGCGGGGGAAGGGCATTCCCTACGTAAACAGCAGCCGTCGAGGCGATCTCATCTTCACGGTGAACGTGGAGATCCCCAAATCCCTCAGCGACAAGCAAAAGGAGCAGGTTCGCGCCTTTGCCGAGGGCTGCGGCGAATCCAATTACGCCAAAAAGTCCGGCTTTTTCAAGCGGATCTTTGAGAAGCTGAACCGTAATTAAGGAGTTTTTATGGATAACTGCAAGGATTGGACACAGCTGAAGGTCACGGTGCCGCTCGGGCACCTGGACACGCTGGTGGCCATTATGAGCATGCTGAACAACAATCTGATGATCGAGGACTTCAGCGACATCGACCTGAAGACCTGCTACGGCGACCTCATCGACGAGAGCATTCTCAACGCCGACAAGACCGTGGCGTCGGTTTCCGTGTTTCTGGATGCCGACCGTCCCTTTACCGATGCCGTGGCCTTTATCCGTGATCGGATGAGCGAAAGCGGCTTTGAGGGCAAGGTGGAGGTCATCGGCGTCAACGAGGAGGACTGGGCCAACTCCTGGAAGGCCTACTACAAGACGCTGCACATCGGCAAGCGTATGGTCATCGTGCCCATGTGGGAGGAGTATACCCCCGCCGAGGGCGAGATCATCGTGCGTATGGATCCCGGCATGGCGTTTGGTACGGGTACTCACGAGACGACAAGGCTCGTAATTGAGCTTTTGGAGGAATACACCAAGCCCGGCTGTCGGATGCTGGACGTGGGCTGCGGCAGCGGTATTCTCGCCATCTGCGCCTCCAAGCTGGGGGCTGCCGAGTGCAAAGCATATGATATCGACCCCGTGGCGGTGCGCGTGGCCAACGAGAATATCGTGGAAAGCGGACAGCAGAACGTGACCTGCGAGGTCTCCGACCTGCTTCGTCAGGTGGACCTTTCGGGCGGCAAATACGACCTGATTTGCGCCAATATCGTGGCGGATATCATCATCCGTATGGCCCCCGATGTGGGCGCATATATGAAGGACGACGCTGTTCTGCTTGCCTCCGGTATCATTTCCGAGCGCGCCGACGAGGTGACCGATGCGCTGGAGCAAAACGGTCTTACCGTGGCACGGAAATTGGAGGATAACGGCTGGTGCGCGCTGGTCGTGCAGAAAAATTAAAGGAAATGAGCGCTACGCATGGTGTCAGCCATGCGCGGCGCTTTTTCCTTTGTGCAAGCGTTCCAAAAGTCTTGGAACGGTCATTTTTAGTGATTTTCGTGCGCTGAATAAAAAGTTTTTGTGATTTTCGCATACAAAACAGTAAAAAATAACAAAAAAGGCATTGACAAATTGGGCATTTTGCGTTATACTATATTCATCTTCGAAAAAAAGGGGGCGTCAGAGTGCCGCGTTTCTTTGTTGGAAGTAGCCAAATTGCCGAAAACACCGTCACGCTGACCGGCGACGACGCCCATCATATCTCCCGCTCCTTGCGTATGGCAAAGGGAGAGGAGATCACAGTTTCCGACGACGCCGGAAACGAATATACCTGTGTATTGACCGCCTTTGAGGAGAATGCCGTCGCGGCAACCGTGCTTTCCTGCCGCAAGCAGGCCACGGAGCCGCCTCTTTCGATCACGCTCTATCAGGCACTCCCAAAGGGAGATAAGCTGGACACCGTGATACAGAAATCCGTGGAGTGCGGCGCCTCCCGCATCGTGCCCTTTGAAAGTGAGCGCTGCATCGTCCGCTGCAAGCGGGAGGCGGAGGCTCACAAAACCGCCCGCCGTCAACGTATCGCGCTGGAGGCGGCAAAGCAATGCGGCCGCGGCCGCTTGCCGGAGGTTGCCGAAACCGTTTCCTTTGCGGAAATGCTGGGCGAGGCCGGCCGCGCAGACCGCGTCCTCTTCTGCTACGAGGGCGAGGGCACCGTGCCCATTGGCAAGCTGCTTTCCGCACCGGATTTCCCGAAAAGCGGCAGTCTTGCCGTGATCGTGGGCAGCGAGGGTGGCTTTTCCCCGAAGGAGGCCGAGGCCGCTGAGACCGCCGGCTTTGCCATGACAGGGCTCGGCCGTCGTATCCTGCGTACCGAAACGGCACCGCTTTTTGCGCTGGCAGCCATCTCCTGCGTGCTGGAGCTTTCCTGACCGCAACCTGCTTTTCACGAAAAATTCACAAATTAAACGACTTTTTTCTGTGAAAAATGTCAAATACCTATTGCAAAATACCCAAAAATCGTGTAAAATATAAGTAATTCTATATAATTCACATATAAAAGAATGAGGTAAAAGGTATGTCAAACAGATTGTTTCAAGGCGTGATCCATCAAATGAAGGACGCCATCGACCGCGTCATCGGCGTGATCGACGAGAACGGCGTCATCATTTCCTGCTCGGAGCTGGTCAAGATCGGCGAGGTCAAGCAGGGTATCCGCGAGGAGATTGCCTACGCGTCGGAGGAGGTCGTATCCGGTGGATATACCTACCGCCCCATCTTCAGCGGCTCCAAGGCAGAGTACATCGTCTTTGTTGAGGGCGAGGACAAGATGGCAGAGAAGATGTGCAAGATGCTTGCCATTTCTCTCGGCAACATCAAGAACCTCTATGATGAGAAGTACGACAAGGGCTCCTTTATCAAGAATATCATTCTCGATAACATCCTGCCCAGCGACATCTACATCAAGAGCAAGGAGCTGCATTTCAACACCGAGGAGGTACGCATCGTATTCCTCATCAAGTTCTTCGGCAAGACCGATATGATGCCCTTTGAAATGCTGCAGAACATGTTCCCGGATAAGTCCAAGGACTACGTCATCAGCGTTGGCGAGCATGATATCGTGCTGGTCAAGGACGTAAAGGCCGGCATCGACAGCCGCGAGATCGAAAAGATCGCCACCAACATTGCCGACACCCTTTCTACCGAGTTCTACACCAAGGTGGCCATCGGTATCTCCACCGCTGTGGATAACATCAAGGATCTGGCCCGCGCCTACAAGGAGGCACAGGTGGCTCTTGAGGTTGGCAAGGTATTTGAAACCGAAAAGAACATCATCAGCTACGAGAACCTCGGCATTGGCCGTCTCATTTACCAGCTGCCCACCACCCTGTGCGAGATGTTCCTGCAGGAGGTATTCAAGAAGGAGAGCTTAGAGTCCCTTGACCGTGAGACTCTAATGACCATTCAGAGCTTCTTTGAGAACAATCTGAACGTATCCGAGACCTCCCGCAAGCTGTTTGTGCACCGCAATACGCTGGTGTACCGTCTGGAGAAGATCCGCAAGCTCACCGGCCTTGATCTGCGCGAGTTTGAGCACGCCATCACCTTCAAGGTGGCGCTGATGGTCAAGAAGTATCTTGACTCCAAGCCCGGCAAATTCTAATACATCAACGTCAATAGTAAGCGGCAGGCCTACGCCCCCGCTTACTTTTGATTGTTTTATCCCTCCTTGTCTTTGTTTTTAGCCTACCCGGCTAAGGAAAGGGAACTATGAAGCTGATTTATTCTTTAAGCCCGTCCGTGGCTCCTTCGCAGCGGGAGGAGCTGACCAGACTCGTTTCCGAGAGTCTTTCCGGCGCCACCGTCAGCCTGGATGAAGCAGGTGCCCGTCTGGTGGTGCTTGTGGCCGATACGGTTGGCGCGGGGGCGGTGTTCAACGCGCTGCATCTGCGGCTGCTGTCCTTTGGCATTGAGCTGAAGGAGCTCTATCGAGAAATGCCGGCAGCTACCGTTTCCGCCGGCGGTCCTGATCCTGTGCTTGCCGGCTACGGGACGCAAAAGCAGCGGCGTACCGTGCCGCTTTCCACCTTCCTCGTCTCACTGATCGCCGCAGTGCTTTCGTTCTCCATCATCTCCTTTGTGATGGGCAGCGGCTGCGCGCTGCTGATCTCCGGCGGTGATACCCTCGGTACCACCGGTGAGGAGGAGGCAGAGGATTACGCGGGAAAGATCGCGCTGATCGATGAGATCTTCAAGCAATATTCACTGTACGATGCTGACGGCCAGCTGCTGCTGGACGAAATGCTGAAGGCCTATGCCGTCGCCACGGGCGATGATTATGCCGCCTATTACACCGAGGAGGAGTTTGCCGCGCTGCTGGAGGAAAACAGCGGAAATGCGGTGGGCGTCGGTGTGACGGTGACCGAAAGCACGGATCCGGTGGGCATTCTGATCATCGACGTGCTGCCTGACTCTCCCGCGATGGCGGCGGGGGTCTTGCCCGGTGACGTGGTGATCTCTCTTGGCAGCGGTGAGCAGACCGTTTTCGTTTCCGAAAAGGGATTTGAGGCCTCTCTGGAGCTTTTGCGGGGCGAGGCCGGCACCAAGGCGGAGTTTACCGTGGTGCGTGATGGGGAGGAGCATTTCTTCTCCGTGACCCGCACCGCCATCAAAACCGTCAGCGCCAGCGGCCGCGTGTCGGAAACCGACCCTGCCGTGGGCATTGTGCGGATCACCCAGTTTGATCTCAGCACTCCCGTGCAGTTCAAGGCTGCCATGGATGAGCTGATCTCCAAAAATTGCACGAAATTCGTCATTGATGTCCGCAATAACCCCGGCGGTGACCTGCGCTCCGTCAAGGCGGTATTGAGCTTTTTCCTCAACGAGGGTGCCCTTGTGGTCAGCACCTTCGGTAAGGATGGCAAGGAAACCTCCAGCGAATACGTGGAGGCCGTGACCTACGAGGACGAGGGCGCTGACTGCAGCGTTTCCAAGGAGGATATCGGCCGCTACCGTCAATATCCCCTCGCCGTGCTGATGAACGGCTACAGCGCCAGCGCTGCGGAGCTGTTTGCCTCCACCCTGCGGGATTACGAGCTGGCGACCCTGGTGGGCGAAACCAGCTTTGGCAAGGGCATCATCCAGTCGGTCTTTGACCTGAGCGTGATGGGCTATAGCGGCGGTTTTAAGCTGACGGTGGGCTATTATACGCCCCCCTCCGGCGAGAACTATCACGACAAGGGCATTGCCCCCCACGTGGAGGTGGCGCTGACGGGCGAGGCCGCCGAGAAAAACTTTTATCTGCTGACCGAGGCTGAGGACAATCAGCTGCAGGCGGCACTGCAAGCACTCAAACCGTAAAAATTTATTGAAATAGATAGAGGAGTAACCGTTATGGCAAACGAAAAGAAGATTACAATGACCCAACAGGGTTATGACGAGCTGGTTAAGGAGCTGCAATGGCGTGAGGGCGAGGAGCGCGAGCGCATTAAGAACGATATCGTTGTGGCACGCGGCTTCGGCGACCTTTCCGAGAACGCCGAGTACGACGCTGCCCGTAATGCTCAGGCCGAGAACGAGGCCCGCATTCTCAAGCTGAAGCACGATATTGAGAATGCCGAGGTATACGATGTCACTAAGGCCGTGCGCGGCGTGATCGACATTGGCTCCACCGTCAAGGTGCGCGACGAGGTAGCCGGTGAGGATCTCACCTACCGTATCGTAGGCTCCAACGAGGCCGATATCATCAGCGGCAAGATCTCCGACCAGTCCCCCGTAGGTGCTGCGTTGATCGGCCACAAGAAGGGCGACACTGTCACCGGCACGGTGGAGGCCTCCGGTTATACCTTTACCTACCGTATTTTGAGCGTAAGTCGCGACTAAGGAGAAGACATGGCTGAAGAAATCAGAAGCAACACGGCCGAGGCCGTGGAGGAAGTGAATATTGCGGATGTATTCCGTGTACGCCGCGAGAAGCTGGCCGCGCTGCGTGAGGCCGGCTGCGATCCCTTTGAGATCACCAAGTACCCGCAGGATACCTATTCCGCCGAGATCAAGGAGCGCTTTGCCGATCTTCCTGCCGAGGCTGAAACCGAGGTAGAGGTATGCCTTGCCGGCCGTATGATGACCAGACGCATTATGGGCAAGGCCAGCTTTGCCCACCTGCGCGACGATAAGGGCGATATTCAGATCTACGTGCGCCGTGACGTCATCGGTGAGGAGGCCTATGCCGGCTTCAAGAAGATGGATATCGGCGATATTATCGGCGTGAAGGGCATCGTGTTCCGCACCAAGATGGGCGAGCTCAGCGTGCGCTGCACCGAGCTTTTGCTGCTGGCCAAGAGCCTGCTGCCCCTGCCCGAGAAGTTCCACGGTCTGAAGGACCAGGAAATGCGCTACCGTCAGCGCTACGTGGATCTCATTATGAACCCCGAGGTGAAGGATACCTTCGTCAAGCGCAGCATGATCCTGCGCGAGCTGCGCGCGTTCCTGGATTCCAAGGGCTTCCTTGAGGTGGATACCCCCATCCTCACTCCCTTTGAGATCGGCGCCAGCGCCCGTCCGTTCCTCACGCACCACAACACGCTGGATATGGATATGGTGCTGCGCATTGAAACCGAGCTGTACCTGAAGCGTCTGATCGTGGGCGGTATGGATCGCGTTTACGAGGTAGGCCGCATCTTCCGCAACGAGGGCATGGACCCCAAGCACAACCCCGAGTTTACCAGTATTGAGCTGTATCAGGCCTACACTGACTATCACGCGCTGATGGATCTGGTGGAGGAGATGATGCGCACCGTGGCCGAGAAGGTCTGCGGCAGCCTTGTCATTCCTTACTGCGGCCATCAGATCGACCTTGGCCATTGGGAGCGCATGACCATGCTGGAGGCTGTCAAGAAGTACAGCGGCGTGGACTTTGACCAGATCGCCACCGATGAGGAGGCCATCGCTGCCGCCAAGGCACATCACGTGGAGCTGCCCGAGGTACCCACCAAGGGCGCCATCCTTGCGGAGTTCTTTGACGCCTTCGTTGAGGATAAGCTCATTCAACCCACCTTTATTTACGACTATCCCGTGGAGATCAGCCCCCTTGCCAAGCGCAAGCCCGGCAATCCCGCCTTTACCGAGCGCTTTGAGTATTTCATCAACGCCACCGAGTTTGGCAACGCCTTCTCCGAGCTGAACGATCCCATCGATCAGAAGGAGCGCTTTGAGCGTCAGGTGGCCGAGCGCAAGGCGCTGGATCCCAACTGCCGCGCGCAGGTGGACTATGACTACGTCACTGCCCTGGAGTACGGTCTGCCGCCCACAGGCGGCCTTGGCTTTGGCATTGACCGTTTGGTCATGCTACTCACCGATAGCCCGTCCATTCGCGACGTGCTCCTGTTCCCGACCATGAAGCCAATCGACTAATCAGACACGGGAGTGCCTCGGCACTCCCGCTTTGTATGTCAGAAAGGATATAAAATGAGAGAAGATAACGAGAGAAGAGAAGAAAAGATGGGCGAGCGGGAGATCCGCCTCGGCGGCCCGGGCAGCGCAACGCGCCCGGAGCGCCCTCACGGCAAGCTCTACCGCTGGTTTGATAACTTCTGGTATCATTATAAATGGCACACCATCGCCGCGCTGTTCATCGCCGTGGTGCTGATCGTGTGCGTGGTGCAGATGGCAACCAAGGAAAGCGAGGGGGACCTCACCGTCGTCACCGCCGGCCCCTACGGCTTTATGACCGACGAGGCGGGGTTGAAGGCATTGAACGCCTGCCTTTCCGGCAAGCTTGCCACCGATATTGACGGCGACGGCACCAGATCCGTGCGGATCGTGTCTTTTACCGTGTATTCCGCCGCCGAGATCGAGGAAATGAAAAACCGGGTGGACAAGGACGGCAAGCCCGCCGGCATCGTGGTGGATGCCTACAACAACACCCAGCAAAAGGGGCAGTACAACAACTACATCAAAACGGGCGACGCCTCGGTGTATTTCCTCTCCCCCTGGATGTTTGAGGAGTTGGCCTCCCAAAGTCAGGTGCTGACTGACCTTACCTCCGTGCTTGGCGAGTCGCCCAAGGGAGCCTTTTACACCACCGACGAGGACGGCAATACCCATTGCTACGGCATTCGCCTCAGCGAGACCGACCTTTACAAGAACAACAGTGCCGTGCGCGTGCTGCCGGAGGACACCGTGGTCTGCCTGATGGGCCCCTTCGTTTTTGGCAACAGCAGCAACGAGGATATCTACGCCGCCGCCGTTGCTTATTTCAAGGAACTGACCAAGTAAGCGAAAAAACACGGGAATTTCCCGCCGATGGCGGAAATTTCCCGTGTTTTTTGTGTTTTCTCAATGCTCAGCCAAGCTCAGCCTCGATTTTACGCATATCGGCCACGGCCTTGGCAGGATCGGGTGCGCCGAACACGGCAGAGCCTGCTACCACCACGTTGACGCCGCTCTTCAGCACGTCGGCAAGGTTGCCGGCGCCAATACCGCCGTCAGCCTGTACGTCAATGTCAAGACCCAGCTCCCCGATCTTCGCGCGGAGCTGCGCGGCCTTTTCAAGACACGCGGGAATCAGCTTTTGACCGCCGAAGCCGGGATAAACCGTCATCACCAGCACCATATCCACCAGCGGCAGCAGGGGATACAGCACGTCAGCAGGGGTATCGGGGGAGATGGCAATGGCGGGCTTCACGCCGGCGGCACGAATGGTCTTCAGTACCTCGGCGGGATTCTCGGTGCTCTCATAATGAATGGTGATGCCGTCAGCGCCGCATTTGACAAAGTAGTCGATGTAGCGCTCCGGACGCTCGATCATCAGATGCACATCAAAAAACAGCTTGCTCTCGGGGCGGATACCGGCGATCACGCAGGGGCCAAAGGAGATATTGGGCACGAAATTGCCGTCCATCACGTCAAGATGGAGCATTTCCACGCCGGCGTTCTCCACGCGGGCAACCGACTCGGCAAGGTGCGCGAAATCAGCGGATAACATAGAGGGTGCAATTTTCATAAAAAACCTCACAAAAAGAAAATTTCGACATAATATGACAGTGAGAAGCACTCATTTGACAACAAGCACTCGGCGCGGGAGGGAAGGGGAAAAATCGGGACGTTGGTGTAAAAGCGCCCCGCAAAGCGTGCCGGCCGCCCGAAGGGGCGGCTTTTTTATTGCAGCAGGCAGACCGCGTGGGCGGCGATGCCTTCCTTTTTGCCGGAGAAGCCAAGCCCCTCCTCTGTGGTGGCCTTGATGCTGACGGCATCCACCGCAACGCCAAGGGCGGCGGCGATGCGCTCCCGCATCAGGGGAATATGGGGGGCAAGCTTGGGGCGCTCCGCGATCACGGTGGCGTCCACGTTGCCGATCTCATAGCCCGCCGCACGGATGCGCGCTGCCACCTCGGTGGCAAGTAAAAGACTGTCCGCGCCCTTGTAGGCGGGGTCGCTGTCGGGAAAGAGCTTGCCGATATCACCCAGCGCCGCGGCGCCAAGCAATGCGTCCATAATGGCGTGCACCAGCACGTCGGCATCGGAATGGCCAAGCAGGCCGTGGGTGTGGGGCACCGTGACTCCGCCAAGCACCAGCGGACGCTCCTCCACCAGTCGGTGTACGTCGTAGCCGTGACCGATCCTCATCGCAGCCCCTCCCTTCGGTCGAGATAGAACTCCGCGAGAGAAACGTCCTCGGGGTAGGTGATCTTGATATTTTCCTTGCTGCATTCCACCAGCTTCACCCGATGGGGCAGCAGCTCCATCAGCTGGTTATCGTCGGTGAGATTGGCGGTGGCGGCCTCGTTTGTCAGTGCCGCGCGGTACAGATTGGCGGAAAAGATCTGAGGGGTGGCGGCAAGATAGATGTGGTTACGGTCAAGAGTGGAGTCCACAAAGGCCGTTCTGGTGGCCAGCTTCACCGTATCCGACACCCGTGTGGCGGCGGAGGCCGCCTTGTAGCGAAAGGCGGCGCGGCAGACCTTTTCGATCTCCGCCGGCGTCACCAGACATCGGGCACCATCGTGAATGGCCACGTATTTGGCGCGGGCACTGATCCGCTCAAAGCCGCATCTGGCCGAGGCGGCGCGGGTATCGCCGCCCGCCACTACGGCGGTCAGCTTGCGGATGTGATACTCGGCGGCAAGATCGCTGACGTAGAGGAGATCCTCCTCCTTTGCCACCACGATGATCTCGCCGATCAGGCGGCATTCCTCAAAGCTCTGCATGGTGCGGGCAAGCACGGGGATGCCGTTGACCTTCAGAAACTGCTTTTTGACACCGTCACCCATGCGCAGGGAGCTGCCTGCCGCGACGATGACGGCAGCGGTGTTGCCACCGGTTTTTTTGACAGGGCGGCGCTTGATGGCCGCGGGCTTTGCCGACATATCAGGAAAGGGAGCCGTTTTCGATGGCGGTGATCATATCCACGCGCACAGCGTGCTTTCCGCCCTCAAATTCGGCGTCAACGAATGCGTCAACCAGATCAAAGGCCAGCCCCATACCCACCACGCGGGCGCCAAAGCAAAGCACGTTGGCGTCGTTGTGCAGGCGCGTGAGGCGCGCGCTGAAGGTATCGGAGCAGCAGGCGGCGCGGATGCCGCGGTGCTTGTTAGCAGCCATGGACATGCCAATACCGGTGCCGCAGATGAGAATACCCATGGTATGCTCGCCGCTTTGGATCTTCTGACAAAGGGCGTGGGCAATATCCGGGTAATTGCAGCTGTCGGCGGAGTAGGTGCCAACGTCCTCTACCTCAAAGCCGCGGGAGATCAGATGCTCCTTCACCAGCCCCTTCAGCTCAAAGGCGGCGTGGTCGCAGCCGATAATCAGTTTTTTCATGCTCGTATCCTTTCAGTTGGGATTTTGTTTTTCTCGCTCCAGCCGCTCCCGCTCTGCCTGCGGCAGACGGAGATAAACGGGGGTAAGCTCCGCGTCGGTGGTGCGCACGCCGTTCTCGTACATCCGACGTGCCACGGCGGCCACAGAAACGGCATTTTGTGCCGTCAAGAGGGGAGAGATGGCAACCGGCCGCAGGCTCACAAGGAGTGCTGCGGTCATGTCCGCTCCGTCGCCGCAAAGGGCAAAGGGACGCCCTATGGCGGCAAGCTCTGCCTCCAGCTCCGTGACGGCAAGGGCACGATCCGGCGTGATGCGCTGCAGCACACCGTTTTTCGCCTCGAAAACAGCGTTGTAGACCTGACCTCTGCGGGCATTCATCACGGGAACGATCAGTCCCTCAAAGGGGAGAAGATTGGTGGCCAGCGCCTCCAGCGTGGAAACGCCGATCACGGGCTTTTCCTTGCCAAATGCAAGTCCCTTGACGGTAGCTGCACCGATACGCACGCCGGTAAAGGAGCCGGGGCCTACGCTGCAGGCAAAAAGATCGATGTCATCCACCGAGTGACCGGTGGTGTCAAGCGCGGCCTTGACCATGGGCAGCAGCGTTTCGCTGTGGGTGTTGCCGTTATTCAGATGAAAGGCGGCAAGGGCGCGGTCGTCCTCGCAGAGCGCCACGCTGGCCACCACGGCTGTGCTGTCAAGCGCAAGGATCAGCATAGCGGCACCTCCAGTTCTTCTACGGTGATCTCGCGGCTGTCGGGGCGTGTGAGATCATCCTTTTTAATGGTCACGGCAATGCGGTGAGCGGGCAGGGCATAAGGAATATGCTCGCTCCACTCCACCAGGCACACGCCGCGGTCGAGATAATCGTCGTAGCCGATGGAATAGAGATCATCCTCGGTTTCGATGCGATACATATCAAAGTGAAAGAGATCAAAGGGCTTGCCGCGATGCTCGTACACCAAGGAGAAGGTGGGCGAGCGCACGGCCGCGCCGGGGCAAATCACGGAGGCGAAGCCGCGGACAAAGGCAGTCTTGCCAACGCCAAGATCTCCGTACAGGGCCACAAAGCGGGGCAGCCCCTCGTCGATCATCCGGCGGGCAAGCGCTGCGCCGGCAGCCTCGGTCTCCTCGGTGCTTGACGTGTGTAATTGCAGCCGCAGCATCAGAACAGCCCCGTGATGTTGCCCTCGGCATCCATATCAATGCTGTAGGCGGAGGGGGTCTTGCCAAGGCCGGGCATGGTCATAATGGCGCCGGTCAGCACCACGATAAAGCCTGCGCCGGCGGAAAGACGGATGTCACGCACCGTCAGCGTAAAGCCGGTGGGACGGCCGAGCTTGGTGGGATCGTCGGAAAGGGAATACTGGGTCTTGGCCATGCAAACGGGGAGCTTCGCGTAGGCGGGATCCACGGCGAGAATGTCGGCCAGCGCCTTCCTCGCGCCGGACTCCAGCTGCACGCCGTCGGCGCCGTAGATCTCGCGGGCGATGGTCTCGATCTTCTCGGTGATGGAGGCCTCGTCGCTGTAGAGGAAGCGGAAATTCTTCTGCTTCTCACAGGCAGCAACCACCTTTTCAGCCAGCTCCACGCCGCCCTCGCCACCCTTGGCGAATACCTCGGACAGGGCAAAGTCGGCGCCCTTGCGCTCGCAGATGGCGCGGACAGCGTCCAGCTCCGCGTCGGTATCGGTGGCAAAGCGGTTGATGGCAACCACCACGGGCACGCCGAATTTCTGAATGTTATCGATGTGTGCCTCCAGATTCACCGCTCCGCGAAGAAGCGCCTCTACGTTTTCCTCCTTCAGCTCCTCCTTCTTCACGCCGCCGTTGTATTTCAGGGCGCGGACGGTGGCGACCAGCACCACGGCGTCGGGAGAGAGACCGGCCTTACGGCACTTGATATCAAGGAATTTTTCCGCGCCGAGGTCGGCACCGAAGCCCGCCTCGGTGATGGCGTAATCCGAAAGCTTCAGCGCCAGCTTGGTGGCGCGGATGGAGTTACAGCCGTGGGCAATGTTGGCGAAGGGGCCGCCGTGAATGAGGGCAGGGGTGTTCTCCAGCGTCTGCACCAGATTGGGCTTGATGGCGTCCTTCAGGAGTGCGGTCATGGCACCCGCTACCTTCAGATCGCGGCAGAATACGGGCTTGCCGTCGTAGGTGTAGGCCACGAGAATGTCGCCAAGGCGTTTTTTGAGGTCGGGAATGTCCTGTGCAAGGCAGAGAATGGCCATGATCTCGCTGGCCACGGTGATCATGAAATGATCCTCGCGGGGGGTGCCGTTGACCTTGCCGCCCAAACCGATGAGAATGTTACGCAGGGCGCGGTCGTTCATATCCATCACGCGGCTGAACAGCACGCGGCGGGGGTCGATGCCCAGCTCGTTGCCCTGCTGGATGTGATTGTCCAGCACCGCGCAAAGCAGGTTGTTGGCGGAGGTGATGGCGTGGAAGTCGCCGGTAAAGTGCAGGTTGATGTCCTCCATGGGTACCACCTGTGCGTATCCGCCGCCTGC
>SVTA01000049.1 GCA_015064005.1 Oscillospiraceae bacterium
GCTTGCCCGCAGGTTCAAGATATCCAAGCTCCTTTGGAATGTTTATCTGCCCAATAATCGCTCTTGCCTCGTCTTCGTTGCCGTCCCAAAAAATTCTCGGTTCGCTTGCCACCGCAAGTGCCTGACATACGGCTTGACCGTCTTTCTTCCATCTTGCATGTACTGCGCTCGCATATACACCAAGCACGAATACTTTTTTAGGCGATTTATCTTCTTGCACCAAGGGGTGCAGTTCCTGTCCAAATGGGAAATAATAAGGCATAATGTTCTCCTTCTTCTTCGATATGTTATACCAAACAGATGTAAATTGAAGTTTCGAGTATTGCTCAAAACTCACATTTGTCCCTGCGAAAAATTAGGGTGTGTTTGCTTTGAGTGCCTATTTTTGTAGGGACCGGCGTCCTCGACGGTCCGCAATAACGGCTTATATCTTTTCAATGGACCGTCCGGGAGGCCGGTCCCTACAAATCATTGCAAATTCCGCGTCAGACAAACGACACTCTCGACGTGCCCTGTACGCGGAAAAAGATCCACCGGCGTCACCGCGCCGATCTCATAGCCGAGGTCGCGGAGGATGGCGCAATCGCGAGCGAGGGTATCGGGGCCGCAGGAGACGTAGACGATGCGGGGCACAGCGCGGGCGGCGAGAAACTCCAGGAGCATCCGATCGCAACCCTTACGGGGTGGATCAAGGATGACCACGTCGGGCTGAAGGCGCCCCCCTCTCGCTGCCTCTGCGGGGGCAAGCAGTCCCTCTGCGTTGGCGGCGTCACCGCAGTAAAATTCGGCGTTTTCGATACCGTTCAGGGACATATTCACTTTGGCGGACTCCACCGCCTCGGGGACGATCTCAATGCCGATCACCTCGTTGAAATGCTCCGCCATGGAAAGCCCAATGGTGCCCGCACCGCAGTAGAGGTCAAGCAGCAGGCCGTTTTTCAAGCTCTCCCGGGCTCTTTCGGCGGCAAGACCATACAACAGCTCCGCCGCGTCGTGATTCACCTGATAGAACGCCCCCGGCGCAATGCGGAAACGCTTGCCGCAGAGGATATCCTCCAAATAGGGCTTGCCCCACAGGGTGCGGTATTCCCGCCCCAGCACCACGTTGGTGGCCTTTTTATTCACATTCAGCAAAATAGAGGTCACACGGGGAAATTTTTCCCGCAGCAGCGCAACGAACGCCGCCTCGCTGGGGAGCGCGTCACCGTTCAGCACGGGGCAAACCATCAGTTCTCCGCTTCCGCGTCCCTCCCGCAGATACAGGTGGCGAAACAGCCCCTTTCCCGTGGTCTCGTCGTATGTAGAAACACCGTTTTTCTGCAAAAAGCCGCAAACGGTGCGCAAAATTTCGCCAAATACAGCGGGCTGCAGGCTGCAGCCGTCTGCCCGCACCACCCGGTGGGTCTTTTGGGCGTAAAAGCCGCCCCAAACGCCCTTTTCCGACCCCGTTATGGGGTATTCTGCCTTGTTGCGGTAACCCCGCACCTCTCCCGTGGTGCGGGTGGGCTCCACCTCCACGTCGGAAAGCCCCGCCTTGCGGAAGCAATGCATCACGTAGTCTCGCTTCAGAGTCAGCTCTCTTGCATAGGAAAGGTGACGGTACACGCAACCACCGCAAGAAAGGGGCATAGCGCAAAAGCC
This sequence comes from Oscillospiraceae bacterium, assembly GCA_015064005.1. Classification (GTDB taxonomy): domain Bacteria; phylum Bacillota; class Clostridia; order Oscillospirales; family CAG-272; genus Firm-07. Next base: position 1,642 of record SVTA01000049.1, read on the forward strand.
CTCCTCCCGATGGGGAGAGGGCACGTTCACCGTCAGCAGCCTTGCCACGGCGTAGCTTTTATTCACCTTGATGATCTCGGCCTCCACCGTATCACCTGCCACCGCGCCGGCAACAAACACCGCGCGGCCATCCGGGGCACGGCCAACGCCGCACCCCAGATTGTTCAGGTCTGTCACCTCCAGCGAGAGGCACTGTCCTTTTTGCAATATCCCCCCACACGGGGTGAAAAAAGCCCCTTTATCAGACATAAAATTCCTCGCCCGTTTCAAGGCAGAGGCAGCCAAGTACGCCGCCATCCTTCACACCGCAGTCGATGCGAATGACACCTGCCGCCCGCTCAATACGGCCGCTCTTGGTGGGCGTATGCCCCACTATCAGCGTGCGATCCCTGAAAAACGTGGCACCTGCGGGAGTTTCGGCAAAGAAATCCTCCGGCTCGTAGTCCTCGAGGGACTTTTCCGCATCAAAGCCCGCAATACCGCCGTGGCAAAGCACGTATTCCTTGCCGCCGGCCTCCACCTCCTCAAAAAGAGTGGCCTCGGAGAGGTAATCCAGCAACCCCTCCCGCATATCTGCGTCCAGCGCTCTAAAGCCCTCCAGTGTGGTCTGTCCGCCGTCGGCCGCCCAAGCCATCATCTCGGCTGCAAACTCCGGTGAAGGCGCAGATCCGTCCTTCAGCATCCGGTCAAAGCCGCCAAGCATCCGCAGCGCCTTGTAATCGTGCTCGCCCGCTACGGAATACACGTTCTCGCACATGCTCAGCTCTGTGAGCAGCGCCACCGCATCCTCGCCGTAATCGGCGGTATCGCCCAGCACGTACAGAACATCGCGGTCAGAAAATCCGATCTTTTCAAGCAACGCGGTGTATTTCTCCATCGCGCCGTGCATGTTTGCCACAACGTAGGTCATTGTATACTCCTTTTCTGTTTCAAATTAAGCAAAGCGCATCGGTGGGCATAACCTCCACCGCAATGCGGCTATCCGCCGCCTGCACCAGATCCGCAAGATGAGCGCAAACGGGCGCTTCCGTGGCATGGTGCCCCGCTTCCAGTAGCGCTATTCCCTCCTCTGGGCCATCCAGCATTCGATGATATCCAATACGGCCGGAAAGGAACAGATCCGCGCCCGCCGCGGCCGCGGCCGCCACATAGTCGCCGCCCTCGCCGCCAAGCACAGCCACACGGCGCACCAAACCTCTGCCGGAGAGCAGCACGCCGGGAGCATGCAGTTTATTTTTCACAAAAGCGGCAAGATCCTCCGCAGCCATCGCCTCGGGCAGCTCACCCACCCGTCCACAGGGTACCTCCTCCGCAGGGCCGAAGGCCTCTATATGGGAAAGACCCAAAAGCGCCGCCAGAATATCGTTGACACCGCCCTCGGCGGCATCCAGACGGGTATGAAAGGCCATTGCGGCCACACCGGCCCTTGCCAGCGTCAGCAGCTTGCGGGGCACAGCTTGCTCCGGCACCAGCGCCTTCACGCCGCGAAACAGCAGCGGATGGTGGGTCAGCACCACGTCAAAGCCACCGTCCGCCGCCCGCTTTGCCACCGCCTCGGTGAGATCCAGCGCCACCAAAACTCGCCGCACCTCGCGGCCGGGATCCGGACAGCAGGAAAGGCCGTCGTTATCCCATTCAGCCGAGAGCGACCGCGGAAAGCGCTCTTCCAGATAATGATATAATTCCTTAACCGTCATTCAAGCTCCTTTCAGCCCCACCGCCGCTACGGCGTGAAGCAAAAAGGCCCCGCCCGCACTGCGGACCGGGCCTTTTTTGATTTTGCCGGTATTACTTAGACAAAAAATCGTTCAGCTTCTTCACCAGCGCGTCGGCATCGGTGCCATGAACCATGCAGGCGTCAGCGATGGACTCGCCACGCGCAGAGGGGCAGCCGAGGCAATGCATACCGATCTCAAAGAAGAACTGAGCAGTAGCAGGCGCTGCATCCAGCACGTCGCCGATAATGCTTTCCTTGGTAACGACCATGGGTAAAATCCTCCTTACAATGAACTATCCTTATTATACCCCCTTTTGCGCTCTTTGTCAACCGTCGGCCGCGCATTTTCAGCAATTCTTGCGCAAAAAAATCAAATTTTTCTCCACTCTGATCTATTTGCCAAAAATATGCAAAAAACCCAAAATGACTATTCGCAAAGCCTTGCATTTTATTTTAAAGTATGGTATACTATAATAAAGGGTAATTCATACTTTTCAACATTTTTCGCAATCAAGAGGCATAGCATGATCGTACTGAAACTAACTCTCGCCGCACTGTTTGGCTACCTGATCGGTGGCATCAACCCCTCCTATATCGTGGGCCGTCTGCGGGGCTTTGATATCCGGCAGAAGGGTTCCGGAAACGCCGGCGCATCCAATGCCGTGATCGTGATGGGTAAGGTAGTAGGTATCTCCAGCGCGTTGCTTGATATTCTCAAGGCCGCCGGCGTAGTGTGGCTTGCGCCCGTCATTTTTCGGGGTACACCCATGGTTGCCGAAGTGGCCGGCGTTTCCTGCATTTTCGGCCATGTCTTTCCGGTTTACATGCGTTTCCGCGGCGGCAAGGGTCTTGCCTGTCTCGGCGGCGTGCTGCTGGCCGTGGATTTCCGCCTGCTGCTGATCCTTCTGGCCATTGAAATTCTGCTGATTCTGCTGTTTGATTACATCTGTGTCTGCCCCTTGACCGCTTCAGTCATCATTCCCTTCCTTTACGGCATCCTCGGTGACGGAGGCTTCGGCTTCCTGCTCAACGCAAGCGGAGGCTGGTGGGGTGCCGGCATCATCGCCATTGGCTGCATTCTTGTGTTCTGCAAGCACATCGGCAATCTGAGACGTATCAAAAACGGCACCGAGCTACACCTTAGCTATTTGTGGAAAAAGGACAAGGACGAGGAGCTTGCCCGCGTACAGGAAAATATGAAAAAATAACCCAAACAAATCCCCCACAGGGCCACGCGCCCGGAAAGGAGAATTTATGAACATTACACTTTACGGCTCTGCCAGCGATAAGATCGATCGCGCCTACATCGACGGCGTGGAGGCTTTGGGTCGCGCCATGGCCAAGCGCGGACACACCATGGTGTTCGGCGCGGGCTCCGGAGGCCTGATGGGCGCCGCTGCCAGAGGCATGGCTGCCGAGGGCGGCACCATCATCGGTGTAACGCCGCATTTCATGCACTCCTTGGAGCCTGTCAGCACCCTTTGCACCGAGCTGATCGCCACCGAAACCATGGCCGAGCGCAAAACCATCATGGAAGATAAGGCCGACGCCTTTATCATCACTCCCGGCGGCCTCGGCACGCTGGATGAATTTTTCCAGATCATGACACTGAAGATCCTCTCCCGTCACGATAAGCCCGTGGTGCTTTATAACATCAACGGCTTTTGGGACGGTATGCTGGCCGTCATCGGCGCAGATATCCTGAAGGGCTTCATCTCCCCCGAGGTGGCAAACGATTTCTCCATTTGCGAAACGCCGGAGTCTGTCTTTGCCGTCATCGAGAAAAAGGACTGATCACAAAAAATGAAAGCAAATCCCCCACCTGCGTTGGCTAACGAAGGTGGGGGATTTTCGTACCCGTTTTGGGGCTTATTTCATTTTGACAATGGCAACACCGGGACCGGCAGCGGTACCGATGGTAACAGCCTTGCTCTCTCCGGCATTGTAAAGACCGTTCACACCGCCAACCATCATCACGGGACCATCCTTGGTAATGGTCATAGTGGTATTGTAGATATCAGAGGCCACGTTATATTCCACGCTCGCCATATGGAAGGCATGGTAGGAAACGTAAGCGTAGCTACCGCGTTCTGCGTTGGAATTACCGGTAAGATTCCGCATGTCCTTGGCGCTGCAGGCCCAGAGCAGGATCTGCGCCTCGGTTAGCTCATAAAACTCACGCTCGCAGCCGGAACCGCCGTGGTGAGCGATCTGCACCATGTCCGATTTCAGATAATCTCCATACATGGCGCGCATACAAACGCTGCCGCGGGTCTGCAGGTCACCCAGCCACAGAATTGAGGTAGGTGCGCCCTGTACGTTGCCCTCTCCGTCGGTGCTGTGGATATGAGTACGCAGAACGGTGGAGGAATTATTGAAGCGCTCAAAGGTGTGGGGGTACAGATCCTCATGAGTGTACAGCACCTCGATCTCCACGTTACGGATATACAGCTTCATGCCAGTATGTACCTTGATATATTTCATCGGGCCTTGGGCATAATTGGAGATCACGCTGAGATTATCACGCACATAAAGATTGGGGTCAAGACAATTGTAGCTTTCAAGATCAGAGGGGTTGTTGGCGATCATGGTTTCCACCTTGATGGTCTTGCCGTAATCTCTGCAAAGAATGCGGAAGTTTCCGGTATGGTCGCCGTGACCGTGAGAAAGATACCATGCCGCAATAGTAATGGGGTTGGCCGTAGTAGGAGCAGAACCCGTGGCCTGCTTGTGCAGATCGCTTAGAACGTTATACAGACGGCTGACGGAATCGGCATTCACAAAGCCGCCGTCCTGCACGATGAAGGAGCCGTCCTCCAGCTGCATCACGTAAAGATTGCCACCGTAGTTGGTATTGGTTCCGCCCTCGTAGATCAGCCGTACAGCCACAAGGCGCGTGTCGGTCAGCTTCTCGTACTCGCAGTAGGCAGGCTGCAGCAGATCGTCAGAAAAATCGTTGCCGGCATCGAAGGTAGAACCGGTCACCACGCGGATACAGGGAGCGTGCGTCTTTACGTTCTGCTCAAAAGCGTGACTGAAGGCGGAGTAGGAGGTATACAGCAGCACCTTGGTGGAGGTGTTGCGATATAAGCGAAAAATGCTGTCCTCCACGGTATTTTCCTGCACCAGAGTGTAGCCCTTTGCGGCCATGCCCGCGCAGTAGGCGTTGAAGGCGTCGGCATTGACGCCGGATCCGGTGTAGTACAGCTCCACCGAGCCCTCTCCCACGTCAACGGAGCCGGAAAGCTCAATCCCCTCGCCCTCAGGACGCGGCACATCCAGCTTCCAACCAAAGCTCTTGCTGGTGGTCACACGCAGGCCAGCGGGCCAAACTACAACCTTTTGGCCGTCCTTGGTGGTAACACCGAGGGTAACCAGCTGCTCAAACATAGCAACTGCCTCACGCAGGCCGTTGTCGTTGTAGCCTGAAACAACCACCGTCTGATCGTACAGCGCAACACCGTAGCCGTCTACATCAATGCTTTTCAAAAACTGCTTATTGGCATCACGGTCAAGGATACCTACCAGCACCTCGCGCTTGGTGGCCTCCTTTTTATCCGTGGACATTTTCAAGCCCGTGGAGGTGGCATTGATAACGCTCTTTAGCGCCTGCTGCACCTTGGAGGCCATGACTACGCCGTGGTCACGGTTGCTGAAATCCTCTTCGTCAGAGGCGAAGCTGTCGCTGGACACACTGCCGGAGCCGAAATCGGCCTCATCATCCAAATCATTGCTGTAAACAATCGAATAAGCGCCGGAAAGCTCCACCGTGGGGGCATTGGAAACAACGGTTTCCTTTACCTTCAGCGCAGGGCCTCCCGTACCGGTCAGACACGCAGACAAAAATGCCTCGGCAGCCATGGTCGTCATCAGCTTGGTGGTGCCGACCATCACCAGCTTGCCCTCCACAACGCCGTAAGCGTAGCCCTCACCCTCAATTTTGGCAAGAAGCGCTTCAGACTCAGGACGGTTGGTCTGGCCAAGCAGTATTTCCTTTTCGGTAGCGCTGCCCTTGGCATCGGTTCCGGTGGCGATTTTCAAGCCGGTATAATCAGAAAGCGTGGTTCCCACACCCTTGGCCCAAGTAACAAGCGCATCCTTAAAATCTGCCTCATAAACCAGTCTATAGTCAGTCAGATCTATGGGGTCGGGGTCTTTGCTCGTCTTGCAGGAGCTGAAGCACAGCAGCGCACCCGCCGCAAGGCAAAGGCAAAGCAACAAAGATAGCGTCTTTTTCATAAAATCCTCCATTCCGCACGCGAAAAAGTGCGCGCTTTGGTACAATGAGCTTCTGGAAGAGCCTCCCCTATAATCGTCCATTTGCCACTTTTTATGTTCAAAATCCCGCCGCCGTCAAAGCGGCAGAGGGATTGAATCTCCGCTATTTCTACCTGCAGTATAGCATAAAAACGTCTGCCGCGGAATACCGAAACCTGCCGGATTTTAGCACAAATCTGCTAACAGAAAAGCGTGGACTTATTTCATTTTTGCAATGGCAACGCCGAATCCGTACCGACGCCATCGAGCGCACAGATCCTAAAATTTTGGGCAAAAAACCGATTGCCACCTCGGTGGCAATCGGTTTTTTGCTTGGAAGCAAGCCGCTTACGGTTTATTTCAATTTAATAACTGCCTGATTTTGAGCAAACGCGTTAGAAATCCGGATAGTTGCGCTCTCACCGGCGTTAAAGAGGCCGTATTCACCGCCAACAGACATATCGTAACCGTTTTTGGTAAAGGTAACCGTAGTATTATATATGTCGGAAATCAGAACGTACTCTACGGATTCCATACGGAGAAGATGATAGGAAACGTAGGCAGCAGAGCCGCGGCTGGCGTTGGAATTCTTGGACATAGAGGTCACGCGTGCAGCGCTGTGCGGCCAAATCAGAACCTTCGCCTCGGTCAGCTGGTAGAGCTCAAGCTCGCAGCCGGAGCCACCGTGGTGAGCCACCTGTACCACGTCCGACTTTAGATAATTACCGTACATGGCACGCAGGCAGGCGCTGCCGCGGGTCTGCAGGTCGCCCAGCCACAGGATCGTGGTGGTCTGGCCCTGCACGTTACCCTCACCGTCGGTATTGTGGATGTAGGTACGCAGAACGGTAGAGGAGTTATTGAAGCGCTCAAAGGTCTGAGGATAAATATCCTCGTGGGTATACAGCACCTCGATCTCCACGTTGCGGAGATACAGCGTCATACCGGTATGTACCTTCACGTACTTCATCGGGCCCTGGGCGTAATTGGCGATCTGACTGAGGTTGTTACGCACGTAGAGGTTGGGGTCACCGCAGTTGTAGCTCTCAAGGTCGGAGGGGTTGTTGGCGATCAGCAGCTCGGTCTTGATGGTCTTGCCGTATTGCTTGCAAAGATCGAGGAAGTTGGCGGTATGGTCGCCGTGACCGTGAGAGAGGTACCATGCAGCAATGGTAATGGGATCGCTCGTGGTGGGATTGGTGCCGAACACCTGCTTGTGCAGATCCTTCAGCACGTTGTACAGACGCTCTACGGAATTACCCGACTTAAAGCCGCCGTCCTGCACGATGAAGGAGCCGTCCTCCAGCTGCATCACGTACAGATTGCCGTAAACGCTACCGTCGGTCACATAATTCAAGCGTACACAGGTCAGGCGCGTGTCGGTCAGCTTCTCGTACTCGCGATAGGCGGGCTTCAGCAGCTCGTCGGAAAAATCGTTGCCGGCGTCAGAGGTAGAGCCGGTTACCACACGAATGCAGGGATCGTAAAGATCCACATCCTGGGAAAATGCGTGGCTGAAGGCTGCGTAGGTGGTGTAGAGCAGCACTCTTGTAGAGGTGTTGCGATACAGGCGGAAGATGCTATCCTCCAGCTCCTTCTCCTGCAGCAGCACGTAGCCCTGCTCAGCCATACCGGCGCAGTACTTGTTGAAGGCCTCGGCATTGACGCCGGTGCCGGTGTAGTAAAACTCCACCGAGCCCTCGCCTACGTCAACAGAACCGGAAAGCTCGATGCCCTCGCCCTTGGGGAGCGGCACGTCCAGCTTCCAGCCAAAGTTCTTGCTACTGGTCATGCGCAGGCCTGCGGGCCAAACAACCACCTTCTTGCCGTCCTTGGTGGTGGAGCCCAGCTCAACCAGCTGCTTGAACATGTCCACTGCCTCGCGCAGGCCGTTATCGTTATAGCCGGAAACAACCACGGTCTGATCGTACAGCGCAACGCCGTAGCCATCCACGCCAATGGTCTTGAGGAACTGCTTGTTGGCATCGCGGTCAAGGATGCCCACCAGCACCTCGCGCTTGGTGGCCTCCTTCTTATCCGTGGCCATCTGCAGACCGGTGGAGGTAGCCGTAATGGCGTTCTTCAGCGCCTCGCGCACATGAGTGGCCATGATAACGCCGTGGTCACGGTTGCTGAATTCGTCCTCGTCGTCCTCAAACTCATTGCTCGGCAAACGGTTGCCGGTGCTGGCGCTGTCGTCCCAGTCGTCGTTATAAACGATGGAATGGGCATTGGAGATCTCAACGGTAGGCACGTCGGAAACAACGGTCTCCGGTATCACGATGGAGGTTCCGCCCGTACCGGTGAGGCAGGTGTTGTAAAAGGCGTCCACAGCAACCAGTGTCAGCAGCTCGGTGGTGCCTACCACAACGATCTTACCGTTAATCACACCGAAGGCATACCCCTCGCCGCCGATCTTGGCAACCATCTCCTGAGATTCGGGACGGTTGGTATAGCCAATGAGGATCTCCTTTTCCACGGAGCCGCCCTTGGTGTCGGTGGCCGAGCTGATCTTCAGGCCGGTATAGTCGGAAAGGGTGGTTCCAACGCCCTTGGCCCAGGTGGCAAACGCGTTCTTGTAATCAGCGGTATAAACCAGCTTATAGTCAGTCAGATCAATGGGGTCGGGGTCCTTGCTCGTCTTGCAGGAGGTAAGGCACAGAATGGCCCCCAGTACAAGGCAGAGCGAGAGCAGTAAGGCTAATGTTTTTTTCATCTCTTTCTCCTCTTTCGTTATAAAATATCTCAATCAACGGCGTAGGGCGCCGACGGTTGCATTGGGATCGATGCCCGGAGGCATGACTGCCACAGGGCTTTTTATTTCATTTTGACAATGGCACTGCCGGGCGCGTCACCGATCACCACGGTCTTTCGGTCATGCGCGTCATACAGACCGCTTTCGCCGCCAACGGTCATGTTCGGGCCGTCCTTGGTGATGGTGATGGAGAGATTATAGGTGTCGCAGGCAATGTTGTATTCCACGCTCTCCATGTTGAAGGCATGATAGCTGACGTACTTGGACGTGCCCTTGGAGGCACTGGCGCTGGTGGCGTAGGTCTTCATGGACTTGACGCGGCAGGGCCACAGCAGAATGCGGGCCTTGGTCAGCCGGTACAGCTCGATCTCGCAGCCCTGGCCGCCGTGGTGCGCGATCTGCACGATATCGGACTCCACGTAGCTGCCGTACATCGAGCGCAGGTCGGCACTGCCCTTGGCCTCCAGATCACCCAGCCACAGAGCCGTGGTGGGCGTGCCCTGCACGTTGCCGGCACCGTCGGTGCTGCTGATGGTAGCGCGGACCACGGTGGAGGTGTTGTTGAAGCGGAGCAGGGTCTGAGGATACAGATCCTCGTGGGTGTAAAGCACCTCCAGCTCCACGTTTCGAATATACAGCTTCATGCCGGTGTGTACCTTGATGTACTCCATGTTGCTTTGGGTATAGTTGGAAATGGTGGACATGGCATTACGCACGTAGAGATTGGGGTTGCTGCAGTTGTAGCATTCGATATCGGAGGCGTTGTTGGCGATCAGACGCTCCACCCGCAGGTTGGTGCCCTTCTTCTTGCACATATCCACAAAGGTCACGTAGTGGTCGTTGTGGCTGTGGGTCAGGTACCAGGCGGCGATCCGGATGGGGTTGCTGTTGGAGGGGGTAAGGCCGGTGACCTGCTTGTGCAGATCGGCCAGCACGTTGTAAAGGCGGGTATACTCGCCGCTGGCGCCAACGCCGCCGTCCATCACGATGAAGGAGCCGTCCTCCAGCTGCATCACGTAGCAGTTGCCGCTGACGTAATCCTCGGCGTCGTAATCGTAGCGAACGCCGGTGATACGGGTATCGGTTACCTTATCGTAATCCCGCAGCGCGGGGGTGAAAAGGCTGTCGTCAAAATCGTTGCCCACGGAGGTGGTCTTGCCCGTTACCACACGGATGCAGGGCTCAAACATCGTGACCCCCTGCTCCTCGGCGTGCGTATAGGCCGCATAGGCGGTATAGAGCAGCACCTTGGTGGAGGTGTTGCGGTAGGTACGGAAAATGCTACCCTCGATCTCGTTTTCCTGCACCAGCACGTAGCCCTTTTCGGCCATGCCCGCGCAGTAAGCATTGAAGGCATCGGCATTGACGCCGGAGCCGGTATAATACATCTCCACGGAGCCCTCACCCACGTCAACGGAGCCGGTGAGGTCGATGCCGTCACCCTCGGGCGTCGGTACGTCCAGCACCCAGTTGAAATTCCTGGAGGCCACCATGCGCAGCCCCTCGGGCCACTGGATCACCTTGCGATTTTCCTCGTTGGTGGTAGCACCAAGGGATACCAGGTCGTCAAACATCTCCATGGCCAGACGCAGACCGTTTTCATTATGACCGGAAACCACGATCTGCTGGCCGTACATGGCCACGCCGTATTCCTCCACGCCCAGCGTCTTGATGAACTCAATGCTGGACTCGCGATGCAGTCGGCCGATCAGCACCTCCTGCTCGGAGGCCTCCTTTTTATCGGTAATGATCGGCAGAGAGGTGGAGACCATGGTCACCTTTTTCCGCAGCATTTCGCGGGCCTGCTTGGCCGCCACCACGCCGTAATCCAGCGCGTCGGGATTTTCCTCTTTGAACTCAGGCGTGGGAGCGTTGGCATTGCTGCCCTTGTCATCATCCCAATCCGCGTTGTATACGACGGAGTAGCTGCCGGAGATCTCTACCGTGGGTGCGTTGGATACCACGGTTTCCTTCACGGTAAGGCCGGGGCCGGTCTTGCCCTCCAGATGCTCGGCACGGAAGGCCTCTGCAGCGGCTGCAGTCATCAGATTGGTGGTACCGACGATGACCAGTTTACCGTTGATCACACCGTAAGCATAGCCCTCGCCCTCGATCTTGGCAAGCATGGTCACGGTTTCGGGGCGGTTGGTGTGACCCAGCAGCACCTCTGCCTCCGTTTCCGCAAGAGAAGCGCCGGCCTTAACGGTGGAGCCTGCAAACGCAGAAAGGATCTTGCCGTAATGATCGGCCCAGGACGCGAATGATTTCTGATAGCTGGAGTCGTACACCAGCTGGTATCCGGTGAGGTCTAAAGCGGTTGCCTTCTTGCAGGAGGTAAGGCACACCAGCGCGCCTGCCAGCAAGCAAAGACAAAGCAGCAAAGATAGTGTTCTTTTCATACATTCCTCCATAATAAATAAAGCTCATATTATAAGCAATATCATACGCCGCGTGCGCACGCGCACGATTACATTGTAAATGCGAACAAATTTGTATTTTATAGTATGACATATCCCGTCGTTTTTGACAAGGACGAATCTTGCCAAAAAGCAACATATCTTACGATTTCCGCACTTGTCACAAAATGTTTACAAAAGAGCCGACGGCTGGCTGTCACGCAAAACCGTCGGCTCTCTCATTGCTTTCGAGTAAGGGTTATTTGCGGATCACGGCGCAATCGTGATCCGTAAGGCCACCGATGACGATCTTGGCGTCCTCGCCGGCGTTATAGAGGGCGTTTTCGCCCTCCAGGGACATCACGAAGCCGTCCTTCGTAATGGTAATAGTGGTGTTGTACAGGTCGGATATCACATGGTACTTCACGGATTCCATCCGATACAGATTGTAGATGGAATATTTCCAATGACTGGTATTGGAATTGTCATTCACGCGACCGCTCATCCGCTTGGTGGCGCAGGGCCAAAGCACCAGCTCGGGCTGCACCACGGGGTAGAAATACCGCTCGCTGTCGCCGCCGCCGTGGTGAGCCACCTGAACGGCATCGGATTTCAGCGTATCGCCCCACATGGCACGCATGCAGCGGGTGGTGTCGGGCTGCGCGTCACCCATCCACAGGATGGAGGTGGGCTTGCCCTGCTTATTGCCCTTACCGTCGGTATTATGGACGATAAAGCGCGCCACGGTGCAGGTATCGTTGTACTGCTCCGGCATCACGGGATACAGATCCTCGGGGGTAAAGAGGATCTCGATCTCCACGTTGCGCACGAAGATCCGCTGGCCGGTATGCACCTTGATGTACTGCATCTCGCCCTGCGTATAGCCGGTCACCACGGACATATCGTTGCGGATGGTCATATTTGCCTTGGGGAAGCTGTAGAACATCTCGTCGGAGGGGAAGTTGGAGATCAGCGACTCCACACGGATCTTGGTGCCGTATTTCTTGCACATGGCGGTGAAGGTGGGGTAATGGTCGCCGTGACCGTGGGTCAGATACCAGGCAGCGATCACAATGGGATTGCTGGCGCTGGGCGCAAGGCCGGTGGCCTGCTTGTGGAGATCGGCCAGCACGTTGTACAGGCGATTCTCCGCTCCGCCGTTGTTGTGGCCGCCATCCTGCACGATGAAGGAGCCGTCCTCCAGCTGCATCACGTAGCAGTTGCCGTAAATGCTGTTGTCGTTTTTCAGATAGTAGTTGAGGTACACGGCGGTGAGGCGGGTCTCGGTCACCTTGTTATAAGAAAGATCCTCGGTGAGATAGCTGTCGTCAAATTCCGTGCCGCGCTCGCCCTCCGCGCCGCTGACGATGCGAATGCCGGGGGTGAAATCCTTCACGTTCTGATCCTTGGCATGAGCAAAGGCGGCAAAGGACACCTGAAGGCGGATCTTTTCGGTACGGTAGGTGCGGTAAATGCTGCCGGCAACCTCATTTGCCTGCAGCAGCTCGTAGCCGGCGCTCTCCAGCTGCTGGCAATAGGCAAGATAGGCCGCCTTGTCGCCGCTGTAATTGAACAGCAGATGGTTGGACTCGGCATCAACGGTGCCCTGCAGCGTCACGCCCTCTCCGGTGGGACGGGGGAAATCCAGCACCCATTTGTGGTTGATGTTCAACACCAACGAAAAGCCCTCGGGCAGCAGGATCACGGTCTTGCCGTCCTCCTTGGTGGTGGCGGCATCTATAATATCGTTCATGGCCATCACGGCAGCGCGCAGGCCCACCTCGTTCATGCCGGTCACCGCCACCTTTTTTGCCGTGACGGAAATGCCGTAGGAGTCGGCGTCCAATCGCTTGATGAAATCCGCCGTCGCCTCGCGGTCCACAAGACCGATCAGAACCTCCTTGGGATACGTCTCCTTACGGTCGTCGTCATAGGGCATAGAGGTGCTCTTGGCGTTCAGAAGCTTGCGCAGCGAATCCCGCAGCTGCTTGGCGGCCACTACGTCGTAGCTGAGGCAATCGGGATTTTCCTCATGGTCTACGGTGCCCTCGCCCTCGCTGGCTGTTTCGTCAACGTTGGAGGAATACGTGAGAGCATATTCCTCGTTCAGATGTACGGTATTCATTTGCGAGGATACGGTATCCGGCACCGTCACGGTGCTGCCCTCGGCCTCAGCGCACAGCGCGGCAAAGGCATTTAGTGCCATAACGGTATAGAGTTTACTGGTACCAACCAGCACCAGCTTACCCTTACGCACGCCAAAGGCGTAGCCGTCGCCCTCGATCTTTTTCTTCAGCGCGGCGCTCTCGGGCCGATCGGTATCGCCCACCAGCACCTCCAGCTCGGTAGCCTCGCCACCGTCGCTGACCATCTTGTCAAAGGTCACGCCAAGGCTTTCCTCCAGCCCGTCCTCAAAGCTTTTGACACAGTTCAGCAGCGTGTCGTTGAAGCCCTTTTCATATACCACGCGGTAGCCGGCGGAAAAATCCACGTCAGCCTTCTTCTGACAGGAGGCAAGGCACAGCAGCGCGCCGCCGATCAGAGAAAGGCACAGCAGCAGAGATAGCAGTCTTTTCATAAAGGTTCTCCTTTTCACGTTTGGGTAGACATCGGCCCTTCGCCGCGTCACCCGCATCCATCTACATTGTACCAAAAGCTGTGCCGCTTGACAAGAGGAAGTGGCACCTTTTCGTACATTTTATAGCGATAAACATATTATAAAGCAAAATACTCGTAAAAGATAGCAATATATTGCCCATTTCCCACGCCAAATTGCAAAATATTGCGTTCTTTCGCCCGCCACAGAAAAAAGAGGCTCCTTGAGGGCACCTACCGTAAAGCAGTTTTATATCAAAGCAGAAAAGGGACGAGATTTTCTCGCCCCTTTTTCATACGATCTTGCTTGCAAGGTATAGTGTG
>SVTA01000050.1 GCA_015064005.1 Oscillospiraceae bacterium
TCGCAGCCCCCTCTGCCAATCGCTCCGGCAAGCCCTCCCCCACCCTTGCGTCTCACGTTATTGAGGACCTTGACGGGCGCGTGGATATGATCATTGACGGCGGCCCCTCGGAGGTGGGACTGGAATCCACCATCGTGGCGCTGAACGGCGACGAAGGCACACTGCTGCGCCCCGGCGCCATCACCTACGACGCACTCTGCTGCGTGCTGTCAAAGGTTACAACAGCCCCCGCCGTGACGGCACAGCTTGCCGCCAACGAGCGTGCGCTTTCTCCGGGCATGAAATACCGTCACTATGCCCCCAGCGCTCCTCTTGTTCTTCTGGATGGCTCCGAGACGGATGTCACAGCCTTTATGCAGCAGATGTCTGAGGATCCCACAGTAGGACTTCTTTGTTACGACGAGGAAATGCCGCTGCTGCAAAACGGTGCGACTCTGCTCCCCGTGGGCGGCAAAAACGATCTGGAGGCGCAGGCAAGAAAATTGTTTGCCACTTTGCGAGAGGCGGACAACCACCCCCACATCACCGCACTTTACGCGCATCTGCCGCCCCGCGAGGGACTCGGCCTTGCGCTTTATAACCGCTGCATCCGCGCAGCGGCGCATACGATCAAGAAAGTCTAAAACCGAAAGGAAGGCTCGACAAACGAGATGGCAAAGAAAAAGAACTCTCCCGTTACCGAACTGTCCCGCATCCCACCGGCACCGGCTACACCGCAGCCGATCACCGAAACCATTGAAAAAAACTACATGCCCTATGTCATGAGCGTCATCATTTCCCGCGCGATTCCCGAAATTGATGGCCTTAAGCCCTCCCACCGCAAGCTGCTGTACACCATGTACAAAATGGGGCTTCTGACGGGTAGTAAAACCAAAAGCGCCAATATTGTCGGCCAGACAATGAAGCTGAACCCCCACGGTGACGCTGCCATTTACGAAACGATGGTGCGTCTGACCCGCGGAAACGCAGCGCTGCTGCACCCGCTGGTGGATTCCAAGGGTAGCTTTGGCAAGCAGTATTCCAGCAACATGAAATACGCCGCCTCCCGTTATACCGAGGCGAAGCTGGATCCCATCTGCGCCGAGCTTTTCAGCGGCATTGACAAGGATGCCGTAGATTTGATAGACAACTACGACGGCTCTATGAAAGAGCCGGCGCTTCTGCCCACCACCTTCCCCAACGTGCTGGTAACGCCGAATGTGGGTATCGCTGTCGGTATGGCCTCCAACATCTGCTCCTTCAACCTTGCCGAGGTCTGTGACGGTGCCATTGCGCTGCTGCGCAACCCCAAAACCGATATCGAGAAAATTTTGGATATCATCAAGGCCCCGGACTTTTCCGGCGGCGGTCTGATCATTTACGACAGAGATCAGATGCGCAGAATCTACGAAACCGGTCAAGGTTCCTTCCGCGTGCGCTCCAGATACAGCTACGACAAGGAGGCCAACTGCATCGACATACTGCAGATTCCCTATTCCACCACCATTGAAGCCATTCTTGAAAGCGTGGATGCGCTGGTGAAGGAGGGCAAGGTCAAGGAGATTGTAGACGCCCGCGATGAGATCGACCTCAACGGCTTCAAGCTGACGCTGGATCTGCGCCGCGGCACGGATCCCGACAAGCTGATGAACCGTCTCTTCAAGCTGACTCCGCTGGAGGACAGCTTCAAGTGCAATTTCAACGTACTGATCAATTCCGCACCGCAGCAGTTGGGCGTGCTGGATATTCTCAAAGAGTGGATCAAGTTCCGCCTTGGCTGCGTCACCCGTGAGCTGCGCTTCGATCTGAAGAAAAAGCAGGACAGGCTGCATCTGGTTACGGGTCTTGGTAAGATCTTACTGGATATCGACAAGGCCGTGCGCATCATCCGTCACACCGAAAGCGACGATATGGTGGTGCCCGAGCTGATGAAGGGCTTCTCCATTGACGAGGTACAGGCCGAATATATTGCCAATATCAAGCTGCGCAATCTCAACAAAAAATATATCCTCAACTGCGTGCAGGAGATGGAGGCACTCAAAAAGGAGATCGCCGAGCTGGAGGAGATCCTCGGTGATGAGCTGAAGCTTCGCTCGCTTGTCGCCAAGCAGCTCTCCGAGATCAAGAAAAAATACGGTCAGCCTCGCCGCAGCCAGCTGATCTTCGCCTCGGATATCGCAGAGGTGAGCGAGGAGGAAACCGTAGATAACTACCCCGTGCGCCTGGTGCTGTCCAAGGAGGGCTACTTCAAAAAGATCACCATGCAATCCCTGCGTGGCAACGACGAGCAGAAATTCAAGGAGGGCGACAGCCTCCTGCAGATGATCGACGCCGAAAACCGCGACAACCTCTTGATCTTCACCGACCAAGCACAGGTCTATCGCGTTTCCGTGGACGATTTTGATACCACCAAGGCCTCAGCCATGGGTGACTTCCTGAACGCCAAGCTCGGCATGGAAAAGGACGAACGTCCCGTTTTCATCCGTGTGCAGAATACCTACCCGGAAAACGAGCATATGGTATTCATCTTTGAAAACGGAAAGGGTGTGCGCATCCCTATCACCGCTTATGTGGCAAAGGGCAACCGCCGCAAGCTCACCGGCGCCTATTCCAAGTCCTCCCCCATCGTCGGCATCTTCTACGAAACCGAAAAGGAGCCCGTGGATATTCTGATGCTGTCGGATGCCGATCGGGCCATCGTCTTTAAATCCTCGCTGATTCCGGTGATGACTACTCGCACCTCCGGCGGCGTGACACTGATGACGTTGGGACGCCGGGAAAAGCGCGTGGTAGAGGCGCTGACCAACTATACCGAGCGCTTCGGAGATTCAAAGGGCTACCGCAAGATCAAGCTCCCTGCAACCGGAGTACTATTGAACGAAAAAAATTTGGACGCCATGCAGATTTCCATGGACGACAATTTATAAGAGAGGTTTATTATGAAAAACACTGAAAAGTCAAGCAAGGCAAAGCTTGCCGCACGGATTCTTGCCATCATTTTGGCCGTTTTGATGGTCGTAGGTATGGCCTATTACACCATCTACATGCTGATCCTTGAGGCACAGGAGGATGACGATACCGAAAAGTCCGCCGAGGCCATCGAGGTCGTGCTTCCCGACACGCTTTGAAACATAAAAGATCCCGCCGTGTGGCGGGATCTTTTATGTTATCCATTTTCGCTTGATAAAGCCCCACGCGCGGCGCGGGAAAAAGCGCAGACGGCGCCAGGGCATGAAGCAATGCAGCCTAACATAGCAACGATAGGACAGCGCGGTTACGGGCTTTCTTTTGTCGCCGTGGTAAACGGCGCTTACGCGGGCAATAATTGCATCGGCAGGTACGCCGTGCTCCGGGGTGAGCTGATTGTCACCGCAAAAAACGGGCGCTCCTGCGGCATCCCAGCCCATCAGACGATGCAACACGAATTGTCCGTTCGCTCTCCGATAGAGGCACATATCGTGCTTTTGCGGCTTTTCTACCGCCTCCAGCACCACGGAGTCCCTCCCCTCACGGATGAGAGGAAGCATGCTGGTTCCTCGCGGATAAAAGCGAAATTCGCCCCCGCTGGCCAGCACCTCCTGCAGCACCGGATAGATCTCCGCCATCGTCAGATCCTTATTCAGCAATGGCTCCGACTCCCTTCAGAGTATCTACAAAGCCCTCGGCATCCCGGCGGGCCGTTTCGGCGTCGATATCATAGTAATCCGTCAATGCCGCAACAAGCTCATCCATCGTGATGTTCTTCTCCAGCTGATCCCAGATGAAGCTGCCGGTGGAGTTGACGGAGATCATGCCGCTGAATTTTTTGCTGGCGGTGCCTACGGCCACGATCACAAACTGCGTGCCGATCTTGCGCTTGATGAATTCATCGCTTCTTATCATATCAATTCTCCTTTTGCATTCCCGAAAAGGCCACCAAGGCGGCATCGTCGTTCATATTACACCCCAAAAGATAGGTGGGGGTATGCGTGATCAGGTCATCCAGTAGCGTAAGGAACCGATCCGCCGTTGCGGCGTCGCTGGGGAGAAGTACCTGATGAAATAGGCGCCCCACTGCCTCCTCATCGCCAAGAGGCTCAATACGGTTTTGCTCCGCACGGGTCAGAAAGCACAACGCCTGCAGCGGAGCGGCAGCATTGGCACCCCAATGCTCCTTTCCCTGCCAGGGAGTACCATAAGCATACCAGCCTTTTTCCGTCAGACGGAAAATAGGCTTGTCGCCGTTGATCACGCGGGCACGGTCACCAAACACCTTCAGCCACAGCCGTGTGTGAGTGGATTTTCCCGTACCGCTGGGAGCGGCAAAGGCGTAGGCCTTACCGTCGCACTCCACCACCGAGGCGTGGAACACAAAGCCACCGAACTGCGGCAGGCAGAGCGCAATCTTGCGGTAAACACAAATAACCTCGTAGTATCCAACGGGAAAGGCACCGGTGCCATCCGCCATTTCCTTTTGGACCTCCTCCTCAGAAACGGCCACCTCGATATCCGCCGTGTCAAACTCCGCGCGATAAGCGGCGCAAAAGCTCTCGCAATACGGATAAATATTATGAATCAGAACGTTCAGCTCCGCTATGCGTATCTTGATCACGGCAAATTCCCTTCCTCAATTAAAATGCGATCTTATTTTCAATATAGGACTTCAGCTCGGAAATCGGGATGCGTACCTGCTCCATGGTATCGCGATCACGGACGGTGACACAGTTGTCGGCAGGATGCTCAGCATCGCCAACGGTCTCAAAGTCAACGGTTACGCAAAGAGGCGTACCGATCTCGTCCTCGCGGCGGTAGCGCTTGCCGATGGAGCCGGTCTCGTCGTAATCCACGGCAAAATATTTGGCAAGCTCGTCACGCACCTCCAGCGCCTTCTCGGAAAGCTTCTTGGAAAGAGGCAGCACGGCCACCTTATAGGGTGCGAGAGCGGGATGCAGGTGCAGCACCACGCGCACGTCGTTCTTCTCGGCGTCGATAACCTCCTCGTCGTATGCATCCACAAGGAAGGCGAGTGCCACACGGTCAGCGCCGAGGGAGGGCTCTACCACGTAGGGTACGTAGCGCTCGTTGGTTTCGGGATCAAAGTAGGTCATATCCTTGTTACTGTGCTCGGCGTGCTGGGTCAGGTCGTAAGCGGTACGGTCAGCAATGCCCCACAGCTCGCCCCAACCAAACGGGAACATGAATTCAAAGTCCGTGGTACCCTTGGAATAGAAGGCCAACTCCTCCGGATCGTGATCGCGCAGGCGGAGATTCTCCTCACGCATACCGAGATCCAGCAGCCACTTCTTGCAGAAATCCTTCCAATAAGCAAACCATTCAAGGTCGGTACCGGGCTTGCAGAAGAACTCCAGCTCCATCTGCTCAAACTCGCGGGTACGGAATACGAAATTGCCGGGGGTGATCTCGTTACGGAAGGACTTACCGATCTGGCAAACGCCGAAGGGGAGCTTCCGACGGGTAGAACGCTGAATGCTGGGGAAGTTCACAAAAATGCCCTGTGCGGTTTCGGGGCGCAGGTACACGGTGTTGGTGCTGTCCTCGGTAACGCCGATGAAGGTCTTGAACATCAGGTTGAACTTCTTGATGGCGGTGAAATCCTGCTTACCGCAGGTGGGACAAACGATGCCCTTCTCCTGAATATATGCGGACATCTGCTCAAAGCTCCAGCCGGCAGGGTTATCCTCCAGACCGTTTTCAAAGGCGTATTCCTCGATCAGCTTATCTGCACGGTGGCGGGCCTTGCAGCTCTTGCAGTCCATCAGAGGATCGGAGAAGCCGCCCACGTGACCGGAAGCCACCCAAGCCTCGGGATTCATGATAATTGCGCTGTCAAGACCGACGTTGTAGCGGCTCTCCTGCACGAATTTCTTCCACCAGGCGCGCTTTACGTTGTTTTTAAACTCAACGCCAAGAGGGCCGTAGTCCCAAGAATTGGCAAGACCGCCGTAGATCTCGGAGCCGGGGAAAATAAAGCCGCGATTTTTGCAAAGGGCAACGATTTTGTCCATGGTTTTTTCTTGATTTCTCATAGTAACACCTCAAAATAACAGTAATGCTTATATTCTACTCTATTCGTAGTTTTTTGTCAAGTATTTTATATGCTTCTTGTACGTCAAACGGCGCAAATATCTGCGGTTTTTGCGCCAACAAAGGAAATAAGGGACTCAACGGACAACAGCAGCTGCGCACCGCGCACACCGGAGCTGACAGTGATCCGTTCAAATTGCAGCGCGGATTCGTGCAGATACGTGGGAAATTGCTTTTTCATTCCAATGGGAGAGCAGCCGCCGCGAATATAACCGGTCAGCGCCAGCAGATCCTTCACGTGAACCATTTCGATTTTTTTGTTGTCGGTCACGCGGGCTGCCTTTTTCAGATCGATCTCCCGATCACAGGGAATGCAAAATACCACGGGGCCGGTGCGATCGCCCTTGGCGACCAGCGTTTTGAATACAACCTCGTAGGGTAAGCCGATCTCATCTGCGATATGCGTGCCGGAAAGGTCGCTTTCGTCCACCTCGTACTCAAACACCTCGTACGGGATGCCGGCAGCGTCCAGCCGACGCATGGCGTTGGTCTTGCTTTTCATCGGTAGCACTTCCCTTCCTCGATCATCTCGCCCGCAGCCACTCGCTGTGCCTCGGTGACACTGAGGCCTCCCAAAATACGGGCTACCTCATCCACACGCGCCGCATCGTTCAGTTCCCAGACAGCCGACTCGGAGCGGCCGTCCTTTTCGGATTTGGCGATCTTGTAATGCACGGTAGCAAGAGAGGCAACCTGTGCCGAATGCGTCACGCAAAGGATCTGCGTCCGCCGGCCGATCTCGGAAAGCTTGATGCCGATCTTCCTCGCTGTTTTACCGGAAATACCGGTATCCACCTCGTCAAACACCGCCGTGCGCACGCCGTCGCGGTCGTTCAGCACACTTTTCAGTGCCAGCATCACGCGGGAAAGCTCGCCGCCGGAGGCGATCTTTTCCAACGGCAGCAGCGGCTCACCGGGATTGGTGGCAATGGCAAAGCAGATCTCATCCTCGCCGTGAGGGCCAAATTCCGCCGTGCGCTCCACCGTAATGGCAAAGCGCACACCGGGCATATCCAGAAACGTCAGCTCCTCACATACGCGAGCGCCAAGCTCTCGTGCCGCCTTAAGGCGCGCCTCGTGCAGCAAAAGCGAAAGAGCGCGCATTCTCTCCTCGGCAGCACGGATCGCTCCTTCGAGCCGTTCAATCTCTCCGTCCGCGTTTTCCAGCGTGTTCAGGCGCTTGAAGGCCTCCTCGCGGAACTGCAGCACGGCAGGAATATCCGCGCCGTATTTGCGGCAAAGCTTGGTGATGGTGTTCAGTCTTCCCTCCACCTTATCCAATGCCTTGGTGGGATCACCGTCAGTATCCTCGGCATAATCACGTACGGTATTGGCAATATCCTCCACCTCATAACGCATTTCTGAAAGCTTTGTTGAAAGCTCACCGGCCTCCGGGATCACGTGAGAGATCTGCGCCAGTGACTGCGCTGCCCGCTCCAGAATCAACGTGGCCGCGCCCTTTTCGCTGCCGTGTAGCACGCGATAGGTGAAATTGGCCTGCGTGGCAATCCTTTCCGCGTTTTGCAGCTTGACACGGCGCGCCAGTAGTTCCTCCTCCTCCCCCGCCTTCAGGTGGGCGGCATCGATTTCCTTGATCTGAAATGTCAAAATATCGCGCAGGCGATTGATTTCAGCGCTGTCGCGGTTCAGACCCTTCAACGCCTCCTTTGCCGCGGTACGCTCCGCGTACAGACGGCGATAAGCATCCAGCGTATCCCCGAAAACCGAAATGGAGTCGAGAATGCGCTCCTGTGCCGGCTTTTGCAGCAAAAGCTGATTCTCGTTTTGTCCATGCACGCTGACAAGATATTTGGCAAGTCCCCGCAGCATGGAAAGTGGCAGTATTCGCCCGTTCAAACGCGCCTGCGACTTCCCCTCCGCCGTGAGCGTGCGCTGCAGCAGCAGTTCCTCGCACTCCTCAAGTCCGTTTTCGCGCAGGTAGCAAAGGCATTCCTCACCAATATCAGAAAACGTGGCGCTGACGGTGCCCTTTTCGGCACCGACACGTACCAGATCCCTTGCGGGCTTTCCGCCCAAAAGAAACAGAATACAGTCGATCATCACGGATTTGCCCGATCCGGATTCGCCCGTGATCACGGAAAATCCCTCACGGAAATCCACATCCAGCCGTGATATGACTGCCATATTTTCAATATGAAGCGACTCCAGCATAGAAATTATCCGGCCTTCATCATAATGCGAATGCGCTCGCTGATATTTTTGGCAGCGTTTTCGTGTCTGGTCACGATCATAATGGTATCGTCACCTGCCACACAGCCCAGAACGTCGGCCAGCGTGAGGTTATCCACACCGGTGGCCACTGCCTGCGCAAGGCCGGGAATAGTCTTCACGACGATCATATTGGCAGCGTATTCCACGTGGGTAATGGAATCCACCAGTGCCGTATTGAACTTGAGTCCCGTCACCATATCCTCACGCTTGGGAGCTACGTAACGATAAGTACCCTTACCGGTCAGCACCTTTGATAGCTGCAGCTCTCTGATATCTCTTGAAATTGTGGCCTGCGTGACATTGTAGCCCTCGAGCATCAAGCGGTCGATCAGGTCGTCCTGCGTTTCTACGTGATAGCGATTGACGATTTCAAGGATTTTTTTCTGTCTGTTGACTTTCATTTCCTTTACCTCTTATCATTATGAATTCATCTTGTGTTGCAATCTGGTATAGAAGCCACCCGGGCGGATGCAAATCAGCCTCGTAACCATATCGGAGCGGGTGACCTGCACCACATCACCCCGATAAAGCTCAAAGTTGATGCGTCCATCCACCGTCAGATACAGCATTTTTTCCCGCTGACAGGTGTTTTTGATTTCCAGTCGCGCGTCGTCACGGAAAACAATAGGACGAGCTGTCAGGGAATGCGGACAAACGGGAGTTACACAAATACAGCTGAGGTGGGGATCTGCAATCGAACCGCCTGCTGACATCGAGTAAGCTGTGGAGCCGGTGGGCGTAGATACGATCAATCCGTCCGCCCGATAAGGCGTCACCATTTCCCCGCTCTCATACAGCTCAATATCCACAATACGGGAAACAGAGCCGTTGGAGATCACGGCATCGTTCAACGCAAAGGACTCCGCCTTGACGGCGCCATTTTGGTTTTTTACCTGAATTTGCAGCATGGAACGCTCGTCCAGCTCATATTCTCCGGTAAACAGCCTTTTGAGCAGCGGCAGCTCCGTAATCTCCAGCTCCGTCATATAGCCAAGTCTGCCCATATTGATGCCGAGCAAGGGCTTTTTCAGCGGCGCGGCCCGTCTGGCCGCATCCAAAAGAGAGCCGTCACCGCCCAGCACGATAATACAGTCGGCATTCTTGTAAACCTCATCAATGGGGAGATATACGTATTCCTTACGGTTGCGGCGCATGCGGAAGATGCGATCCTTGTTGATAGAAGCCAGCAGGATCTCGGCGCCGTGTCGCACCAGCTCCTCCGCTACATCCAACGCAGCGGCAGCCTTATCATAAATATTAAAATTGGTGATCAAAGCTATGTGTTTCATTTGATCTTCATCACCACCTTTTCTCTCACAGTTTTTTCAATCAAAATATGTCCGTTGGATACAGGTTCCTCTTGCACCCGGAAGCAGGCAAGAAACTCCTCGTTACCGTCTCCGCCCAAAATGGGTGAGGGTGCAAGGCCAACGCAATAAAGACCAACCTCTCCGGCAGCCGTCAGCACGCGGGAAACAGCAAATATGCGATCCTTCACCTCCCGCACAACTCCCTGCTTGTTCAGCGCGCCGCGTCCTGCCTCAAACTGGGGCTTGATCAGGGAGATCAGAAGCCCTCCCTTCGGCACCACATCCGGAATTCGCGGCAGAATGTAGGTTTGCGAAATAAAGGATACGTCCATGACCGCAAGCTCTGCCCTGCCGACGTCAGCGGCGGAAAGCTCCCGCGCGTTGTATTTCTCAATATTCCGTACCCGCGGGTCATTGCGCAGCATTGGGTGCAGCTGGCCAAAGCCGGCATCCACCGCTACCACCGATGCGGCACCGTGCTGCAAAAGACAATCGGTAAAGCCGCCGGTGGATGCGCCGATGTCGATCGCGCTCTTTCCCGCAGGATCGATCTCAAAGAGCTGCAGCGCGCCCTCCAGCTTTTCACCGCCGCGTCCCACAAACCGTGGCACGCTGACCGTAACCTCCGGGGTGCCCACAACGTCGAAGGCGGGCTTCGTCACCGCAACGCCGTCAACCGTCACGTCACCGCTGAGGATCAAGCGCTTTGCACGTTCTCTGCTATCAGCGAGACCACGCTGCTGTAAATATACGTCTAATCTCATACGCAATCAAAAGATCATCGGGAAAAACCAGTACTGACAAACAAATGCCATCAAAATGCCAAGCAAAGCGCCAAACAGCACCTGCAGGGGCGTGTGACCGAGAAGCTCCGGCAGCGTGACCTCAACAAAGTCCTTCCAGTTCTTCCGCAGCTCGCGGGAAAGCAGGTTGATGGCGGCTGCCTGCTTGCCGGATTCTCTGCGCACGCCGGAGGCATCACGCATTACCACCACGGCCAGCACCGCTGCAATGGCAAAATAAGCGCTGTTGAAGCCGTGTAAAATTCCCGTAGAAAAGGCGCAGGCCATTACCACGGCAGAGTGGGAGCTGGGCATACCGCCACTACCCACCAAAAAGCGCAGCATCGTTGTCTTTTCGTTGCGCCTCAGGCCGGTAAAAATTTTAATAAACTGGGCAATAAACCAGGAAAAAATGGAGCAAAGCAAAATACGGTTTGTAAAAAACTCAATAAAATGCCGCTGCAATTCTTGAACATTCAATACCATAGTTTAATATTTTCTCCGCGTTAAATAATCTGCAAGATCAAGCAGGATCTGCGCACCCGGCAAGGAAGCCACAGCCTCCTTTGCTTCGGCTGTTACACGTTCGGCAAAGGCCAGCGCCTCCTCGGGGGTATAGTAGGTGAGGAAGGTGGTTTTGCCCCGCTCCGCATCTGAGCCGGTGGTTTTTCCGGTGGTTTCGGGATCGGAGGTGGCATCCAGCACATCGTCCACGATCTGAAATGCAAGTCCAATGCCCGCCGCGTAGCGCTTGGCCACCGCCGCCTCGTCGCTATCCATTCCATAACCTGCGGCAAGGCAGCCAAGCAAGGCAGAAACAGAGATCAGAGCGCCGGTCTTGTTACGGTGTAGCTTCAGCAGCGTTTCCTCGGAAAGGCGAACCTTTTCTCCGGCTAGATCCATCACCTGCCCACCGATCATACCAAAGGATCCGGCTGCCTCGGACAGCGCCTTCACAGCCTCGCAAACGAGGGAGGCAGACACAGCCTTATTGGCGGCCGCGACGCCAAAGGCACGGGTGAGCAGTCCATCTCCTGCCAGGAGTGCCGTGGCCTCGCCGTGTGCCTTGTGGCAGGTGGGGCGGCCGCGACGGTAATCGTCGTCATCCATGCAGGGCAGATCATCGTGGATCAATGAGTAGGTATGCACCATTTCCACCGCGGCGGCAAAGGGCAACGCCGCCTCGTCACTGCCGCCAAGCAGGCGGCAAAACTCCAGCACCAGCGTAGGGCGGATCCGCTTGGCGCGAGGCGCCAGCAGGCTGTAGCGCTCCGCCTCCAGCACTGCGCTGAAATCCGCATCCTCCCGCGCCGTCAGCGTTTCCAGTGTGCGCTCTACCAGCGCCGCGTTCTCCAAAAGTCGTTCTTTAATCGTCATGGCCGCCATCGTCTGTACCTTCCTTCTCTTCTCCAAGACGGATACGCTCCACCTTCTGCTCGGCAGCGTCCAGCTGCTCATTGCAAAGGCGGATCAACTTCATTGCCTCCTCGTAAAGCGAAAGAGATTTATCCAGCTCCGCGTTTCCGGCCTCCAGCAGGCTCACGACCTCCTCCAGACGGGAAAGCGCCTCTTCAAATTTCATTTTTTTCACAGCCATATCATTCACGTTCCTTTCCGTCAATGATGCGGGCATCTGCCGCACCGTCACAAAAACGAATTTGTACGCGCTGCCCCGACGAAAGCGACGCGCATCTCGTCACAGCGTGCCCCTCGTCGTCCAGCACCGCCGTATAGCCTCTCGAAAGCACGCCCAGCGGATTCAGGGCCTCCAGCTTGGCAGCCACGGCTCCCAGCGCGTGACGCTTGGCAGTCACACCAGCCTCACTTGCGCGCTGTAAACGCTCCGCCAGATAGGAAAGCTGCATGCGCAGATCCTCGAAATAGACCCGCGGCATTCGCAGCACTCGCGCCTCCCGCAGAGCGGCAACGCGCTTTCGCTCTGTTTCCAGTCGGTGTCGCACCGTGGCGGCAAGCCGCGCCTCAGTAGCGTTCAGTGCCGCGCGCAGCTCCAGCTGATCCGGCACTGCCAGCTCTGCTGCGGCAGAGGGCGTCGGCGCGCGCATATCCGCCACAAAATCACAGATCGTCACGTCGGTTTCGTGACCGACGGCCGAAATGACAGGAATGCGCGAGGCAGCAACGGTTCTCGCCAGCGCTTCGTCATTGAAGGCCCACAGATCCTCTGTAGAGCCGCCGCCGCGCCCCAGAATGATCACGTCAACGGGACGCTGCTCGTTAAAATACCGCACGCCAGCCACAAGGCTCGGCGCGGCGCCTGCTCCCTGCACGAGAGCGGGATACAGCACCACCCGCGCCAGCGGATAGCGCCTTCCCAAGATGTGCATCACGTCCCGCACCGCAGCACCGGTGGGCGAGGTGATCACGCCTACGGTTTCCGGATAGGGTGGCAGCGGACGCTTGCGGGCCGGATCGAACAATCCCTCTGCCTCCAGTCGGCGTCGCAGCTGCTCGTAGGCGATCCAAAGGGCGCCGATGCCGTCGGGCTGCATATCATCCACGTAGATCTGATACTGCCCGTCACGGGGAAACACGGACACGCGCCCGTGTACGATCACCTTCATGCCGTTTTCCGGCAGGAAGGCCAGTCGCTGGGCATAGCTGCGGAACATCACGCCGCGCACGGCACCGCCCTCGTCCTTCAAGGAAAAATAAAAATGTCCGGTTTTATAGTGATTGGTGAAATTGGAGATCTCACCCTTCACGTATAGGTTGGTAAGCAAGGGATTGCCATCCATCAGCATCTTCAGATATTCGTTGAGATCGGTCACAGTCAAGATCGCGTTCTGCATAGCATCCCCTCCTTTATAAACGTTTATTTTTCGGCCGCTGCTCTGCAAAGCAGCGCAATACCCGCCGCATTGTCTGCCGAAAAGGCAGGCTCTGAGAAATACACCTCACCGGGCAGGCGGCGCCTTAATTCCGCAGCGATCAGTCGGTTGGACATGACGCCACCGGCAAAAACCAGCGGCAGCGTGGGATAGCGCTCACGGAGATGCAGCGCCATTTTGTGCAACGTATCGGTCAAAAACCGTAGCACAAAGGCTGCAACCAGAGGTTTATCTTCTGTTTCTGCATAAAGCTTCAGCGCCAAATTCTCCAGCCCCGAGAGATGACAGCTGCCATCCTTGACAGAGACCCGCACCGGCGGAATCGGTTTATCGTTCTGCATTGCCAGCAGCTCCAGCGCGGGGCCGGCCGGAAAGGAAAGCCCCATCGCAACGCCGATGCGATCCACTGCCTGTCCCGCGTGAAGATCCAGCCCCTCACCGCAAAGCGAAACGTCAAAGCCGGCGACAGTGGGCGTTACGTACACCATTTCCGTAGTGCCGCCGGATACGTGAAAGGCACCGAACGGCCGTTGGCGTAAATCTTCCGGCGCGCCGGAGCCGTACAACGCCGCCATAATATGTCCATTCTGATGGGAGAACTCATAAATGGGCAGCCGACGCTCTGCGGCCATGGCGTGTGCCGCCACAAGGCCGGACAGAAAGCAAGGCATGTAGGAATCCGCCGCATCCCGCGGGCGGGCGGAAACACCGACGGCTACAGGCGTGTAGTCCTGCAGCACCTCCCCCAGCCGATCCAGAAGTCCCGGGAGATTTTTGGTATGTGCAAACACCGCGTCACTTTGCCGTAAGCCTCGTTCCCCGACCTTGACGGGCAAAGGAGACTTCAGATTGGCGATCACGCGACCGGAAGCATCTGCCACAGCCACCGAGGTGGTATAGTTGCTGGTATCAATGCCGATGTAGCAGGCCTCAGCCATTTTGCGCCCCGACGATCTCGTTTTTGATGCTATTGAGCACGCCGTTCACAAAGGGGCGGGCATTCTCGTCATCAAAGGTCTTACAAAGCTCAATGGCCTCATTGAGAGAGACGTTACAAGGAATATCGTCGCAATACAGCATCTCATACACGCACAGTCGCAAAAGCGAACGGGAAACGCGAGAAATACGCGTGGTCTTCCAGCCACGTGAGTGCTTGTTGATCAACTCGTCGATTTCGTCAAGATGCTCGCACACGCCGAAATACGTGCCGCGGATGTAATCGTTCTCCTCGATCTCGCGATCCGCAAGAGAGGTTGCATAGATCTCTTCTCTTGCCTCCTCCGTGCGGAACTCCGTTTCAAAAAGAAGGCCAAAAACCGCTTCGCGTGCTTCTCTTCTGTTAATAGCCATAATGTCCTCTTTTCTATAAAACATATAGATATAATGATATATAAACACATTATACCCGCTTCGACGCCAAAAGTCAACAAGAAAATGAATATTTTCATAAAAAATTGCATAAAAATTGAAGCAATAAAAGAGCCCCGCGCTATAGCACGGGGCTCTTTTATGTGGGTGATGGTCCACTCGGCAAAGCCTTAATTATCGTCGGACATTTTTTCAAAATCCTCTTTCGCGGCTCCACACAGGGGGCAGACATAGTTCTCGGGCAGATCCTCAAACTCCGTTCCCTCCGAGATACCGTTTTCGGGATCGCCGTTTTTCGGATCGTACTCGTAACCGCACAGCGCACAAACATAAATAGCCATAAAACATACCTCCTTCAGCTTTCTGATTCGTCGCATTATATATCATAATCAGCAAAGACCGTCTTGTCAAGTACATTTTTCATCTTTTGGCATATTTTTTTAAAAAATTTATATTTGCTTTTCCTCCGGTGTTTCGGAAAGGTAGATCTTTGCAACATCTGCAATCATTTTTGCGCAGCCCTCAATGCCCAGCAACGAGCTATCGAGAGAAAGATGGTAATTGTCAAATTTACCCCATTTTCTACCGGTGTAAAAATTGTAATAATTCACGCGGCTCTTATCGTTCTTGTTGATCATATCGATCGCCTCATCGCGACTGATGCCGTGCCGCTCGCATACGCGATGGATACGCGCCTCCTTGTCAGCGTAGATAAAAACGCTGATGCGGGCGGGGTGATTGCGCAGCACATAATCGGCGCATCGGCCGATAAACACGCAGGATCCCTCCTCCACGGCACTCTTCATAATCTCCGTCTGGGTGATAAACAGCTGATCATTGATGGGCACATCCACGCC
>SVTA01000051.1 GCA_015064005.1 Oscillospiraceae bacterium
GCATCCTCCTCCAGCAAAGCAACCTTGCGGAGATACCACCGTTTGACGTTGTGGGTGGTTAGGGCGGCACGGCCCATAAACTCACCAATACCCGCAATTCGCTGTGCATCCTCCCGCTTGTTTTCAGGGAGCGTAGGCAGGATCGCCTTCAGCAGCTCGGCACCTGCGATAAAGCGCTCAGCGCTGTGCTTATACAGGCGGATTTCGCCCTCAAACTGCACCCGTTTGGCAGGTATATGAATGGGATAGGCGTAATTCGGGCGGCAGATGTAATTGTTTCCAAAATGGGCGTAGGGCGCATAGGGAATGACCATAGTGTGGTCGTTGAACAGCACCAGAGGGTAGGAGGGGCCGATACGCATGGGGCCGTACTGATCCTCATCGGTGGTGGTGAGGTCATTGACCGCCTCACTGAACAGGCGGTAGGCCTGCTGCACAGTCTCCATGTGCTCACTGCCCCAGTCACGGACAATCAGCTGCCGAAGGATCTCCTCACCGTCGGGATTTTGTTCGGTGAAATAGCGCTTGGCCAGATCCGAAATGAAGGAGGGATAGAAGCCGTAGTGGTGGCACTCCATAGAGCCCACGAGGCCATATTTTTCGTGGCACTCCCGCATGGCGGCATAGCGCTTCAGCCATTGATAGGGCACGGGCTCATAGGGAACGGTGCCCACATCCCAGGTAAGGCCCGCCGCATTGGTCATACCGTAAAGCGGAATGCCACATCTGCCTGCGGCCTTTGCCTCGCTGAGAAAATACTTGCCGGGGCCGGGGAAAAAGAGGCTATAGTCGGTGGTGCGGCAGGGCACGCCGTCCCGCTCCAGGTTTTCAAACATCTCGAAGGTGGCCTGCAGGCTGATGTCCTTAGGGAGATGCTCAATGAGGTCGATGCGGGCGGCCTCGTCGCACTTGCCCCAGTTATAGGTCCAAAAGACGATATCCGCATCGGGCTGCTCGCGGCGAATGATCTTCTTGACCAAATTCACCCAATCCGGGTAATCGCTGCAGGGAAACCAGCCCGGGTGGGGCTTTTTGGGCTTGGTTCCGTCGGGATAGAGCTTCTGTCCGGCGGGAAGGCCGGAGGTGCGGGGATCCTTGCTGGGGAAGGCCATATCCTCACCCACGAACACCACGCCCTTGAAGCCCGGGCACTTGCGAAAGAGATTGCCGTACAGGCTGTCGTAAAACTCCTCAGCGCCCTCGTCATCGGGGTGGAGGCGGCTCTTCATATAGCTGTAGGCGTATACATCAATGCCGAATTTTTCAGCGCGACGGATCACGTCGTTAAAGTCTACGAAGCGGGTGGAGGCACGGTTGATATCTCGCACAAACAGCAAAACGGTGTTGATACCGCTGTGAGCAATAGCATTGAGATGCGCATCGGGAAATTCGTCCTCCGCCACGCCGGAATGCACCATACGGCAACGGAAAATCGGTGCGCGATCCACCCGGCCAAGCTTCACGTAGGGTGCCTCGGCCAGGTTCATCAGATCCTCCAGCAGGTAGCTTGCCTGAGCCGCGGCGCGGGCGTCCTTACCGATCAACTTAATGCGGGAGGGGGTCACCTCCACCCGATAGGCACCATCCTTTTTCAGCTTGCTGTCGATCACGTACACGATGGCACGGCGGGCAGGGCAGGTGGTGGAATAGCCTACCTCTACGCCCATAGAGGTAAAGAAATAATCCTGCAGGTCGCGACCCACGCGCTGCAAAAACGCATCGTCGCGAGGCACTGCCACCGTCCACGCGGAGGTGACCTCTATCTCGCCCTCTCCGAGGGACTTTTCTACCCGGCGGTTCTTCTTGTGCACCTCGGCAAGGCGCTTTTTGAATTCATAATTCAGTTCTGCCATCATACTATCCTCCTTATCGTCTGTCTTTATTTCAGCGGAGCGGCAAAATCGTCCAGCGTTACTTCCTCAAAGCTGCTTCCGTTGAAGCGGGATACGTGGGTAAAGCCGATGGCGCGGAGCTGCTCCAGCATCTCGGGAAAGGCAAAGGTCAGCTTATCCGCCATGTGTGCATCGGAGCTTAAAATCACTTTACCCCCCAAACGGTATAGCTCTTTGAGCAAAACGGGGTTCGGGTACGGCAACGTTTTGAGACCACGGATCATCGCGCCGGCATTCACCTCAAAGAGTGGTACGTGCTTCACCGTTTCGGCCATGGCCTCCTTGGCAATGGCGATGTAGGCAGGATCCTCCTCGTCAAAATGGCCGTGCTTGGTAAGCAGATCGAAGTGGCCAATGAAATCCGGCTTATTGCGACGGGCATGCTCTACCACGGTTTCGTAATAAGCCTTAACGTAATCCAGCTTGTTGCCGTGAAATTCGTTTTCAATGCAGTTCAGCTGATGCTTGATACCGGAGTCCACCGGATACATCCGATCCTCGCGGAGAATGTAATGCACCGAGCCAATGCGGTAATCGTAATCATCAAAGGCGTTGGGCGTACCGAAATCCCACTCGATACCGAGATATACGGGAAACCCCTGCTCCTCGCGAGCGCGGCGGATCTCCTCCCGCACGGTGGGCTCGTACAGCTCCATGTGCTTTTCGGGCGTCATGCAATAGCGCAGATCAAAGGTGGTACAGCTATGATCGCTGATGCCAAGCGCAGTCATACCGGAGTCAATGGCCGCGTCAACACACTCGCGAACAGTGTTTTTTCCGTCAGAAAAGACGGTGTGGGTGTGAAAATTGGAAAATGCCATGTCAGTTCCCCCTTGCTTTATCGATCGATACGATTATAGCACACCCCACCCCAAAAAACAAGTGATTTCCGCGGATTTAGTCGGGATTTTTCGGCACTGTCCTTTTTCGCCAACAAACGCTCGCTTACGGGGCTTGTGATAGTTTATAACAATTATACTTACCGTACATTATAATCTTCTTACCTTTTTACTATTGACAAAACCCATCCCGTGCGGTACAATACACCATGGAGTTTGTCGAAGGAGGAGATGCCGATGAAATATACCCAGAATCTGCATACCCACACCAGCTTTTGCGATGGCAAGCATACGCCCGAGGAGATCGTGCAGAAGGCTCTTGCGCAGGGCTTCACCGAGCTTGGGTTTTCCGGTCATATCCACACGACCTACAGCAAGGTCTGCTCCGCTGAAAAGACCGAGGCCTACCGCCGGGAGATCCTGCGTCTCAAGAAGGCCTACCGCGACCGTATCGACATTTTTCTCGGCATTGAGTACGATATGTACTGCGGCGTGGACGTTTCAAGCGGCTACGATTACGTGATCGCCGGCGTACACGCGCTGAAAATAGACGGCAAATATTACCCCTTTCACCGCGTACTGGATGTGGTGGAGAAGCTGGTCAACGAGCAGTTCGGCGGCGACGGAATGGCCTATGCGAAATGCTACTACGAAACCATGGCGAGGCTCCCCGAGGAGGGCAAATTCGACATTGTGGCGCACTTTGATTCCGTGACCCGCCACGTGGAGATGAAGCCCCTGTTTGATATGGAAAGCAAGGAATACCTTGACGCGGCCTTCACGGCACTCCACGCCATCGCGGGCAAGATTCCCTTCTTCGAGGTCAATACCGGAGCGCTGGCCCGCGGATACCGCACAGCCCCCTACCCCGCTCTGCCCATTCTGAAGGAGATGAAGCGACTGGGAGTGAACCTGATCCTTTCCTCGGATGCCCACGACGGTGACGCGCTCACCGCGGGCTTTGATCCCGCCGTGGAAATAATGAAGGAGGCGGGCTACCGCGAAACGTACGTACTGAAAAAAAGCGGCTTTGAGGCCGTTCCACTGGAGGAATAAATGAAATACACGCAGAATTTACATACCCACACCACCCATTGCGACGGCAAGGACACGCCGGAGGAGATGATCGAGACCGCCCTCTCTCTGGGCTTTACAGGTCTTGGCTTTTCGGCCCACTCCTACAACAGCTACTCCCCCCGCTGTTACCGCATGACGCTGGAGACCACCGAGGAATACAAGCGAGATATCCGCCGCCTGCAGGAGCTTTACCGCGACAGACTTGACATTTTCCTCGGTCTTGAATTCGACGCCTACAGCGAGACGCCTCTCGTCGGCTACGACTACGTGATCGGCACCCTGCATTACCTCAAAAAGGACGGTCAATTTCTGGGCTTTGACCGTGACGCCGCCGCAGTACAGAAGCTGATCGACGAGCATTTTGGGGGCGACGGAATGGCACTGGTCAAGACGTATTACGAGCAGCTGGCTACGTTGCCGCAGTACGGCAAATTTGACATTGTAGGGCATTTTGACACCATCGTCAAGACCGTGGAGCAAAACCCCTTTGTGGATATTGAGAGCAAGGAATATCTGGATCATGCCTTCGGTGCCATTCATGCGCTGGTAAAGGAGATTCCGATTTTTGAGGTCAACACCGGCGCAATGTCGCGGGGCTATCGCACCGCGCCCTATCCGACGCTGACCCTGCTGAAGGAAATGAAGCAGGCGGGCGTGCGGCTGATCCTTTCCTCGGATTGTCACGACAGACGCTATCTCACCTGCGGCTTTGATAACTCGGCGGCGCTGATGCGTGAGGCCGGCTACCGCGAAATGTACGTGCTGAAAAAAAGCGGCTTCGAGGCCGTGCCGCTGGAGGTATAAGATGAATCCGGTTTCCGTTGTTATGGCCATTTTTGCGGTGGTGGGTGCTGCCGACCGCATCATTGGCAACAAATTCGGCCTTGGCCGCGAGTTTGAGCGCGGCCTTTCTACCCTGGGCAGCATGGCGCTTTCCATGATCGGTATGATCGTGCTGGCGCCCTATATTGCCGAGGTGCTGAACCCGTTTTTCAACTTTGTGGGCAAATATCTGCCTATTGACCCCTCCATCATCCCCGCCTCCCTCTTTGCCAACGATATGGGCGGCGCTCCCTTGGCCACGCAGCTGGCCATCGACCCGGAGATCGGCCGCTTCAACGCGCTGGTGGTTTCCGCCATTATGGGCTGCACCATCTCCTTCACCATCCCCTATGCGCTGGAGGTGACCCCCAAGGAGCAGCAGCGGGAGCTGGTGCTGGGACTGCTGTGCGGCATCGTCACCATCCCTGTGGGATGCTTCCTCGGCGGGCTGGTGTCGAGAATTCCCTTGGTGCCTCTGCTGATCAATCTGTTGCCGCTGACGCTGTTTTCCGCGCTGCTGGCGGTGGGGCTTGTCAAGATTCCCAACGTGTGCGTGCGGGTCTTCAAGGTGATCGGCACGGGCATCAAAATTCTGATCACCATTGGCCTTGCCCTCGGTATTGTAAAATTTCTCACGGGCTTTTCGCCGCTGGCCGGCATCGGCACCTTTGAAGAGGGTGCGCTCATCTGCTTCAACGCTGCGGCAGTGATGGCAGGCGCCTTCCCGCTGGTGGCGCTGATCTCCCGCCTGCTCCGTCGGCCGCTGGCCAAGGCCGGTGATCTCATTCAGATCAACGGCGCCTCCACCGTGGGACTCTTTTCCAACTTTGCCTCCACCTTCGTCACCTTTGATCTCATTCGCAGCATGAACAAAAAGGGACTGATGCTGAACGCCGCTTACCTTGTTTCCGCAGGGTGCTTTTCCGGCCATCTTGCCTTCACACTGGCGTATGATGCGGATATGCTCCCCGCCGTGATCGTGGCGAAGCTCTCCGGTGGTGTGCTGGCCTTCCTGCTGGCTCTGCCCCTTTACAAAAGATTTGAGAAAAATGACATTACTCCCAAAACGGGTGCTGAAACAGAAGAAAAGAAGGAAAGTGCCGTATGAAAAACAAAATGAGGAAGTACGTGCCGAGCATCACCTGGCTCTGCACGCTGGCGTACTTCACCAGCTATCTGCTCCGCATGAATTTCAACGTGATGCTGGTAAAGATCGGTACCGATCTTGGCGTTGCCAACACGGCGCTTGCGGTGGTGGTAACGGGCCTGACCATCTTTTACGGTGGCGGTCAGGTAGTCAGCGGCGTGCTGGGTGACCGTATCTCTCCCCGCACCATGATTACTGTCGGCCTTTCGGTGGCCACGCTTTGCAACGTTGCCATTTATTTTTGCCACAGTATCCCCTCCATGACGGTGGTGTGGTGCATCAACGGCTTTGCCCATTCCATGCTCTGGTCGCCCGTGGTCAAGCTGTTTTCCATCTACCTCACCGATGGCGAATACGGCTACGCCATGATACGGCTGATGTGGGGCTCCTCCTTTGCCATTGTATTCCTGCGGCTGTTTTGCCCCGCGCTCCTGAGCCTCAATATCAGCTGGCGCGTGATCATGCTGATCCTTGCCGGCATCGGCCTTGCGGTGACGCTGACCTTTGCCCTCTATTCCCGCAAAATTTTCGTTGAGCCCGTCGCCTTCAAGGATGCCTCGGATGGTGCGACAAAGGCGCAAAAAAACGTCCCCCTGCCCCGCATGGTGTGGCTGCCGACGGCCTTGATCCTTGTGGCCATTGTGGCGCACGGCATGCTGAAGGACGGCGTGGACAACTGGCTGCCCACCTATCTTTACGAAACCTTCGGCATTCCCGAGGAAAACGCCATTTTCTCCACCGTTATTCTGGCGGTGCTGGGTATGCTGAGCTGCAGCCTGTTTGATTTCATCCATCGCAGATTTTTCCGCAACGAGGTCTTCTGCTCCGCCGTGATCTTCGGCGTGACCGCCGCTGCGGCCGCCGTGCTCTTTGTGGTGAACAGCTTCCTCTCCTCCATGGTGCTTTCCCTGGCCCTCATGACCGTCATCACCGCCTGCATGAAGGGCGTCAATCTGATCCTGGTGGCCACCGCACCCAAGCGGTACGTGAAAAGCGGAAAAATCTCCACCTTCACGGGCGTGCTGGACGCCGCCGCCTACGCGGGCTCGGCTCTTGCCACCTACGGCTTCGCCGCCTTTGCGGAGGGCTTTGGGTGGAATATGACCGTGCTGCTGTGGGCCATCATCGGCGTGGCGGGTCTTGTGCTCTGCCTTGTTGCCGCGCCCCTGTGGGCACGCTTCCGCCGCGAGTATGCGGATAATCCGGAGGTTTGACGCAAGCCAAAAGCGTCCTCCGGTCGCCTTCCATAGAACACATCACCCCGACAGATCTCAACGATCTGTCGGGGTGATCCTTATGCTCAAGCACGTCGGAATCGTACGGTAGCTTCGTTTTGAGCGCGAAAAACGTTCTCATTGTTGCGCTCCTCCTTTTATGCATCTCGAAATACGAATGTTGCCTCTTCATGCAATTTCGGTTTGTCTGTCGATTGTATTATACGCTATTCTTTACAAAAAACCAACGATATGAGAGCTTTTCGTTACCTTCTCCCCTGCTGACTCTTACGATACGCGGTGGCAGTGAGTCCTCTCTCTCTCTTGAAGCATTTCATAAAATGGATCTCATCCGCAAAGCCACAGGAAAAGGCAATGGAGCGGATAGGCAGGTCGGTGGTCTCAAGCAGTTCACAGGCCAGCTCAATACGCTTACGCAGAACGTAAGCGATCATCGTAACGCCATAAGCTCTTTTGAATCGGCGCAGAAGCTGGGCGTGGCTGATGCCGGCGTTCCGGCAAAGCTGATCAATGCTGAAGGAGGGGAGCGAAAAGCTATCGTCTATCATACGCTTGACGCTCTGGATCTCCTCGGCGCGCCTACCCGTGCTGCAAATCTCCATCAAACGGTAAAAGGCGGAAAGCACGCCAAAATAGCCGCATCTATCCTGTAGCAGCGCCTCAAACAGCTCACGCAGCACACGCTTGGCGCCGGCAGCTGCTTCGCACCTCTTGGCGGCGTTCTGAAGCGAAAATCCGAGCAACGCGCCGTACCGTGCCACCGCCTCTCCACGCAGCGTAAACCATACATATTCCCACGGCTCCTCGTCTGCGGGATAATACCGCATACGGGTGTCGGGAGGGATAAAAAACATATCTCCCTCCGCGAGATGATAGCGCCGGTCTCCGATTTCCAGTGTTCCCCTACCCGAAAGCACGAAATGCCACGTGTAATTTTTTTGCATATAGAAGGAGTGCGCGGGGCGCACCGTGTGAAAATCGTTATATCCCACGTTGGGCAAGCCAAAATCTCCATCCGTCTCAAAATGCCGTACCAGCACCGGGCACTGAAGGAATTTCTCCATATTTCATCACCTCAAAACCATTGTACCACACTTTTCTTCAAATGTAAATGCTAAAAAAAGACAGTATTATGACAATTTTACACATTGTGCAGCGCATTTTTCTGTGCTATACTGAAAAAAACGCACAGAGGAGGAAAAACGATGATTCGTGCTTGCGTAATAGGTCTGGGAGGACGCGGCTTTGGCCTTTTGAAGGGCGTTCTTTTGAAAAACCCGGATATTGAGGTGGTTGCCGTATGCGATCTGTACGAGGACAGACTCGCCCGCGGTGTGGACAAGGTGAAGGAATGCGGCGGAGACGCCAAGGGCTACACCGACTACAAGGAGGCGCTGAACACCGCAGGGCTTGACGCCGCTTTTGTGTTCAGCGATTGGAGCACCCACGCGGAGATCGCCATTCACGCCATGCGCAAGGGTATTGCGGTGGCAAGCGAGGTGGGGTGCGAGTATTCCCTCGAAAACTGCCATCAGCTGGTGCGTGTGCAGGAGGAAACGGGCACGCCCTATATGTTTATGGAAAATTGCTGCTGGAACAGGGACGAGCTGCTGGCCACCGCCATGGCAAGAAAAAATATGTTCGGCACCATCGTGCACTGCGCGGGAGCTTACGGCCATGATCTGCGCAACGAGGTAGCCTACGGCCACGTCAACCGGCACTACCGCTTTGACAATTACCTGAACCGCTGCTGCGAGAACTATCCCACCCATGAGCTTGGCCCCATCGCCAAGCTGCTGGATATCAACCGCGGCAACCGCATTCTGACTGTTTCCTCCTTTGCCACCAAGGCGGTGGGGCTGGAGGAATACATCAAGACCCGCGAGGATGCCACCGAGGAGATGAAGAACGCCCGCTTCAAGCAGGGCGACATCGTCACCACCGTGCTGACCTGCGCCGGCGGCGAAACGATCCTGCTGCGCCTGGATACCACGCTTCCCCGCTCCTACAGCCGCGAGTTCACCGTGCGCGGCACCAAGGGACTGTACATGCAGGAGACGAATTCCGTATTCCTTGACGGGGAAAAGGAAAACTGGTCGCCCGCGGATTATTACAAGGAAAATCTGAATAACGCCAAGAAATACGAGGAGGAATTTTTGCCCGCCATCTGGAAGGAGGTCACTCCGGAGGTGCTGGCAGCCGGACACGGCGGCATGGACTGGTTTGCCTATAAGGCCTTCGTGGATGCGTTGAAGAACGGTACGCCCATGCCCATCGACGTCTACGACGGCGCCACGTGGCAGGCGGTTTCGGTGCTTTCCGAAATCTCCATAAAAGCAGGCGGCGCGCCCCAAGAAATGCCCGACTTCACCAACGGAAGATGGTTCAAGCGTCCGCGCCTTGACGTTTGTGAAATGTAAATGCAATCAGATAAAGGCCGCCCTCGGGCGGCCTTTTGTTATGCGGTTTCTTGATTATTTCCCTGCCTGCAGGGCGCGGCGGATGCGCATGGTCTCCTTCATGCGCAGCTCGGTATTGAGGATCTTTTTGCGCAGGCGGATGGATTTCGGCGTGACCTCGATCAGCTCGTCGTCGGTGATGAACTCAATGGCCTCCTCCAGGGAGAAGATGATGGGCGGGGTCAGCAGCAGCTTTTCGTCCGCGCCCGCGGAGCGAATGGCGGTCAGCTTCTTCTCGGCACAGGGATTGACGGCAATGTCGTCGTTCTTGGGGTTCATGCCCACGATCATGCCCTCGTAGACCTTGGTCTGCGGGCCGACGAAGAGATTACCGCGCTCCTGCGTGTGGAAGAGGCCGTAGCGGGTGGTCTCGCCGTCACAGGAGGCCACCAGCGCACCGGTAAAGCGCATGGGGATCTCACCGCGATAGGGCTGGTAGCTGTCAAACAGCGTATTGATGACACCCTCGCCGTGGGTGGCGGTAAGGAACTCGGAGCGGTAGCCGATGAGGCATCGGGAGGGGATCAGATACTCGATACGGGTGCGATCACCAATGGGATTCATCTCCAGCAGATCGCCCTTACGCTGTCCGAGCTTCTCCACCACGGGGCCAACGAACTCCATGGGCACGTCCAGCATCACCTTCTCCATCGGCTCGCATTTCACGCCGTCGATCTCCTTAAAAAGCACGCGGGGATTGGAGCAACAGAGCTCGTAGCCCTCGCGGCGCATATTCTCGATCAGAATGGAGAGGTGCATCTCGCCTCGACCGGCCACCTTAAACTCATCCGTGGTATCGCCGTCGGACACGCGAAGTGACACGTCGCGCATCAACTCACGGTACAGACGCTCGCGGAGCTGACGGGAGGTGACGAATTTGCCCTCCTTGCCCGCAAGGGGGCTGGTATTGACGGCAAAGGTCATTTCCATCGTCGGCTCACTGACCTTGATGAACTCCAAGGGCTCGGGGCAGGTGGTGGAGGTGATGGTATCGCCGATGGTGATATCTCCCGCGCCGGAGAAGCAAACGATATCGCCCATTTTTGCCTCCTCCACCGGGACGCGAGAGAGACCGTCGATCTGATAGATGGACACGATCTTGGTCATTTTGGGTGCCTTATCGGAGTGGTAATTGCAGACCATGGCGGTCTGGTTCTGGCGGATCACGCCGCGCTCGATGCGCCCGATGCCGATGCGGCCTACGTAATCGTTATAGTCGATGGAGGACACCAGCAGCTGCAGATCACCATCCTCGTCGCCCTCGGGCACGGGGATATAGTCGAGAATGGTTTCAAAAAGGGGCGTAAGGTCAGTTCCCTCCTCGTCACCCTTACGGGAAGCGGTACCCGCACGGCCGGAGCAATAGAGAATGGGGCTGTCCAGCTGCTCGTCCGAGGCGTTGAGGTCAATGAGCAGCTCCAGCACCTCGTCCTCCACCTCGCCCAGACGGGCATCGGGCTTGTCGATCTTATTGATGACCACGATGACGCGGTGATTCAGCTCCAGCGCGCGCTGCAGCACGAAGCGCGTCTGGGGCATGGGGCCCTCGGCGGCATCCACCAGGAGAATGACGCCGTTGACCATCTTCAGCACGCGCTCCACCTCGCCGCCGAAATCGGCGTGGCCGGGGGTATCTACGATATTGATCTTCACATCCTTGTAATGAACGGCCGTGTTCTTGGCCAGAATGGTAATACCGCGCTCCTTCTCAATGTCGCCGGAGTCCATCACGCGGGTAACGGTCTCCTGATTTTCACGGTAGATGCCGCCCTGCTTCAGCATTTGATCCACCAAAGTGGTCTTGCCGTGGTCAACGTGAGCAATGATGGCAACGTTGCGTAAATCCTCTCGCTTCATACTGATTCCTCCCGATTTTTCGGTTTTTTTCAACAACAGTATATTATAGCACAAAAAACGAGATTTGCCAAGTCAAAAATGAGGATTTTTTGCATTTTTTGCAAAGTAAGGCTCGCGGTTGACAAAATCCGCGAAAAATGATACACTAAAGAGGAATAAAATAAGGAGGGGTGCGCCTTGAAAATTGTGATTTTAGATGCCGCCACGCTGGGGGCGGATATTGACCTTTCCCCCATCACGTCGCTGGGGGAAACAGCGGTTTATCAAAGCACACACCAAAGCGAGGTGGCAGCGCGCCTTGCTGACGCCGATGTAGCTGTGCTGAACAAGCTGAAAATGAACGAGGAAAGCCTGAAAAACGCGCACCGTTTGCGGCTGATTTGCGTTTCGGCTACGGGATACGACAACATCGATACCGCTTATTGCAAGCGCCGCGGCATTGCCCTATACAACGTGCCGGGCTACTCCACCGACAGCGTGGCACAGCTCACCGCCGCCATGGCGCTTTCCCTCGCCACCCACCTCACCGCCTATCGGGATCACGTGCATTCCGGCGCGTATACTGCGGGCGGCGTGGCCAATCACCTGACGCCCGTATTTCACGAGCTTTCCTCCATGACCTGGGGCGTGGTGGGCGGTGGCGCCATCGGCACCCGCGTGGCGGAGATTGCGGAGGCGCTGGGCTGCCGGGTGCTGCTCTGCCGTCGCAAGCTACAGGAGCGCTTCCACCAAGTGCCGCTTGAGGAGCTTTTGAAGCGCTCCGATATTGTTTCCCTGCACGTGCCGCTGACTGCGGAAACGCGAGGCATGATCGGAAAAGCGGAAATCGCGCAAATGAAGGACGGTGCCATTCTCATCAATGTGGCAAGAGGTGCCGTCACCGACGAGGCGGCGGTGGCCGAGGCCATCGAAGCGGGCAAGCTGGGCGGCCTTGGCGTAGACGTGTATTCCACCGAGCCATTTTCGCAGGATCACCCCTTTACCCGCCTGACGGGGCGAGAAAACGTGTGTCTGACCCCCCATATGGCCTGGGGCTCCGCCGAGGCCCGCGCCCGGTGCGTCGGCACCATGGCGGCGAATATTCAAAGCTTCCTTGCCGGGTGTGACCGGAACAGGATCGTATAAATCCTTGACGCTTTTTCAGCGTTTTTCAGAAGTTGTTTACATTTTGTTGACAAATCAGACAAACGGAGGCCACATTTTACCGTTATACTGTAGGCAGTATCACCAACAGTGTCCGTGAAATCGCCATCCGTATTTCAGCCGACCGTTGAAACACAAGAGGCGCAAACGGAGCACTCCGCTTGCGCCTTTGCCGTTTCTACCACCGTACCTATATATGAACTACATACGAAAGGAGAATTTTATGAAAAACCGACGCTTTATTCCGCTTGCCATCCTCCTCTTTGCCGCCGTGCTTTTCTTTGGCGGCTGTCGATCTGGCGATGGCCACACCCACGAGTTCTCCGATTACGCGGTCACCGTGAAATCCACCTGCACCACGGAGGGGGTGCTCACCGCAAGCTGCACCTGCGGCGAAACCCAAACGAAACCCCTCAATCCCGCTCCTCACGATTATAATCAAAAGCGTATTTGCAACGCATGCGGCACGTATAGTGAGGATTACGGATTAGTATTCCAGCCTAACCGCGACGGTACCTGCTCGGTGGAATACTCCGGTTATTGCACCGCCGAACGGGTAGAGATCCCCATGCATTCTCCGAAGGGAGATCTCGTAACAAAGATCAGAGCAAATGCCTTTTACGGTTGCGATCTAATCAAGGAAGTGGTGATTCCGGAAGGCGTTACCACCATTGAACGTTACGCCTTTGCCCACTGCACGGCACTGGTAAACCTTCAAATGGCCGACAGCGTAGCGTATATCGAATACTATGCCTTTTACAATTGCACCGCGCTGCAGAGCATCACCTTCTCCAGCAAGCTGAACGCCATTCGGGCAAATGCGTTTCAAAATTGCACGGCTTTGACAGAGATCAATCTTCCCGCAAAGGATCTATTCGTAGCGCCCACTGCCTTCGACAATACCGCATATCTGAACAGCATCGCCCAATGGGAAAACGGGGTATTATATCTCGACCGGCACCTTTTTTTGGTGAAGCCGGAGGAACTTCCTGCCCATTACGAGGTTAAAAAGGGTACGGTTGCCATTGTTGCCAATGCCTTTCAGAATTGCACGACGCTGCACACCATTTCATTCCCGGAAAGTCTGATCGCCATTGGCTCCTATGCTTTTCTGGGCTGCACAGCGCTGCAAACGGTCGGTTCTCTCCACCAATTGCAAGCCATCGGTCATTATGCGTTTCAGGACTGCTCGTCGCTGACGGACGCTCTTTTGCCCGATACGCTGGAATCGCTTGGCATAAGCGCGTTCGATGGCTGTACGGGACTGGCCGTCTTCTATATTCCCGACAAGCCACTTTCAATCGGCCAAGATGCCTTCCGCGGCACCCCCTTCTATGACACTCCCGCCTACTGGGAGAATGGCGTACTGTATTTCGGCGTGCATCTGCTTAGCGTCAATAGCGCGCAGCTTCCCAAGAGCTATACAATCAAGGAAGGAACGCTTGATATTGCCGGAGCTGCATTTTCCGGTTGCAAATTAGACGCTTTGTATATCCCCGCTACCGTGAAGCTCTTTGGATCGGGTGCCTTCGCCTCCTCCACAATAAAGGATCTTTATTTATCCGATCTTGCGGCCTGGTGTCGGCTATCCTTCCCATCCGAAGCCGCCACTCCCATCGGCTGTGCCACCAACGCTTATTTTGACAACAAGCTGCTGACAGATCTCGTCATTTCAGAGGAGATCACGGAGATCGGCTCCTATGCCTTTGCGGGCTATAAAAAGCTGCGCTCCGTTACGTTCCACGACGGCATCAAGACCATTGGAACCGATGCCTTCCGCTACTGCAACGGCATTACGGATCTATACCTTACCGATCCCGATCAGTGGCTCTCTGCAGACACGAAGCATATCCCCAATAAAGAGTATTATGATTTGGATTTCTACGGAAAAGTGAGGCGACAGATTCATTTGCACCTGAACGGTGAATTGTTGACGCATCTGGACATTCCCGACCATTGGACGCAGCTTTCCGCAAGAGCTTTTGCCATCTGCACAAGCGTGACCACTATGACCATTCCTGAAAATATCCAGACCACAGATCTCCTATACAATTACGACGAATGGCTGGAATCCGTCTATTACAAGGGGGCGCGCATTCTTTCCCCGGACGGTTCCCACTATCCCGACAGCCTCTTTGATCCAATGAAGGTGTATTATTACACAGGGGAAAATACCAACGTCGGGGGCAGCTATTGGTGCTACGATGAAAATGGCAAGATCAAGAAGTGGCATAACTGCACGCCCAGCAACCGACCCGCCACCTGTACCGCGTATCAACGCTGCACCGATTGTCAGCAAGCGGTGGCTCCCGCTCTCGGACACAGCTTTGAAAACGGCGTTTGCACTCGCTGCCAGCGCGCCGATCTGAGCTACGCCGAAAATGCAGACGGCACCTTTACCGTGATCGGGCTCGGCTCACACGATGCCAGCATTCTTTATATCCCCGAAACCCACAACGGGAAACCCGTAACTGCCATTGGAAAAATGGCATTCAAAAACTGCACAAGCTCTATTCCGTCC
>SVTA01000052.1 GCA_015064005.1 Oscillospiraceae bacterium
TCAGCAGCTCCACCACGTCGTCCTTGATGGCGCCGGTGATGGCCAGGTTTTCTCCGGTTTCACGATGGTCAAAGCGGGGCCACAGCACGCCGGGCATATCCATCAGATCCAGCCCCTCGGCAGTAGATACCCATTGGGGACGCAGGGTCACACCCGGTCTGTTTTCCACCTTGGCCTTTTTGGTACCGCCCAAAAGATTGATCAGCGAGGACTTGCCCACGTTGGGGATCCCCACCACCATCGCCTTCAGGCGCCGGCCGCTCATGCCCTTTTGGTCATAGCGCTCGATCTTATCGGCAAGCACCGTGCGAATGGCGGGCATCAGCTTGTCAAGACCCTTTTTGCCTACGCAGTCAAATGGAATGCAGATGCGTCCCTCTCCCGTGTAATGACGGCGCCATTTTTCGGTTTCGTCGGGGTCGGCAAGCTGGGATTTGTTCAGCAGCGTGATCATCGGCTTGCCGGCGGTGAGGCGCTCGATCTCCGGGTTGCGGGA
Source organism: Oscillospiraceae bacterium (assembly GCA_015064005.1). Lineage (GTDB taxonomy): Bacteria > Bacillota > Clostridia > Oscillospirales > CAG-272 > Firm-07. Next base: position 497 of record SVTA01000052.1, read on the forward strand.
GCTCTGCGGAATGCGGGCGTCCAACAGCTCGATGACAATGTCCACGTGCTTGAGGTTTTCTTCAATCAGTCGTCTGGTTTTGGCCATGTGGCCGGGAAACCACTGTATAATATCGGTTGGCATCGTTTACCTCACGAAAAGGATTGAAAGGGAGAAAGACGGAACAGCACCTTGCCCAGCACCCGGCGGGCATCCACCATACCGATCTCCTCGGTTCGGCTGTCGGCGGATACGTTGCGGTTATCGCCCAAAACGAAGATGTGTCCCTCCGGCACGGCAAAGTCCTCCGGAGAGGTGAGGCTGGCCGCCTCCTTCCACTGTCCACCCTTATCAAAATAAGCGTAGCCGCTTTCGTCAATGATCTCATCGTCGGTGAAGGTATCGTCATCGGAAACGTAGACCTTATTGTTCATATAATCGATGCGCACGTGCTGGCCGCCAACGGCGATCACACGCTTGACGATAGGCTCGTTGTAGATGGCGCCGGTTTGGTGCAGCACGATGATATCACCGGATTTTGGGGTGTAAAACAGATTGGAGACCACCAGCTTTTCGCCGTGGAAAAGCGTGTTTTTCATGGAGTCACCGCTGACCACGCAAAGTCTGGCGCAAAAGGTCAGCAGGAGAATGACCACCACCGCGGCCAGCACGAACATTTCCACGTAATCCAGCGCCGCAATGGCAAATGGCTTTTTGACCGAGGCGTTTTTTTGCTTGGTTTCTGACATAGCGATCTCCTTACAGATTGTTTTGGGTCAGCAGCTCCAGAAGTCGATAGCCGTTCGGCAGGTAGTTCTGCTTTGCGGCGGCGGCGCGCTCCGAGAAGCAGGAAACGCCCTCGCAGGTGGCATCGGATGCGTAAACGAGGAAAGGAACCGGATCGATGGTATGGGTGCGCAGGCGAATGGGCGTAGGGTGATCGGGCAGGATCATGATCTTGAATTCCTCACCGCACTCCTTCAGGTATGCAAGCACGGGAGCAAGGATCTTGCTGTCGATCAGTTCAATGGAGCGCACCTTGTTCTCAAGCTCTGCACGGTGGCCGCATTCGTCGGGAGCCTCCACGTGTACGTAAACGAAGTCGCAGCCGTCACGGAATGCCTCAATGGCAGCAGCGGCCTTGCCATCGTAATTGGTATGCACGTTACCGGTGGCACCCTCCACGTCAATGGAGCGCATGCCGGCGCAAAGGCCGATGCCCTTGATCAGGTCAACGGCGGAAATGACGGCAGCGTCAAGTCCCCATTTCTCGCGGAAGGAGGGGAGCTGGGGCTTCTTGCCGGGGCTCCAGAACCAGGCGGAGTTGGCGGGCTTCAAACCTCTTGCGCGCCGCGCCTCGTTGACGGGGTGGTGATTCAAAATATCAAAGCTTTCCCGCATCAGATCGTAAAACTCGCGGCCGTCGCCCTCCTTGGCAGGCAGATACTCACCAATGCGCTTGCCGAGAATATCGTGGGGGCGCATAAAGGGATAAGTATCGTTGCCGTTTTTGCGGATGAGGCAGTGGCGGTAGCTGACGCCGGTGTAGAATCTGCGGGTGTCATTGCCAAAATGCTCCTGCAGCGCGCGGATCAGCTGATCGGCCTCGGCTGTGGTGATCTCGTCGGCGCTGTGGTCCAGAATGATCTTGTCGTCGTAGTCCTCGCCCTCGTCGCTGAGCGTGACCACGTTGCAGCGGTAAGCGGTTTCATCGGGCTGCATATCGATGCCCATGCTGACGGCCTCCAGCGGAGAGCGCCCCTTGGAGTAGGTCTTGGGATCGTAGGAAAGAATGGCAAGATTGGCGGTGTCACTTTCGGGCACCATCCCCTCAGGCACGTTGGAAACTGTGCCGACAAAGGCCGACTTGGCCAGTGCGTCCATGCAGGGCTTTACAGCCGTTTCCATGGGGGTCTTATCTTGCAGAGCGGCAATGGATTCATCGGCCATGCCATCCGGAATGAGAACGAAATATTTCATAGTGCACCTCGCGTGAAATAATATAATATCTTATTATAGCATAAAATATCAAGGATAGCAACACATTTTTATAAAAAACGGTAAAAAAAGAGCAGGGAAGCAATGTTTTGAAAAGGTTATCGTCCAAATCGGAGATTTGAAAGATAATATGACAGCGGCAGGAAGATGTGATATACAGATTCCCTTGGTCGAGGCGTGTCGCTATGGCCATTTGCAGGCGGTAGAAGGCTACACCGATTTGGCCGAGTTGATCAAGCTGTGTTAACGAAAAATCCGGGCGGACATCTCTGGGATGTCCGCCCGGATTTTATGATGAAAGGGAATGATTACTGCAGATTATCTACGATGCGGTGTGCGTAGGCGAGCAGGGCTTCCTTCTCCTCGGGAGTGATGGAATCGAGGAAGGAAAGGAAGGAGGTCTTTACGTAGAATACCTCGTCAGCCACGGAAGTACCGGCAGCGGAGAGGATCTCCTTCATCTTGTTGGCAGCGGCCTCGTTGCCGTCAACGATCAGCGCTACGTTGTTGGCGCGACCCTTGTTCAGCTCACCGCAGAAACGGCGTACCACGTCGCTGGGCTCGCCCTTCAGGGAGAACATCAGGAAAACGATTCGCTCCTTATCGCAGGGATAAGCAGGCTGCTCGATTTTGTCTACGGCGTTTACGGGCAGGTCGAACTCTGCCTTGATCATCTGTGCCATAGAAACGATCTTTTTCTTGTTGGAAGCGTACAGAACACGCATTTTGATGGCCATTGGAAAAACCTCCGATATGTAAATTTTCAGCACAAAAAGGGTACTGCCAGCGCCCAAAAACGCTAAAATCGGCGGCTTTCCCCTATGTCTTCCAGTATAGTATAACATAACTTTGACATCAAAGCAAATACTTTTTTAAAATTCGGCATTTGATACAGAAAAGCAGAGCTTTTTTTAGTGGATTGGAACAAAAACCGGACGCTGCTTTTTCGCATAAGAATTATACAAAATCATATCAAAAGGGAATTCGGCAGGGGAGCGCAAGGGGAGGAGGACGATGTATCAAGCGTTCAAAATTTTCATCAAAAACGATGGAGAGTACAGCGGGATAAAAAAATTTCATCGCGCTTGGAGTGCCGTCGATGGATGAAAGCGCCAAAGCCGTTGGCGGATAATAAAAAACTGAATAGAAATTTTGGGTGTCAATCATGAAGTCTCCGTCGAGCGGAAAAATTTTTAACGAACAAGTCGCACAGAACGAAAATTTTTGACGCTGACAATGAAGTGTTCGTTGCGACGAAAAATACAGAACGAAAATTTTCGGCACGAACGATGGAGAGTCCGTTGGTAACGAAAATTTTCATCGGCGCTTGCGAGAGAAATGACGAGATACGAAAAATGCGGAACGAATTTTTTTAACGAGGATGATGGAGAGTCCGTTGTGCACAAAAATTTTTCATTGCATAGCGCCAGACTACAATGGTTACTGCATTATGTCACAGCGAAAAACAGCGACAGCAATGAGGTTGTCCGTGCCGTATCAGAAATTTTAACGTCATCAAGCGCTGAACGTCAAAAAAGACTCCCAAAGAGATTTCCATGGATAAGCGCCTCTGCATTGGCTCCTTTTTGGCATTTTTTATTCCCTTTTTTATACAAAATTTGCATTTTGTATAATTTCGTGTATCCAAAAAGGTCGAGGGGGCAAATTATTGCCTCCCCCGATTTTTGGCTGCCTCGTATTTTTTGCGTGTGGCCTCTCCGCCTCGCAGGTGCCGTTCCTTTTTATTTTGCTGCAAAATTTCGTTCACCTCTGAATATAATCCGCAGTTTTGCTTGGCAAGCTCCACGGTCACGTCCTTATGTACCGTGCTTTTACTGATTCCAAAATATGCTGCGGTCTCGCGCACGGTTGCCTTATTGCGCGTAATGTAATACCCCAGCTGCTCCGGTCGACTGGCGCTGTCAAAGTTTTGCATAATAATTTCTCTTCTCTGTTGAAATTTTTTCGCATTTCTGTTATACTAAAGAGGAACGAAACAAAAATGCGGTGGGTGTCTGATACATCTTATGCAGCTTTGCCCACAAACAGAACCGGAGGCCGCTTTATGATTAAGGAAGATATCCGCTTTGCCGATTCCAGCGTAATGGAGGGGATGACCTCCCTTTCTGCGTTGTTTGCCGCAAAGGCCGCAGGTACCAACGACCGCGTGATCTACGAGGTTCGCTTTGACCGCGCCAAAAAGGCAAAAAAAGCCCGGGAATTTGCTTTTCTCAGCGCAAAATGCGCAGAAATGGAGATCCCGCTGGAGCTGGTCAGCGCCGAGGAGATCGACAAGCTGACCGTTGGTAACACTCACGGCGGCGTGATCGCCATCTGCGGCGAGCGCACGCTTCCCCGCCCCACCCCCGAGGTGCTGCCCGCCGGCGGCTTTCTCTGCCTGCTTGAGGGCATTGAGGATCCCTATAATTTCGGCTATGCGTTGCGCTCTCTTTACGCTGCCGGATGCGACGGTGTGCTGCTTGGCGAGCGCAACTGGATGACCGCCGCAGGCGTTGTGGCGCGGGCTTCCGCAGGTGCTTCGGAGGCGCTACCCCTTTTTGCCGGAGATACGATGGCGGCCATTTCTGCAGCACGAGCCGCCGGCTACACCGTAGCCTGTGCCGGTATCAGGGATGCGGTTTCTATGTACGATGCCCCCCTTAAAAAGCCGATATTGCTGGTGGTGGGCGGTGAGAAGCGCGGCATCTCCGCAGCGGTGGCTGCCGAGGCCGACGTAACGGTGCGCATTGATTACGGCAGGAGCTTTCGCGGCTCCCTTTCCGCTGCCTCTGCTGCTACGGTGCTGGGGTTTGAAATTTTGCGTCAAAACCGCTGATTTTTCGCATTAGGGCAAAACTTAATCTTTAATGTGACAAAAATTATTCTTTTTGCTGCAGAAAATTTACTTTTTTGTTGCAATAAGAGGAATAATTTGTTATAATATATTGGTCAGAATAAAATTGGAGGTAGCGTTATGCTTACATCTATTGTTGGAATTAACTGGGGAGACGAAGGTAAGGGACGTATGGTCGACCTTCTTTCCGAGGAGCAGGACATCGTCGTTCGTTATCAGGGAGGCAACAACGCAGGCCACACCGTTATCAACGAGCGTGGCAAGTTCGTATTGAACCTTCTGCCCTCCGGCATTCTTCGTCCCGACGTCGTTTGCGTGATGGGCAACGGCATGGCCATCGACCTTGCACATCTGGAGGGCGAGATCGGCCGCCTGCGTGAGGCCGGTATTGAGATTTCTCCCGCCAATCTGAAGATCAGCGACCGTGCCATTCTTACTCTTCCCTACCACGTGCAGCTGGACTGTCTGGAGGAGGAGCGTCTCGCCGGTGAAAAGTACGGCTCTACCCGTCGCGGTATCGGCCCGGTTTACGGCGACAAGTACCTGAAGAAGGCCATCCGTGCCTGCGATCTGCTCAATCTGGACTATCTGGCAAAGCGCCTCAAGGGCATTGTTGCCTACAAGTCCTTGATGGTTGAGGGCGTTTACAAGGCAGATCCCATTTCCTACGACGAGATGCTGGCTTGGCTCACCAAGTACGCCAATATGTTCAGAGAGTATATCACTGACACCGGCGTTTACCTGACCAACGCGGTCAAGGAAGGCAAGCGCATTATGTTTGAGGCGCAGCTCGGTGCCCTGCGTGACATTGATTTCGGTATTTACCCCTACACTTCCTCCTCTTCCACCATTGCCGCTTACGCGCCCATCGGCTCCGGTATCCCCGGCATCGGCCTTGACAACGTCATCGGCATTATGAAGGCTTACTCCACCTGCGTGGGCGAGGGTCCCTTCACCTGCGAGTGGTTCGGTGAGGAGGCTGAGGAGCTGCGTCGCGCCGGCGGTGAGTACGGTGCTGCTACCGGTCGTCCCCGCCGCGTCGGTCCCTTTGACGTGGTTGCCTCTCGCTATGGCTGCCGTGTGCAGGGCGCTGACGAGATCGCTCTGACCAAGACCGATATCCTTTCCTATATGAAAAAGATCCCGATCTGTGTGGCCTACGACATCAACGGCGTACGCACCACGGAGTTCCCCATGGGTGACGCCCTTAACGTGGCAAAGCCCGTGATCGAGTACGTTGACGGCTGGAACTGCGATATTTCCGGCTGCCGCACTGTGGAAGATATGCCCAAGGAGCTGCTGGCCTACGTGAAGAAGCTGGAGGAGCTGGTTGATTGCAAGATCAAGTACGTTTCCGTCGGTGCCGAGCGTGAGGCTTACGTGCAGATGTTCTGAGAATCAAATTAACGCAAGTATACGCCGGCAAGCCTGTGATTGGTTTTGCCGGCGTTTTTGCAAGGAGGTAACAATGTTTCAAAAAGCAAGGCCGATTTGGCTGGAGGGGCTTTCAAAAGAACAGAATTGCTTCGTGTCCTTTACGTGCGAGGCGCTGGATCTGAGGGGGACCTCGCTTCACGTGGCAGCGGCCACCTTTTATCGGCTTCTCGTGAACGGTCAGCTTGTGGCATTTGGCCCCGCCAGAACTGCAAAGGGCTATGCAAGAGAGGATATCATTCCCCTCTCGGAATACCATCGGGAGGGCGGTAGCCTCATACAGCTCGAGGTTGCCGGATACAACTGTCGCTCGCTTTCCACGGTAAAGCAGGACTCCTTCTTGATGGCAGAGCTCCGTCGGGGCGATGAGGCGCTTGCCTACAGCGGCAGAGATTTCATCGGTCGCCGTATGTACGAAAAGGAGCAGTTTACAGAGAGATACTCGGGACAACGGCATTTTGGAGAGGTGTGGAACGATCTTGCTCCCGCGCCTGCGGTGGAGATTCCCACCGTCACACTGGATGCTGCCGTGAAAATCATCGATCGCGTGGCACCGTACCCCTCGTATGAGGAGATCTGCTTGAAAAAGGCTGCTGCCTTCGGCAGATTTGCATATGACAGCACACTTCCCTACCGTGAAAAGCGCTCCTCTTTCCCGATCGACGAGTACTGGGGATGCTTTCCGGACGAGCTGATTTTCTTCCATCCTTATCGCTGGATCCAGCAACAAAGCATGACGGCAGAAGCAGCTGATGCCGCCCTTCCCCTCTCGCTTTCGGCAGGTCAGTATGCGCTGTTTGATTTCGGGCGCATCGAATGCGGCTTTTTACGTTTTGCAGCGGAAATTGCGGACAGTGCCGACGTGGTGATCGGCTTTTCGGAATATTGCGAGGGAAACCGGTTTTCCTTTACCGAAATGAACGTACAAAACGTGCTGGAATATGTGCTGGCGCCGGGGCATGCGCAGCGTCTTTCCTTTGAGCCGTACACCATGCGGTTTGCGGTGATCCTGGTGAAATCCGGACATCTCATCCTGCACGATTTCGGTATGACGGCTTTTATGCACGATACGGCACGCGCCTATCGGCCTGAGGAGTCGGATCAAAAGCATCGGGCGCTCTATGAGGCGGCGCTCCGCACCTTGGCACACAATGCAGTGGATCTCTTCAGCGATTGCCCCTCCAGAGAACGCGCCGGATGGCTTTGCGACTCCTATTTCACCGGCGAGGCGGAGCATTTCTTCTTTGGTGAAAGCCCGGTTGAGGAGGCGTTTTTGGAGAATTTCCTGTTGTACGATACCGCAAGCGGCGAACTGCCCCGCGGCGTGCTGCCCATGTGCTACCCCTCGGATATCAAGGCACTGGATCGCGCTGGTGTGGATGCAAGGGTGGAATTTATTCCGCAATGGAATCTGTGGTATATTTTAGAAGTGGAAGATTTCCTCACCAAACGCGGCGGGCGCATCCCGAAAGAGCGCTTCCGGCACAGCGTGGAGGGAATCTTGACATTCTTTGGCGAATACGAAAACGAGCTGGGACTGCTGGAGCGACTGCCCTCCTGGAATTTTGTGGAATGGTCCTCTGCCAATGATTGGACACAGGATGTGAATTACCCCACTAATTTTTTGTATGCTGCGGCACTTTCGACCGCCGCACGGCTATTTGGCGTTGAAAAATGGGAGGAAAAGGCAGAAAAAATCAGAAAAGCCACACTGACCTTTTCCTTCGACGGCAAGCTGTTCGTGGATAACGCGGTTCGTGTGGACGGTGTGCTGTGTAACACAGGAAACGCCTCGGAGGCCGGACAGTATTATGCCATTTTGTTTGGCGGGCTGGATTGGCAAGATCCAAGGTATGATACCCTGCGCGCATTTGTGCGCGGTGGATTCCCCGCTGAGGAGATCCGGAGGGAGCGGTGCTTTGTACCGGTCAACGCATTTATTGGCCTCTATTTGCGTATCAAGGCTTTGCTGCAGCTCGAGGAGTATCAGCTGCTGATCGACGAGGTGGACGGCTTCTTTGGCGACATGATAGCAAAGACCGGCACGCTTTGGGAATATCGACAGCCCAAGGGCAGCTTTGACCACGGTTTTGCCGCTTTTGCTGCCCCGGCGCTGTTTAAAGCGATAGAAAACGTGAAAAAATGACCTATTAGTAGAGCTGTTTGGTCTATAATTCGGCAAATCTTTCTCGAATGGGACACGCTTTGGCGTAAAATAGAGTGGAATTTAAGAAAATCTGATCATTTGCGGACTTCTTGGAACACAATTTTTGAAAAAATAGAGCAAAATTTAAGAAAACGCCTTGCCAAACGCGATTTTCTGTTGTATAATAAAAGCGGAAAATTTGAACGGGAGGCCGCCATGAAGCCTGATATTTTGGAAAAATTATCCCAGATCAATGAGGAAGAGGCTCGCATTCTTGATGGCGAGCATAAGGTCAATAAAAAGCTGTACACCGCATTTGCCAAGGAGTTTATTGTGAATAGCCACCGGCTGATGCAGGACGGCGAGCAGATCTCCTTGCGCCGCCATACCCGTTTTGCAGACTTCCCTTCTCACGGTCACAATTACGTGGAGATGACCTACGTTTGCGCCGGCGAGGTGACGCATGTCATCAAGCATAGAGAGGTCAAAACCAAGGCCGGAGATGTGCTGCTGCTGAACCGTCACACCCAGCATAGCGTGCGCAAAACCGGCGCCGGGGATATTGCCATCAATATCATGCTGGCTACGGAGTGCTTCCATTCCTTCGCCTCTGCTCTTCCCGCCTCCTGCCCGCTTTCCTCCTTTATGGCAGAAAATATCCGCTCCAACGGCGAGGCGGAATACATACTTTTCTCTACCGAGGGCGTACCTCCGCTGGAAAATCTGTTTGAAAATCTCGCCTACGCCATGGTTGGGCGGGATATTGTCAGCGTTGATATTCTGAAATCTACCATTTCACTCATTCTGCGCCATTTTGCCGAGCTGCCGGAATGTATGATCTCTACCGTTCGTCACCGTTCGGATTCCGAGCTGCTGCAAGCGCGCATTGAGGACTATATGCGCACGGATTTCCGCACCGCAACCCTTGGTGAGCTGGCAGAGAAGCTGGGGCTCAGTGTTCCGTATTTATCCAAGCGTATTCGTGAGCTTTGCGGCATGACCTTCAGTCGCTTGCTGCAGGAGGCGCGCTTCCGGGAGGCCATTCGCCTGCTTGATGAAACCGATCTTCCGGTAGGTGATATCATCATTGCCGTGGGCTATGAAAATACCAGCTTTTTTCACAATCAATTCCGCGAGAGATATCAATGCTCTCCCTTCCGCTGGCGTAAGCAACGCCGCCAAGGAGAGTCTTGACAAAAAGCGCATCGGGAGTTACCCCGATGCGCTTTTTGTCGATGCGATCGTTTTGGACAGACGCTGTCCGGTCAGGAATCGTTGCAGCGGCGGCGTCCGTTGCCGTTGTTTCCGGAAGCGGGAGTGGCCGTGGTGGTTACAGGGCAAAATTCCGCAACCGGGAAAGGCATATTGCGGAAGGAGCAGCAGGGATCCTCGCCGCTCTGTACACAGCATTCTCTGTCGGGAAGGCAGTATTCCGTAGCCTCTACCAAAAGCTGACCGGGGCGCACCAGACGGATCACCGAAAAGATGCCGAGGGAAACCGTGAGGTAACGGTCGGTATCCTCGTCGTTGAGGGGGCCGTTGAGCACATCGCAAACCGCCTGCGGTACATCACAGCAGCAACAGCAGCAGCTGCATCCCTCAGAGGCCTCCACCACCCGGCAATTGAGGACGATAGGCTGTACCGCCTCTACCACGGCCTCAGGGGCGTTATTGCCGCAGGTCACAGGCTCGGGTAGAGAGCAAAAGCTGCCGCTGCCCTGACTGCGAAATACGAGAACATTACTCTCACCGCCAAAAAGCACAGCCCGCTTTTCCAACACCGCAATGCCGCTGATCTCCTGCGACTGCCCAATGGGAACACAGGCCTCAAGCGTACACTGCACGTAGAAGCGAACGGTAACCGTATAAAAGCCGCGGTTGAACTGAATGCTATCTACCGTGATATTGGAGCCGACGATCTCCACACATTTGACGCGCACGTTACCTGTACGCGCAATGACGTCGTCACCGGCCGCGGTGAGAAAAACACGAACGTCCTCAAAGCAATCCCGATCCCGGCAGGCATCCAGAATACGGTTCGCTTCGATTCCAAGGTTTTCTCTGCCGGAGCTACCGGTACAGGAAAATCTATTATCTCCCATAGAAAGTTCCTCCTTAAAAGGATAGAGCGAAGAATAAAGAGCTCTTCCCTACCATTCTATGCGAAATACAGAGATTTGACAAAAAACGCCTCAATGAAATGTAAAGGAATACGTAGACATGTAATAAATATAGTTAGTGTCCGCGTTCCACGGCAGCTGCAGAGCAACATCTGCAGTCGGCACCAGCACCGTAAGAGCATCCTTTGGGGGTTGCGCGAGGAGGATGCTTTTCTTAGGAAGTGGGCCGTGAGAGCCGGGTACGTACAAGGTGGCCTCAGCCGTTGCGGAGGTATGTCCCGCATGCCGCGCAAATTCCGAATAGGCAGCGCTTTCATAGCAGAGGATATCGTCACCGTAGGTGATCCGTAGCCGAAAAGCGGGCTGTGTGGAGCGCTTTTCGTAGAGCGGAGCGGAGAGTGTCAGTGTGCCGGCTCCAAAGGCCGAAAGCACCGTTTCTCTTGGAAAAACCGTGAGTGAAATACAAAGCTCCTCGGCCACCTCCCGCAGGCTGTCAAGAACAGCCTCATCGGCTTCGGTGGTTGGCTCCGGCACCCAGAGGGATCTGATCAGCACACGCTTGCCAAAGCGAGAGACGGCTTTGACGTGGGCGTTGTGATAGTGGGTCAGCATCAGGATATCAAGCTCGGTTTCTCCCCTTTCCTGCAGCAGCATCCAGTTTCGTTGCAGCTGGGTGGCACTGCCGCTTGAAATATCGATCATCACAGAGCCCGCCGTGCTTGAAAGCACAATGCCCTCATTGCTGCGATCTACCCGGTACGTACCCGCAATCTGCCCTGAAAGGGCTTGCTGGTGTAAAACAAGGCATAGTGCAAACACGCCGATCAGCAGAGGCACGGGCAGGAGAACGATTCCTTTGCACCTATGCAGATCTGCAAAGAGCAGCACCAACATGATCGCAAAAAACGGGATCAGAAGATAGGGCACAAAATCATAGGAAAGAGAAAGAACGCAATCCGTGCTGCCGATAAAGGCTACTGCGCGCAGCAGAAAGCCTGCCAGCTGCTCGGCCAACCACCCAAAAAGCGGTGCCGGATAGGCAAACAGCACCAAAAGCCCCAGCACCAGAAGAGGCGCCGCCAATGGCGTCAGCAGGAGATTGGACAGCGGCGTTGCCAGCGAGAATTCACCAAACGTGAGCCATTGCACCGGTAAAACCGCCACGGATGCGGATACGGTCAGCAGCACCGAGGAGATCAGCAGCCGAACAAGCTTCAACAATAGTCGCGGCACGCCCTTGCCCCGAGGCAGATGCTTGTCAATAGCTTGGTAAATACCGCCAAAGCTGAGGATGCCAAAGGTGGCAAGCATCGTCATCTGATAGGATGCGCTGAAAATAGCATAAGGGGAGATCAGCAGTATCACGGCACCGGCCAGCGCCAGCGCGGTCAGGGCGTCTCCGTTTTCCTGCAGGCAAAAGGCAAGATACACCGTGGCCAGCATCATCACAGAGCGCAGCATCGAATAGCTGCAGCCGGTCATCATCAAATACAGCATCATCGTAGACAGCACCACTGCCATACGAGCCTTCTTCCCAAGTCTTGCCATATAAAGCAGGCGATCAAGCAGCCCAGCCAAAATGCCAAGATGCAATCCGCTCAACGCCAGTAGATGGGAAAGCCCTGCCCTTCTGAAATGGCGAACGGTGAGATCGGAAAGCTCCTCCTTTGTGCCCAGCAGCAACGCGGAAAGCAATTTTCCCTCCTCCCCGTCTACATGATTTTTGATCACATCAGAAAGGAATGCCTGCAGTCTTCTTGCTGTAAAGCGAATGCCGCCGGAGCCGCTCTTTTCCAGTGTAGGGACAGTATCCGCTGTTGCGATCAGTGCCACAATGCACCCCTCGGCGCGGTAGGTGGCGGGATAGGCAATGTCGGCTTCCTCCAGCGCCGTTACGATAAATTGGCCGGAGATCACATCGCCTTCTCTGAAGGGGGTGGCAGCTTCTGAAAGCAGCACAGCCTTGCCGGATGCCGCCTCGCCCTCAAGCTCCCACACAGAAACAAGTACGGTGGAGGAGTAGGCGCTGTTGTACTGTATCTCCTCTACCTCGCATTGAACCGTCAGTGTTTCCTCTACTCTCTGCTCAAGAGGCTGATTTACCCCCACAACAGTCACCAGCGTCCGACCGCATCCCAGCAGCGCGCCAATAGAGAGCAGCAGAAGGTACAGCCGCCCGTAGGAAAGTCCGCGCTTCGTGCATAAGAAGATCAGAACACCAATGGCTATGATCGAGGCAATCAGTAAAAGTAGTGCGGCAATGGGGATAAGGTAGGCAAGAACCGTGCAAAGTATCAGCAGCAGACACCCTGCCGCAAGAGGTCTTTTTCGTAAAATTCCCATAACCGCCGCTCCCTTCCGTAAACTACTCTTATTATATCGAAAATGGCGTTTTTTGTCAACTTTTCCGGCAGGAATGTCACTTTTTGACTCAATTTCGGGAAAATGCCTTGACAAAACACCCAAGGGCATATATAATAATGATGTTATACCGCTTTTAGCGGGCAGAACGCTATGGAGGATTTTTTATGTTTGAAAAGGTTAAACAGATTCTGGTAGATGAATTACAAATCGATGCGGACACCATTACCATGGATGCGGAGCTTTCCAAGGATCTGAACATCAACTCCATCGAGCTTGCCGACCTCGTGATGATGTGCGAGGACAAGTTCGGTATCGAAATCTCCGAGGATTCCGCAAACGAGTTTGTGACCGTCGGTGACGTCGTCAATTATCTTGAGAATCTTTAAGAATGTGAAAAGCGGTCTTGCGACCGCTTTTTTCGTTCTATTTTTTTGCCTCGCACGCTATATTTGAAATAAAAAACGAGGTGAAACGATATGAAGGGTTACCGTTGGCTTTGGTGCTTTTCCCTGCTCTCTCTTGCGATTGCTTTGAGTTTTTCTTATCTTTCGTCCTTTCTGCTGCCGTTGAAAAAGAGTACGGTGGCTGCAAGCAGCTCAACGCTGCCCACCGTCATTCTGGATGCCGGCCACGGTGGCGAGGACGGAGGTGCTGGCGGCGGCGATGGCACGCTGGAGAAGGATCTGAATCTTTCCATCACGCGCATGCTGGCCACTTACTTTCGTCTCGCCGGCTATACGGTTGTGGAAACCCGCACCGAGGACCGTTTGCTCTATGATGAGGGCACAAAAAAGGGCCACAAAAAGCAATCTGATCTGCAAAACCGACTTGCCATAGCCGCGCAATACCCGAATGGTATTTTGATCAGTATACATATGAACAGCTATCCCGGTGTCGCGTGCCGCGGGCTGCAGGTATGGTATGCGCGACACCACGCGGAGGCTGCCCTTCTTGCCGCTGCCGTGCAGGATGGCGTGAGAACACTACTGCAGCCAGATAATCACCGCAAGATCAAGGCTGCCACCTCCGGCATCTATTTGTTGAACAAATCGCCGGTGCCTGCTATTTTGATAGAGTGCGGTTTTCTTTCCACTCCCGAGGAATGTGCAATGCTGGCGGAGGAGGAGTACCGCCGACGGCTGGCGTTTGCGATTTTTGCCGCTCTTTCCAAAAAAATGGAGGAGAGCTCTTGCGCCGGGGCTGAAGGGATGATATAATATACATAAAGTAATAATATCAAACGGAGGAGTTCCGTATGAAGTTGAAAACCGTTTATGTTTGCTCCGAGTGCGGTGCGCGCTCTCCAAAATGGATGGGAAAATGCACGGGCTGTGGCGCTTGGAACAGCTTTGTAGAGGATGTGATAGAGGAGCCCACAAAGGCTGCCTCTGCGGCGGCGACCGCGCGCCACGCGATGACGGCACGCACGGGAGAAAGCCACGCCACCCCCTATAAGGAGCTGGAGATGCCCTCCTATATCCGCACAGCCACCGGTCTTTGCGAGCTTGATCGCGTGCTTGGCGGCGGGCTGGTGCTTGGCTC